>CAIYBL010000028.1 GCA_903924485.1 uncultured Actinomycetes bacterium
GGAGGGTTGCCGTCCAGTAAGCCGGGGCTGAAACCTGGAACTCGTGACCTAGTGGCAATTCTACGCGATGAATCGTTGATCTGAAACTCGCCTATCGCGTAGTGGAAAGCACCGCAGGCGCATCAAATATCGAAGCGCATACCTTGGGATGGAGCTCCTTGCGCATGGCAGAAAATGCCTCCGGTGGCCAAGCCGCGCTAAATACTCGTCGAAGCAGGGTTGCCAACGAATAGGTCGGATCATCCTTGATGGCACGATCGAGGCATCGATTAGCTAGAGCGCCGTCCCCATTTTCATATGAGAGCGCAGCTAAAAGACAGGCCACGGGCGCGACATAACCAACGGGCGCGATACGAAGCAGATAGCGCCACATCATGGAGTAGATCGGCAAGGTGCTTTCTGAATGAGACCCCAGGGCGAAATCTCGAACCTGAATATCGCCCAGCGCAGAGATTACCTTTGCTGAAAGTTCTTGATCAGAAACTATATCCGCACCGATTGCTCCAGAAATAAATCGCGAGGCAAGGTCAATGACGCAAATGGCTCCAACTTTTTGCGAAGTACCTGGGATTGCGACGCGAGAGCAAAAATGTGGATCCAGACTTAACTCCAATGAGGATATGGAATCTGTCAGCGCGCGAGAATCGAGAAAGGGCATCGGGCGCCCTGTGGCTACTTGTTCCGCGGCAATGCGCGATGCCGAGATCTCTGGAAGTTCTCGCCCCAGTGGCGGGCAACAATCGTTCTCATTGCACAAAGTCGAGCGCCAGCGCCCCGCGTGAACTTGGAGCGCTTCTCGAACGCTGATACCTGATGCACGTATCGCCGATGCGAGAATATCGAGCATTTCGCCCGCATCATTTCGATCGATGGGTGCATAGGCAACGACGAGTGCTCCATCGCCACCTTCGCGAAGCAGATGCATAACGAGTGAATCAATGAGTCTTGTCGTGTTTTCCGAGAACGGATCTTGTGGATAGTCGACTCTCATTGCCATGCCCACTGATTCATCACGTAGGGAAACTAAAACAAGTGAATCTGTGGGGTGATAGCCAATAAGAAATGGAATTGCGGCGAGTAAATCATGAGGTGATGTAAGTGTTGTCATAAGTGCAGAGAGTGCAGTGTCGCACTGACCAATCATCGAATAGCTGCTATCGCTTGTGGAGAACCATTCGATGGTGGTTGCTCAATTTGAGAGAACTGTAGGAGCGGCAACTACATGAATGGTTGTGACAGAGAGCTTGCGAACTTCGCCAGTAATTGCACGTGCGACTGCGTTATGAGTCCATGTTCCTCCCCAGGTGGCAAGCATGGTGACGACATATGTCCCAGGCTTGGTATAGGTGTGCATGATCTGTTGGCTGGGATAAGGACCACCTGGCACAGTGGTTGCATAAAAACCACCATCACCAAAACTCCATATAAACGATGCTCGCATCGTCACATCAATGACCTCGCCAATTATCGCGACTTTCGTGTTGAAGACGCTGGGAAGATTGCACCAATAGATAACAGCGACATCAGCTAGGGCGCTGGATGTCGGTTGATGCGAAATCGTTGCGGTGGGTAGAAGCTTTGTTAATTTGTCACTGAGTGAAGCACCAGCGGCAAGTGTTGGGATTGCTTTACGCACGACAGGTTTACGAACAATAACTTTTCGGGGCTTTACTGGCGCTGATTTCACTATCGGTCTCGGGGTAACTCTGATTAAAGGCTTAGCGACCGCTCTTGGTGTACTTTTCTTAGTGGGCGTCACGACGGGTTTTGGTGTTGCAGCGCCACCTTTATGCGCCTCGATAACGATGCGACCGTTAAGTGTGTACACATCGATGCAGGCGCTATTAACGCAATCAGATGCTTGGGCGCTCTCAGGTTTAGCTACAACGGAAAGTATGAGGATAGGACAGATCAGTATCAGGCAAAGGGCTTGGCTCGAATATGTCATGGGCATGCCAGGCAGAATAAAACTTTGTCGTACATCACTCACGTGCGAGCGTGTGCATCTGTGGAAAGCCCGCAGGTATAGCAATAAGGTGGAGTCATGAGCGCGCGTGATGGTGACGGTTGGGTGCAATGCCGTTGCGGAAATAAGCACTGGGGGCTCCATGGCGCAGCAGGTTTGCTTATGGTGCGCGATAAAACTCTCATGCTGCAACACCGTGCGGAATGGGTCCATAACGGAGATACATGGGGCATCCCTGGTGGCGCGCGTGACTCCCATGAAACACCGGTCGAAGCAGCAATTCGTGAGGCAATTGAGGAAACTGGGATTGAGCCAGAGCACGTCACAATATGTGCAACGCACACCGATGATCACTCCGATTGGCGATATGACACGATCATTGCCACCGTCAATGACCAACTTATCCCGCACGAGATGAATCACGAATCACAAGAATTGCGATGGGTTGCATGGGAAGACGTTGATTCAATGTCGCTGCATCCAAGTTTTGCGAAATCCTGGCCTACAGTTCACGCCATACTCCTGCGCGATTTCTAGTTTACCGAGGGCTCAAACGTACCTTTACATCACACCATTCCAAGGTGTCTTCCTCCACGTGAGCCACCACCACAATTGCAACACCTTGTGAGGCCAACACTCGAAGATAACTCTTGATGCGAGCCGCACTGGCAAGATCTTGGGCAGCAAATGGTTCATCTAAAAAGAGGTAGGGAGTGGCTTGGGCAATGGCCATAGCTATTGCCACGCGTTGCTGCTCTCCCCCAGATAGTGAAGTAACTGTGCGAGGCAATAGCGCGGCGATATCCAAGGCGATGACCGCCTGGTTCACACTTTCGGTGGTGCCTGATCGCGATGTTGACATCTCTAATACTTGACCAACGGTGAATGCCAAAGAGAACTTCTGACTTTGCAAACAAACAGCCCGAACACGCGCAATCGCAGCAATGTCGTAATGAGCCAGTGGTCGTTCATCGATAGTGATCTCACCCGATACCAGAGCAATATCTCCAGAAAGCGCGGCAAGCAATGTGCTCTTGCCCGATCCGTTGGGGCCCAATATGGCCGTGATCTGACCAGGATGAATCTCTAGTGAAAAGTCACTCAGCACAACATCTTCACCACGAAATACTGTGACGTTACGGGCGGCAATCACTGGACTCTCCAGATACTAATATTTCTGCGAACCAATGTAATCAAAATTGGAGCGCCAATAAGAGCGGTGATCAAGCCGATAGGCAACTCTCGTGGCGCCGCAACTGTGCGAGCCGCCGTGTCTGCAATCAGCAAAATAACGGCGCCAACAAGTGCGCTATGGAGCACTAGCGGACGATGTCGGGGTCCAAAACCCAACCGCGCGATATGTGGCGCTGCCAATCCAAGAAATGCTATAGACCCAACTGTGCTTACCGCCCCTGCAACAAGAACGGAAAGAGCGATCAACGCAATGCGTCGAGTTTTAACAGGGTCGATTCCTATATGTCTGGCCGTTGAGTCACCGAAGGAGAGAACATCCAACCAAGGAGCGATAAACCAAGCACCAGCAATCCCAAGGAGGACGACAGGTGCCAGAATCCACAAATCTTTTCCTGTCGTAAGTGCTAACGATCCCCATGTCCAAAAGGAGACTGATCGTGCATCAGCACGCGTGATCATGGACGTGGTGATTCCAACTAAAGCTGCAATGGTTGCTGATGTTGCAATACCGACGATGATTAAAACGACCGATGCTTGATCATCACGACTTCTGGCAAGGCGAAGCGTCAACATGGATGCTAATAAGCCGCCGACGATTCCGCAGATGATCGCACCGAGTGAACCAATAGCAACAACATTAGCGAGCAATCCAACGACAACGCCAAATGCTGCTCCTGCTGATGTTCCCACTATTGCTGGTTCTGCCAATGGGTTGTTGCACGCACCCTGAGCCATAACACCAGCGGCCCCAAGAGCGGCTCCCACGAGCAGAGCCGTTACTATTCGAGGAACGCGAATTTGCCACAAAATATTATGGTCTCCCAGATACGTCGTCGATTGCGGATGGAAAAGAACCTGCCATAAATGATCGAGGTGCGAGGCACCAACAGAAAGCGAGAAGAAGGTGGCAGCAATCAACACAACGATGTAGATATAAATCAGCCAGCGTCTCATCTACTTCATCTCTTTCAGCAAGGCCTTGGCAAGTGCGCCAACCAGTCCTGGAGTACGAGGGCCAAAGGAGAGTAATAACGAGTCATCAACTGCGATCACGCGTTGGTTTATTCCGGCAGAAGTTTGCGCCACACCGGGAAGTGCCAACAACCCTTTTAACCCGCCGACTGATTCCATGCCCTTAGTCATAACAAGGATGACATCAGGGTTGGCTTTAACCAGCGCTTCACTTGTGAGTGAGTTAAATGGATGAGGCAAGGTTTGTGCGCCCACATCTACTGCGCCGATTGCGGAAATCAGTGAGTCGGCGCCAGAGCCAGGGCCCCCCATAAGAAAAATCGAACTCGTTCCGCGCAAATAGAGGAAAGCAATTTTCGGGGCAGGCACGCGGCCAATATTGGCATCAACGATCGCTTTAGAAAGAGCCACGTTCAATGCGGCTGCACTCTTTGGTGCCCCAATCGCCTCACCAACTGAAGTAACTTTTTTTGCAATATCAGTCAGAGTCCATGCTTCAGGAATTTGCACAAGAGTTTGCGCACTTGATTTCAATGAAGTCACAGCACTACTTGGTCCGGTAGATGCATCAATCAGCACGACATCCGGGTTAAGGGAAATGATCTTCTCCGGAATCACTTGATGTCCCGATGTAACAATCGCGACAGAGGAAAGTGCAGGCATAGTGCTGGCTATATCGCGACCAACGAGAATTGACGTAAACCCCATCGCGCTAATAATTTCAGCACTTCCATTGGCCAGCGCAACTACGCGTTTTTTTATAGGCAGCTCTTGAGTTGAAATCGATATCTCGGGTATATCGCTTGCCGTGATTATTGATACCTTGGAGGAATTGTCGGTCGTTTTCGGCGAGGCGCAACCTGTGAATATCATCAGAGAAATGGACGTGAATAGGGCAATAGATAGACTTTTGCGCGCGTACATCTTCACGAAGGTAGTCTGTCAAAGAATGTGCCGACAGGTACAGCAAGACTGTCGGATAACTTTCTAAGGTACGGGGTTTATGGTTTCGCAATGAAGAAACGCTTTTGGTTGGTAGGAATCATCCTGGCTGCTCTGACCCTTTCTTCTTCAGCCTCATTCGCAGCTGCTCCCACTACTAGCGCCAAAGGGACTCATGGCGAGGTAATAACTGCCTCTAGCGTGAAGATTGCATCAGGTGCGGCCATTACCGTTCGCGGAACCAACTTTGATGAAACTGTTGGAATCTATCTTGCCTTCTGCCTCATTCCAGCAGCAGGATCCTTGCCCACCCCATGCGGTGGCGGAGTCAATATGAGCGGCGCTGGTGATGCTTCCTATTGGATTTCCTCTAATCCTCCTCCCTATGGCGTTGGAGTTGCTCAACCATTTTTGGCCGGTGGTCGATTTACGAAGCGCATGCATCTGTCTTATTTGATTAAGACACCCGATGGAAAAATTTTAGCTGATTGCAAAAAAGTTGCATGCGCAATCACGATTCGCGCCGATCATCTTCGTGAGAGCGATCGCAGTTATGACATCTTCCTTCCCGTCACGTTTACCAGCCCAAAGAAATAACTCGAAATAATAAGGAGAAGTACATGAAATCAGCAGGTCTCGTTCGTCCAATCGTGCGCATGGCAATCGCGCTTGCTTTAGGAGCGTTACTTCTCACGCCCATTAGCGCATCAGCCATGACTAAGTTCCAAGGTGGACCTACAACAAATCTCAATCCAGCGGGAGACACAATCCATATTGCCCTGAGCAATTTCCCTTCAACGGGTGGGCTCTACGTAGTGGAATGTCTACGCACTGCCACCGCGGGATCACTTGCTGCTTCATGCGACAGCGCGCATCAGCTATGGGTTTCCTACGATGCAAACGCCTCAGTTTCACCCATGGGCGATGTAGCGTTGAAAGTATTGGGCGTAGTGCAAGGTACAACGTGTGGCATCGATCAATGCGGAATCTTCCTCACCTACGACCACACAAAGCCAACAGATCGAACCGAAGACCAGCTCATAAATATCAGCTTTAGTGCAGGGATGATTGCCGTTGTTAAACCCTCTGATGTCATCACTGCAAAGATCAACAATGTCGTGATCAGCGGATCAGTACCCGAATCTCTTCCTTATCACGCAACGTTGGCCATTAGCGCGACAAGTGCATCAGGCTCCCTTGTGACTATTAAGTCATCGACCCCAGATTGCACTGTGACTAAGAACGTTATTACTTCACTCAAGGCATCGGGTTACTGCGACTTCGCACTTTCCTCACCAGGAAATTTGAGTTATCAAGCAGTTACTTCACACTATCCATTTGCTCTTAGCGCAGGTATTCAAAGCATTCGTACTATTGCAGGATCTGCCAAGATCGGAGCACGTTACTACTTGCCAGCAAAGAGCAACTTCGGAAATGTTGTGACGTATGTTTCGACAACTCCAGATGTTTGCACAGTCGCAAAAACTATCGTGACTGGTAAGAAAGTTGGCGCTTGCGTAATAACAACAGCTGCACCTGCGCAAGCTGCACTATGGGGCGCACTTTCATCAAAGGTGACCTTAAAGATTATTTAAGGAACGAGCGCGCGGATTCCAGCGACGCAGAAGTTGGTGGCAGTGATGCTTTCCAGCTCTGCGTCGCTTCCGCTTTCTATTCGTTTTGTGGAAGCATCCGTAACACCTTGGATTAACGTAAGTGCTTGCGCGACATCGGTAATACCAATTTCCTTAAGTGCCTGATACATCGGGGCAAGCAGCGCTCGGTGGGCTGCGCCGATCTCTCCTGCACGATCCTTAGGCATCGATGTTGAACTCAGCGCTTTGGCAAGTAAATGCCGGCCATCGCCGATATATCGAAGGGCTGCGCTAATCCAAGAATCAATGGCGTCATAGGGATCTGATGTAAGGGCAACGGCGTCCTGCAATGAATGCGCGAAAACCGTGAGTTCCTCGATTACTAAATCGGCGACAAGTTCGGCGCTACTAGCAAAGTATTCATACACCGATGTGCGCGAGAGCCCTGCCTTTTCTGCCACAGCGGCAACAGTCACCGCGCTTCCACCATCTTGCAGCGCAATTGCTGAAGCGGCAGCGATTAATTGTTGACGTCGCCAATCGCGATGCTGCGAAAGGGTGGGCGTACTAATACGGGGCATCTGGCTATTTTGTCATGGATTCGTGCAGGCGGCGAAGCGACTCTTTAACAATCTTCTCATCAGAGGTGCGCCACAGCGGTGGCATCGAGTTGAGCAATACCGAGCCATAGCGCTTTGTCACGATTCGCGAGTCCAAAATTGCTACTACGCCACGATCATCAACGGAGCGAATAAGACGTCCCGTGCCTTGTGCAAGCATCAGTGCCGCGCGTGGCATGGAGACCTGCATGAATCCGCTTCCACCGCTGGCATCTATTTCGGCAGCCCTTGCAGACATCACGGGATCATCAGGTCTTGGGAAAGGAATGCGATCGATCGCTACCAAGATGCATGCAGAACCTGGAACATCAACTCCCTGCCACAAACTCAGCGTTCCCAGCAAGATGGAGGTTTCATCCTTAGCAAATCGTTCGACAAGCGGGCCCACTGCGTCACCACGCTTTTGAGTAATGATCTTTATCGGCAATTCGGCAAGCACTTTGCGCAAATGCGCATCAGCAGCCTCTACTCCCCTCCAGGAGGAAAAGAGAGCCAAGGTGCGTCCGCCCGCTGCGTCAATAAGTTCTCCAAGTTCGGTCAACGCTTCCACACTTGGGCCATCGCGCCCTGGTTCTGGCAAATGTTTGGGTAGATACAACATTCCTTGATTGGCAAAATCAAAAGGCGAACCAACATCGAGCATCTGAACATTGCTGGGATCGATATCTCCTTCATCGACTTCTGCATCGGGATCATCACCTACAACGAAACCAATATTTCGAGCCATCGCATCGAAACCTTTTCCGACGGTCAGGGTTGCGGAAGTGGCAATAACAGGCGTTTTTGTGAGTAAATTTTCACGAAGTACGGATGAGACACTCAGCGGGGCAAGATGCAAGGTAGAAAACGTTGGTTCATACCAAAGCACCTGGCCACTGCCAAGCTTTAGCAACTTGGCAGCAGTAACGGATACTTCATTCACCGCTCCTTTTACGCGGGCGCGTTCTGCGATGGAATCAGAATCTACAATTTCTTCATCGGCGGCGATTAACTGAATAATCGCCTGGGCGCTCTCGCGAACTTTACGAATAGGCGCCTCCAAAGCAGAGGGAAGATCTGTCAATCGTCCTTGCAACGTTGTATCAAATCGCACGCTCTGTCCGTATTCATCCATCGCATCATCAAAGGCATCGGCAGCTTTGGTAAAAGCATCGGAGAGTTTGCCTGGCAAATGCTTACGCGCCATTGCGGCAGCTCGTGAGACACGAGGCCCTGTTAGCTCTTCAGTAACTGCTTGCGTGGTCCGATCCATAAATTCATGCGCTTCATCCAAGATCACCGCATCTCGCTCGGGCAAGATTGGATGCGATTCAACAATTTCAATGGCCAATAAAGTGTGGTTTGTGACGACCACATCGGCGAGCGCCGCTTTTGCTTTTGCCTTTGCAGCAAAACATTGAGGCCCGTAGGCACACACATCGGCGCCTACACATTCACGTCCCGACAAGGAATTAGCAGCCCAGACTCGACGATCCACATCCGGTGCATCATCACGATCCCCTGAAATGCCTGGCGTCGCTGCCCAGGCGTGCAGTCGTTTGGCGTCGCTACCTAGGCTGGACACTTCCAACAGCACATCACCATCAGGATCAGGTGATTCGCTATTCATCTTCTGCAAACAGATGTAGTTGCCCACACCTTTATAAATGCCATAGGTGATTTCACGGTTAAGAATCTTTTCCAGAGCCGGGACGATGCGAGGAAGGTCGCGCTCCACGAGCTGGCGCTGAAGGGCCAAGGTGGCAGTTGCTACAAGGACTTTCTTGCCATGTACCAAGGCAGGAACTAGGTAGGCAAGGGATTTACCCGTACCTGTGCCTGCCTGAACCATTAAGTGGTGGCGATCAGAAAGAGCGTTAGCCACCGCCTCGGCCATCTCTATCTGTCCCTCACGGGCGGAACCACCGATAGCTTCAACTGCAGCATCGAGCGCTTTTCGCACTTGCTGGGAGATGTCGCTCATGCGGGCAACTCTATAGGTCGAAGCGGTGAGGACAGATGCAGGTAGTTGAACTTTCAACTACATCATTATATGCTCTGGTCATGACTTCGATGCCTTCCTTGTACATCGGCCACGGCGCACCCATGTTGCTCGATGACCCACTATGGACGGGCCAGTTGCGCGATATCTCAAACAATCTTGAGCGCCCAAGCGCGATTCTCATCGTTTCAGCGCATTGGGAATCTGAACCCGTTACCTTGAGTGCAACGGGAGCAAACACGCCGCTGATCTACGACTTCGGTGGCTTTGATCAGAAATTTTATGAGATGCAATACAACTCCCCTGATGCCAGCGCGCTCGCCGCTCTTGTCGCATCACTGATGCCCGATACAGAACCGGTACATCAGAGCAATCGAGGACTTGATCACGGCGCATGGGTCCCACTTCGCGTGATGTACCCCGATGCAGATATTCCTGTTTTACAAATGTCCATGCCTACAGCTGATCCGATTAAGTTAATGGAACTTGGAAAAAGACTTGCACCACTTCGCGATCAAGGTGTTTTGATTATCGGATCAGGATTTATGACACATGGGCTTCGTTACCTACGCGAGTGGTCACCGAACGCCCAAGCCCCGGGTTGGTCATCTGAATTTGATGCATGGGCTGCACAAGCTTTAGCCAACGGAGATATAGATACTCTGACGAAGTTTAAAGAACTTGCTCCAGGAATGCCTTACGCACATCCCACTGTTGAACACTTCACGCCACTTTTTGTTGCGTTAGGCACTGGCGCTAGCGTCGATGTGGCGCCACAAACACTTATCGATGGATATTTCATGGGACTTTCTAAACGTTCAATTTTAGTTGCTTAACAACTATCCTGTAATTGTCACAGCAATGTCATAAGTCATTCCACCCGCTTGTGTCATATGTACGATCGTCATTCCCACTTTAAGTGGTTTGAGTGCTGGGTTGGTTGTATAGGTACCTTGGTTGCCGCCTGGGATAAACGTTGCAATGGTGGGATCGGCTACTACTGCACTCCAGTCCTCGGGTGTTGTCACCGTAAAGACAAGTACATTCGTTAGTGGAACCGAGATGGCTGGAATCAGCGCAGGATCAATCATGATGGGCGGCAAAACCTGCCCAGTGGCAATCTTGTTGGCGAGGGAGCAGGTAGCGGTAACGGATTTCACAAGCTTCACCTGATTTGGCTTGATATTTGTTAAAGCCTCGTATTCGGTAAAGGGGCGAGGATCAAAACTTGACCCCGAAGTCATCCACTTTTTTATGACTTTCTTGGACTTGTCATAGGCAGTTAAAGAACACCGATAATCCTGCTTCGCCTTTATTCCCGCAATATAGAAACGCGCATAGACATACCACCCAGTCTCTGGATCATGCCGGGTACCTACTTTGGTGATTGAAACCTTCGCTGTTTTGTATACCTGTGCCTGGGCAGGATTCTGGATGAGGAGCAATCCAAGAACGAGCACGCTGGCAGCAATTTTTCGCATGGGCGAATCTTATGGGATTTCAGGGGATAATCACTGCATGGAAAACGTTCGCGTACGCCTATTTGCAGCTGCACGCGCTGCTGCCGCAACCGACCATATAGATGTTGATAGCGCGAGCGTTAATCACATATTGGCGCAGTGCATTGTGTTGCATCCAGAACTTGCTCGGATCATTCCTCAATGTTCATTTCTTGTCGATGGGGTTGCAAGCCACAATCTAGAAATGATTGTAAATCCTGGAAGTCAGATTGATGTTTTACCGAAATTTGCTGGTGGGTGAATTAGCCACCGATAGCTGACATGGGTCTTCGCGGTTGAATAAAACTCGGATCATTGATTCCATGGCCCGGAAGTTTTCCTGCCACGCTCTTATGAAATCTCGAAGATATCTCTTGAGTAATTTCTTCTGAAGAAAGACTTGGATCACGCAATACTTTTCGGAGATCCATTTCATCCAAAGAAAATAAACAAGAGCGCAGTTGACCATCAGACGTCAGACGTAGCCGATCACATGCACCACAAAAGGGTTGACTCACGCTGGCGATAATTCCCACCGTTTGTTTAGTTCCGTCGATATAGAACTCTTCCGCCGGGGATGATCCCCGATCGGGCACGGGGGTCAGATCAAAGTCAACCGATAGCGAGGCAAGTACGGCCCCCGCAGTTACCATCGTGGAGCGATCCCAAATCCCGCCAGCATCCAGAGGCATCTGTTCGATAAATCGAATGGAAAACCCTTCTGACATTGCCCATGCAAGCAGCGCCGGTGCTTCATCATCATTAATATCCTTAAGCAGCACGCTGTTGATTTTTATCGGAGCAAGCCCCGCCTCGCGCGCAGCAGCAAGTCCCGCGAATACATCATGGATCCGGTCGCGATGTGTAAGGGCTGTAAAACGATCGCGTTGCAACGTATCCAAGCTGACATTAATGCGCTCTAGACCAGCATCGGCAAGTGGCCGCGCTAATTCAACTAACTTCAACCCGTTAGTGGTGAGAGAAAGTTTAGGAGCGTTAGGAAGACTTGCTATACGAGAGACAATTTCGACAATATCGTTTCGGAGCAACGGTTCACCACCAGTGAGTCGAATCTCCTCGATACCCTCGTTAACGCCTGCGCTGATCACGGTCATAAGTTCGTCGGTATTCAACAAGTGTTCGGATTTAAGCCAATCAGAGAAATCATGGGGCATGCAATAGGTGCAGCGCAGTGAACAACGATCCGTAAGAGATACGCGTAAGTCTCGGTGCTTTCGCCCGTATGAATCAATAAGGGCACTCATGCGCAATTGACCCATTCATCGCTTCCATCGGCGAAAACTTGATACTTCCAAATCGGTAAACGGGCTTTAACTTCATCCACAAGTTCCGTGCACGCAGCAAATGCCGGACCGCGGTGGCGTGATGAGACGGCAACAATAAAGGCGCTCTCCCCTATCGCAATAGGGCCAAATCGATGGGCTACAGCAACGTTTCCCACCTCATGCTTTGCGGCAACCTCATTGACGATTTCTTCCAACACCGACGCAGCGGAGGGATGAATCTCATATGTAAGTGAGGTGACAACTTTGCCACCATCGTTATTTCGAACATCACCGGCGAAAGTCACCACGGCGCCGTACTCATCGGATTTCACAGCATTAACAAAAGTGGAGAGATCAATAAGCTCCTGCGTCAGCGTCGCAGTAATCATCAATGATCCATACCCCGAGTTTGATCCAAAATGTGACCTGCTAAACGTTCAATAATGACAAGGCCATCGCGCACGCCACCTGGTGATCCCGGCAAATTAATGATCAACGATGTCCCATGAGTACCCGCTAGCCCCCGAGTAAGGTCTGAGGTTGGAACGCGATCGCGAGAATACGCACGTAGGGCTTCACTAAATCCTGGCAACAACTTCTCGATGAAAGGCGCAGTTGCCTCTGGAGTTACATCATGTGGCGAGACACCTGTTCCACCGGTAGTCACAATGAGATCGGCTCCTGCGGCAAGTGCACGTGAAATCTCAAGAGCTATGAGCGCTCCGTCATCGGCCACGATGACAACGGGTGCAACGGTGTACCCCAAATCAGTTAACCCTTGCGCCAAAATATTTCCGCTGAGATCTTCATAAACACCGGCAGAGGCACGGTTGCTAGCGGTAATTACCTGTGCGCTATAACTGGTCAATCCCGTACCCAGTCACCATTGCGGCCGCCAGATTTTGCTTCTACTCGCACATCACAGATAGTTGCTGCTGGATCTAGGGCTTTGACCATATCGATCACAGTTAAACCAGCAACGCTCACAGCAGTGAGCGCTTCCATCTCAACGCCCGTGCGATCAGCAGTTCGAACGCAGACTCGAATCGATACGCCAGAATCGGTGATTTCAAGATCTACATCTACTCCGTGCAACGCAATTGGATGACACAAAGGAATCAGATCTGGAGTTCGCTTAGCGCCCATAATTGCAGCAATTCGTGCCGTTGCCAGCACATCACCTTTGGGGACAGCGCCCTCACGAAGCAGCGCTACAACAGCACTGGAGAGTGTGACTGATCCAGAAGCCGTTGCGGTGCGAACCGTGACATCGCGATCGGTCACATCAACCATTCGGGCTTGACCTTTATCGTCGAGGTGCGTGAATGATTTCTCCGTTGTCATAATCATCAATCCTAGGTCAAGGAAGTGGCAGCCACGCGACAGCAGATCCAGCCGCGCCTGTTCCGCTTAGGGCAACGGCAAAGCCACGTGAATGCGCAAGCCCGCGCAGCATCGCTGAGCCCAGGTGTTCTCCTTCATCGAAGAATCCTTGACTGACGTTGCCAAGCACTAAACGAGTGAAATCCTCACGAGCTTTAATTTCCTTGCGAGTAATAACTTTTTCCAGCGGCGCAATCGGGCGCCCCAGAAGTGCGCCAATCACGGGAGCCCCCAGCGTCATGAGTGCAACGATCGCCGATTGAGGATTACCTGGAAGCCCCAACAGGCAGACATCACCTATCTTTGCCAGCAACATCGGGTGACCTGGTCTGACTTTCACACGATCAACAATCAAGGCGCCATTAAGTGCGGCGATTGCAGCATGCAAGTGATCGCGCGGACCATCTGCTGTACCACCAGTAGTGATGACTACATCGGCTCTTGTGCATGCCGTAGCAATTGCTTCAACGACCAATGAAAGTTCATCCTCCACGTAACTCATCTCAATTACTTGCGCGCCCAAACGTGTTAGCCATCCAGGAAGTTGGGGGCCTAGAGCATCGCGCACCAATCCACCTGAAGGAATTCCCTGCAATTGAATTTCATCTCCCAGCAAAATTATTTCCACGCGAGGGGCACGTGTGACATCTAGTTGATCGAGTCCAGCAGATGCCAACAACCCAATCCACGAGGGCGAAAGAACAGTGCCTGCGCGCGCGATGACTTCACCCTTGTGACATTCAAGTCCTGCAGGTCGCATGTCTCCACCTTGGTGAACTTCGCCCCGAAGGAGGCCATTTTCTATCTCGGCGATCTCCCACCGCAAAACGCCGAAAGTCCCGGAAGGAATTACTGCACCTGTTGCAATCCGTACTGCCGTTGAACCTTCAAGAACTTCTCTCATCGGGGCGCCAGCTTTTACATCGCCCACAATCTTCCATGGGCCCACTCCTGAAACTGCATATCCATCCATCGCTGATGTTTCATATGTAGGCAGATCAACGAGCGCCACAACATCAAAAGCTAAGGTGCGATCCAAACATTGTGCAAGGCGGATTCTTTCAGAGGGCAACGTCGATGCGCTGCGGGCGGCAGCCTCGCGTGCCTTATCCCACTGCGCCTCTTGCAACACACTCATGGTTTAGCGGGCCACTGCTGTGCAAGCTTTTCGATTGCACTCGCAACAACTTTTGGATCAGCTCCTTGTGCAACTGCGTACCCTAAGAGAAAGGTTGTTACGGGCGCTGCTGGTCTCTCCACTGCATGTGCGGCGTCGCGTGCAATATCCAAGATTAAGTCTTTATCAATGGAAATCTCGAGTCCAAGTTCCTTCTTCACCGCTTCAATCCATGCGTCCATCAGCTCTCCTTCGCATTCACTTGACGTAGATTACCTTGAGCCGCAACCAAATCTTCAGGAGTATCAATATCTACAAGGGTCACCGACTCCTGAACCAGACCCACTTCAACCACGCGAAGATCGACAAGCAGATTGCGCATCGATTCCCCGTGAACGCTGTCATATTTCGCTAGTAAGCCAAGAACACTTGACACCCGATACACCCCACAAAAGGGTTGCCGAAATCCTTGCGAATCTAGGGCAAGGACGACATCACATTCGGGAGTGATGTGCGCCAACAATTGTGGAATAGCAGCTGCGGCATTGGGCATATCTGTTGCAAGAAGTGCAACGAAATCGGTTGTAACAAGAGATAACCCCGCAGCAAAGCCCGCCACGGGCCCGCCATGAATCGGATCTTCTTGCGTTATCTGCACTCTGCTTGGAAATCCTGCACGATCGGGACCGACGACGATTACTGGGATGTCCATTGGGATGCTACCGATGACATGATCGATAAGCGCGCGTGCATCAAAGAGCGCCTCAGACTTATCTGAACCAAATCTCTTACTCGTACCACCGGTAAGGATTACAGCGCTCCACGAATTACCCATTTCGTACGTGCTCATCCCACGAGACGATTCCGCCAAGTAAGTGAGAAACATTCTCAAAACCACTCTGCCTTAACGCACTAAGGGCGTGAGCTGAACGAACGCCTAAGTGGCAATAAAGAACAATGGGCAGATCTCTGGAAATCTTCTCTTGCGCCCTACCGTCATAAAATTCGTCCTGCGGAATTAAGACCGCTCCCTCAATATGGGATTCATCCCACTCGTAGAGTTCTCGCACATCAATGAGCTGAAACTTTTCTGCACTGAGTAGACGAGCCGCCAACTGCGCCGCTGTCATTTCACTGGAAAATGAAAGGGTTCCGCAAAAAGCTTCGTAATCCTCAAGTAACTTCGTCGATGCAGGATCTGCGCATGCCGAACATGCTGAATCTTTCCTAATTGTTATCTTGTCGAAGCTAGATTCAAGCCCATCGTAAATAACCATTGAGCCAACCAGTGTTGATCCAACTCCAGTGATCAGCTTGATAGTTTCGGTTGCTTGTATTGATCCGATCGAGGCGCAGAGCGCACCTAGCACTCCACCTTCTGCGCAATTTGGGACAAGCCCCTCTGGCGGAGGCATCGGATGCACGCACCGATAACACGGACCATGCTCTGCCCAGAAAACACTTGCCTGCCCATCAAAGCGATAGATCGACCCCCAAACGCAAGGTTTGTTAAGGATGACGCAGGCGTCGTTGATCATGTATCGCGTGGCAAAATTATCAGTTCCATCAACGATGATGTCATAGCCCTCAAAAAGTTCTAATACATTTTCTCGATCAAGCCTTACGTCATGAGCAACAACGTTCACAAAGGGATTGATCTCTGCAACCTTGGCCGCTGCACTTTCTACTTTCTTTCTGCCGATATCAGATTGACCATGAATGACTTGGCGTGCCAGATTTGATTCATCGACAACATCAAAGTCAACGATTCCCAGAGTTCCGACTCCAGCGGCGGCTAAATACATAAGGACGGGAGATCCCAGTCCACCAGCTCCTACGCACAGAACTCGTGCAGCGCTAAGGCGACGCTGTCCGATTGTGCCGATCTCAGGCATAACAAGATGGCGCGCGTAGCGGCGAATCTCCCCTGCGGATAATTCAGGACCTGGTGGAACCAGTGGAGCAATATTCATGATGAAAACGCCTGCGTTAGTGGTTTTCGAAGAGCAAATACGACAGCTACGGCGATCACTAACATCACCGCGCTCAGCGTGTAAGCAGTTCCCATATCTATATCCATATCTACATAAACCTGCATCGCCCACGTCTGGGTGCGTCCTGGCAATGAACCAGCAAACATCATTGTGGCACCAAACTCCCCCAGCGCACGAGCC
>CAIYBL010000029.1 GCA_903924485.1 uncultured Actinomycetes bacterium
CGCTTTGGCGACATCTTCCGAGGCAACTCTGGCAAAGCTGGATTGCTCACGATCACACTTTCACAACAGGATATTGAAGCCCTGTGGAGTGCCATCGAAGCCAACAGCGAATTGGAGATCACCGTCGACCTAGAAGAGCGCACTGTTTCCTACGGTAAAAGCAGCATTGGATTCGTCATTGACGACTACACCCGCTGGCGTTTGATGGAGGGCCTGGATGACATTGGTCTGACGATGAAGCAGACAGATTCCATTGATGCTTTTGAAAAGTCGCGTCCTGCTTATAAACCGCAGACAATTCAAGCGAAATAGGCGCATATTTCACCATTGAGATGAAAGTCTCAACCACTGCTTTAGAGATTTACTGCAAAATATCAGCGTCAAATAAGGGTTTTTTCACTGACCGGAAATCGCCATGTGAAATAAAACAGCGCGACACGCGAGGTTAATGATGGACTATGCCCCTTTTTATGCGTAAATTTCTAACAGATAGGCAAAAGCCTAACTTTTGAGCGTAAATATAAGGGGATTTTCATGAACAAGGCCCAATTTATTGCCGCGTTGGCCCCACACTTCAACGACAGCAAGAAAGAAGCAGCTCACGCTGTAGATATCGTCTTCGACACAATCACTCGGACAATGTCCAAGGGTGAAGATGTGATGATCAATGATTTCGGTAAGTTCAAGAAGGTCGATCGCAAGGCACGCAAGGGTCGTAACCCTTTCACTGGCGAGACCATTCAGATCAAGGCAAGCAAGAAGCCACGCTTCCTCCCAGCAAAGGGTCTTAAGGAAGTTATCTCCGGCGCACGCAAGCTAGAGCCAGCCCCAAAGCCAGCTCCTAAGGTTGTTGCAAAGCCAGTTGTAAAGGCTGCCCCTAAGAAGGTTGCTAAGAAAGCTGCCCCTAAGAAGGCTGCAAAGAAAGTTGTTAAGAAAGCTGCCCCTAAGAAGGCTGTAAAGAAAGTTGCAAAGAAAGCAGCCCCTAAGAAGGCAGTAAAGAAAGTTGCAAAGAAGAAGTAATTTCATCAGTAAAAACGGGGTCGGCCACTGCGGTCGGCCCCGTTTTTTCATCGCTCTCGCGGGTCAAACCAGTACCCTTAGGCCATGAGCGGGATTACATATGAACCGCCAACGGGGCGACCTTTAGGAACGAACCCGACATTTACGACGTGCGCAAGAATCGTCATTCCACTCCTTCACCTGTTCACGAAGACCCAGTGGTCGGGAACTGAAAATATTCCAAAGACAGGTAGAGCAATTGTTATCAGCAATCATGTCTCTTACGCCGATGTCATCTTTTTCGCACAATTTCTTTATAAGAATGGGCGGGCCCCTAGATTTATAGGTAAGCGATCTGTTTTTGATACACCCATTGTTGGACGCATCGTTTTAGCCGCAGGACAGATACCTGTAGATAGAGAATCAGGCACTGCCAATAAGGCTCTCGATCATGCCGTTGCAGCCCTTAAGGCAGGTCACCTGGTTGGCATTTATCCCGAGGGAACTCTCACGCGAGATGAGCACCTATGGCCGATGGTGGCCAAGACTGGCCTTGCCCGTTTAGCAATTATCACTCACACACCCATCATTCCCGTAGCTGCTTGGGGACCCGCCACGTTCTTGCCGCGCTATGGGAAAATTCCTCATCTATTTCCACGAACTAAGATCATCTACGTAGCAGGCAAACCGATCGATATGTCCGCCTGGTATGGCAAAGAAGATGACCAAGGAGCCCTCGTTGAAGCTACTGCCTACGTCATGAAGATCCTTACAACGATGGTGGAAGATATTCGCGGGGAGAAAGCTCCGGCAGTTGTCTTTGATCCGCACACCTCGGATTTACCTAGGACAGGTAATTTTAAGAAACCGAAGAAATCATGACCGCAGTAACTGTTTTAGGTTTAGGTGCGTGGGGAACCACAATGGCTCAGGTCCTGTGCGATGGCGGCAACGATGTTTTAGTGTGGGGCCGTAATCAGCTGGCCGTTGATGAAGTAAATGGCTCGCATAGCAATGCTCAATATCTCCCAGGAATTTCCTTGCCACATTCCTTGCGCGCTACCAGTGATATCAAGGAAGCCACGAGTCATTCCGCGACGTACGTTTTGGCCGTTCCTGCACAAGTGCTTCGGTCAAATCTGGAGAATTGGAAAGCGCTCATTGCGCCCGATTCAATTCTCGTAAGCACAGTAAAGGGAATAGAAGTTTCCACGCATTTTCGAATGAGTGAAGTGGTCCACGATGTTCTTGAGGCTGATGAATCAAAGATTGCGATAATCACAGGTCCTAATTTGGCGATGGAGTTGGCGTTGCGCCAACCTGCTGGGGCAGTCGTTGCTGCTTCATCGGAGGCACTTGCTCATACACTTCAAAAACTTTTCACAACGCCGTATTACCGTGTCTATGCCTCGACCGATATTTTAGGTTGCGAGATGGCAGGTGCCGTTAAGAGTGTGATTGCACTTGGTGTAGGTATGGCGGCCGGAATGGATCTTGGAGAAAACACGCAATCCATGTTAATCACCAGAGGACTTAATGAAGTTGCACGTCTTGCTGCCGCGCACGGCGCCGATCCACTGAGTATCGCCGGCCTTGCTGGCATGGGAGATCTTGTAGCAAGTTGTTCATCCCCACTCTCGCGAAATCGCAGCTTCGGTGAGGCCCTGGCTCGCGGTGGCTCTATGGAATACGCGCGTGCACATGTGGGAAGCACGGTTGAGGGCGTGGCATCGGCCAGTGCGGTCGTGGAACTTGCCCACCGGGTAGGCGTAGAAGTACCCGTTATTGAGGCAGTTGCCGATGTCGTATCAGGCCTCATTACCCCGAATGAGGCTTTAGTTCGTCTTATGGGAATTAGTACTCGATCAGAGGATTTCATTAAGTGAGCAAAATAAACGTCGCCATTCTCTGCGGTGGACGAAGTAGCGAGCATGAAATTTCTTGCGTGTCTGCGGGAGGAATCCTTTCAGCGATTGATCACGATCGGTATCAGCCAATACTTATTGGGATAACGCGCACTTCTGGTCGTTGGGTATTGATGCCAGAGGATTATCCGCTCGCAATTGTTGGCGGAGTTCTACCATCAGTGCCCGAGGATGCCCCAGCCGTAAATACAGATATTCATGGATTTAGTGTTGGCGGAAAATCTTTAGGTATCGATTTAGTTTTCCCAATCTTGCATGGTCCATATGGTGAAGACGGCACGATCCAAGGCTTTTGTGAAATCGCAAATATTCCTTACGTAGGCAGCGGCGTTCTAGCATCGGCAGCTGCCATGGATAAATCTTTCGCAAAATCTATTTTTTCATCACATGGCATGAAGGTGGCCGAAGGCATTGTCATCACCGCAGAAAAGTGGGCAAGTTCTCGGGCAACATGTGAGGCGCTGATTTCGGTTATGAACTATCCGCTCTTTGTGAAACCTGCTCGCGGAGGATCTAGTCGTGGTACCTCCAAAGTTCATAACGGTAGTGAATTAGCTGACGCTATGACAGAGGCGCATCGCTTTGACCGCAAGGCGCTAGTGGAGGAGGGCGTTAAGGGGCGTGAAATAGAAGTTGCGGTGCTGGAAGTTGATGGCGCATTGGTTGTCTCACAACCTGGGGAAGTAATCATTGATAAGAAGTTCGAGTTCTATAATTTCGAGGCTAAATATTTGGATGATGCCACCACTGCCGCTATACCAGCGAATTTACCTAGCGATGTCATTGCTGAAATTCGCGCAGAGGCAGCCACGGCATTTACATCGCTGGGATGTTCAGGATTGGCACGGGTAGATTTTATTTATAGCGATGAAGGTCAGATAGTTATCAACGAAATTAATACGATGCCTGGATTTACTCCTACGTCCATGTACCCAACTTTGATGGCTGCAAGCGGAATTTCCTATTCACAGGTAATTGATGAACTGATGAAATGTGCGCTTACGCGCAGGAATTCAGTACTCGGGAATTAGTAGGTAGTCACCGGACAAGTAAGGGTGCGAGTAATACCTGCCACCGCTTGAACTTTGGACAAGATGACGCGCCCGAAATCTTCCATGCTGGATGCTTCTGCTCGCATAATGACGTCATAGGGACCAGTTACGCCTTCAGCTAAGGTCACCCCTGCGATGGCCGAAACGGCATGAGCAACGCTCGATGCTTTTCCAACCTCAGTTTGGATCAAAATATAGGCCTGTACTGACATGGCGCGTCCTTTCTGACAACCGATCGAAAGGCGACGGTATCGCATTTTTTCACTTCGGGGCAGTGGCTTTTTATCCCGCGTAAGGTAGGCGCATGGGTTTTTCAGAAGCGGAAGTCATAGCCGAACTGGCGAGAATCTTTTCCCGGGAGGATTCGCGGGTAGTCGTGGGCATTGGTGATGACGCGGCCGTCGTAACCTCCAGCGTGCATGAAACTGTAATCACCACTGACATGGCCGTTGAAGATGTGCACTTTAAGCGCGAATGGTCGAAGGCGCACGAGATTGGCGCGAAGATCACCGCGGCAAATTTGGCAGATATTTATGCAATGGGTGCAATCCCTCGTCACTTGGTCGCCGCAGTTTCCCTGACGGGCAACGAGAGCATCAATTGGATTCGCGAACTTGCTCAAGGGATGAAGGCCGAGGCAGATAAGTGCGACGTCAGCATTATTGGCGGGGATATCGTTCGCGGGCCGGTTGTCACAATTTCCATGACCGCTTTTGGGGAGGTTGTTTCACCGATTCTCCGATCTGGCGCACAAGTGGGAGATGGGATTTACCTCTCGGCTCTGCCTGGTTTTTCTGCGGCTGGTTTCTATTTACTATCTAATGAAATAAAGATCAGCGCCCTGGTCAATGCTTCTTTGGCCGAGAAAGCTTTGGCGCAATTTCGCTCACCTGACGTGGATTATCAAGCAGGACGTGCGCTTTCACGGGCCCACTCTCTATGCGACGTGAGCGATGGGTTAGTCACGCAAGGCAATCAGATTGCGCACGCATCTGGAGTGCGGTTGGAGATGGACGCACGATTAATTTCTGAACTTCAAGGATTTCAGGGTTTGATGAACCTGGCCGAAGAAGTGGGCGCGCATGTATGGGATTGGATCGCTTGCGGAGGAGAGGACCATGTATTCCTGGCAACGGGCGCGGATCTGCCTGGCGTGAAAATCGGCGCAGTTGTAGAAGGTTTAGATTGTGAAATTCTTGGTCTTGCACAAACCCCGAAGGGATTTACGCACTTTCTTTAAACCCGCGCTTAGCGGGAAACTTTTCCGGCCTTCAAGCAGGATGTGCAAACGTTCTGGCGCTTGGATGTTCCGTTGATGAAGGTACGTACGCGCTGAATGTTTGGATTCCAGCGGCGACGGGTCTTTACCTGTGAGTGCGAGACGTTATTGCCAAAGCTGGGGCCTTTGCCGCAGATATCGCATGTTGCTGCCATCGTCGTACTCCTTCAGAGATTTACTGGAATTGTCCTTTTGAACGGGCGTAAGGGTAGCGCCTAGGCGGGGTTGAAGGCGAATTGGCCCGTGCTGGGTTTTAAAGGGGGGTTGCCACTCTGAAATTTCACGCTCAATTTCGTGAAAGTGAGGAGCGATACAGCCGAAAATCACAATGCAAGGGTGAGAGCAGGCTGAGAATTGGAATCGAGCTAGCGGGGTTGTTAGCTCCGGATTAAAAGTGACTGAGGAGTGACTATGCATGCAGTGGATCTTGCCCGATGGCAGTTCGCTATAACGACCGTTTACCACTTTCTTTTTGTGCCAATCACGATTGGCATGAGTTTTCTTGTAGCTGGTCTACAAACGGCTTGGTTTAGAACAAATAAGTTGAAGTACCTACGAGCAACTAAGTTTTTTGGGAAGCTCTTCCTGATCAATTTTGCCATTGGCGTTGTCACTGGCATCGTGCAGGAATTTCAGTTCGGAATGAACTGGTCCTCCTATAGCCGCTTTGTCGGAGATATTTTTGGAGCGCCCCTTGCCATGGAAGGTTTGCTCGCATTCTTTCTTGAGAGCACATTCTTGGGACTTTGGATATTTGGATGGGATCGCCTTCCAAAAAAGATTCACCTTGCTTCGATTTGGCTAGCGGCGACGGGCACGCTTTTGTCGGCTTACTTTATTCTCGCTGCCAACTCGTGGATGCAACATCCGGTGGGTTACATCCTCAACGCAACTAAAGGTCGCGCAGAGCTCACGAATATATTTACGGTTCTTACTCAAAAAACTGCGCTCGCAACTTTCTTTCACACGATTCCCTCAGCCGCCTTCACGGGTGCAGCATTTGTCGCTGGCATTTCTGCATGGCTGATAATTAAGAAGAAAGATATCGAGATGTCTCGGTCAACCCTCAAATTAGGTTTGGTCACAATGCTGATTAGCTTTGTCCTTGTTGGCATCTCTGGAGATCTCACATCCCGCGTCATGACCCAACAGCAACCAATGAAGATGGCAGCAGCAGAAGCTCTGTACACAACGACCGAGTCGGCTCCATTTTCGCTGCTCACTATTGGTTCACTCGACGGATCACGTTCAGTCTTTCAGATTGATATTCCTTCAGTTCTCTCCTTCTTATCCACGGGAGATTTCAAAGGAGTTGTTGAAGGCGTAAATGACCTTCAAGCAAAATACGTCGCGCAATATGGTCCTGGCGACTACAAACCAAATATTCCATTGGCGTACTGGTCCTTTAGGCTCATGATGGGATTTGGCTTTATAGGCGCCTTTTTTGCTCTTCTTGCTCTATGGCAGATGCGAAAAGGTGGAACTCCTAAAGGTAAGTGGTTTGCACCAGCAATGATCGCTCTGCCGTTCTTGCCATTGCTAGCGAACTCATTCGGCTGGATCTTTACTGAAACTGCTCGCCAACCCTGGGCGGTCTTTGGTCTCATCAAAACCGCTGCAGGCGTTAGCACTGTTGTCTCGGCAGGCGCGGTTCTCTTCACCATGATTGCCTTCACTGCCCTGTATGGATTGCTTGCGTTTATCGAAGTCGGACTCATTCTAAAAACAATTCACATCGGACCGCGACCAGAAGAGGACTATGAAGTTGCCTCGATCGGTGGATCCGTTGACCGCCCACTCGTGATGTCGTACTAGGAAAGGAGAAATACCATGTCATTTCAAAGCGTCTGGTTCATCTTGATCGTTGTTCTATGGGTGGGTTACTTCGTCCTAGAAGGTTTCGACTTCGGTGTTGGAATGTTGCTTCCCTTCGTTTCTCGCAATGAGGCCGATCGTCGAGCAGTTCTGACAACACTCGGGCCGGTCTGGGATGGAAACGAAGTGTGGTTATTGGTTGCAGGTGGTGCAACGTTTGCCGCATTTCCTGAGTGGTATGCCACGCTCTTTAGTGGTTTCTACTTGCCACTCTTTCTCATCCTCGTAGGACTCATTGTTCGTGGTGTTGCTTTCGAATACCGCAGCAAGTACGGGAAAGCACAATGGCGTCAACGCTGGGATCTTGCCATCGTCATTGCCAGTGCTATTCCGTCTCTTTTATGGGGCGTTGCCTTTGCCAACATTGTTCGTGGAGTTCCACTAGAAAAGTCCGCTAGCGGATCCATCGAATACGTTGGCGGTTTTTTCAACCTCCTCAATCCATATGCCCTTCTGGGAGGAATTGTCACGCTCACCGTCTTCTTGACCCACGGCGCGCATTTCTTATCGCTCAAGACAGATGGAGAGATTCGTGCGAGGGCGCATGGCTTAGCGATCAAACTGGGGCTTGTTGCTGCAGTAGCTGCCGTTGCATTCCTTAAATGGAGCAATCTCATGTTGCCATCTATCAATGCGAAGTTCCTTACGCTCTCTGTATTGACAGCGCTTTTGTGGGTTGCTGGGCTTGGTGC
>CAIYBL010000030.1 GCA_903924485.1 uncultured Actinomycetes bacterium
AAATTTAGTGGCCGATGCGCCCACGTTTCCAGCGCCGAAAACTCCGAGTGCAAATCCTTGTCGGTTGCGTGGGAACCAATGTGAATTCCAAGCGATCCCTACGCTAAATAGGTTGCCAGCAAAGCCAACGAGAAATGCCAAGATTAATAGCCAGTGGTAATTAAGTTTCATGTGAGCCAGCAGATAGGAAGGCACTGATGTCACGAGCAACATCACAACAGTTACCCGCTTGCCACCAATCCGATCAGTCAGAACTCCAAGGAAAAGCCGCCAAATTGAGCCATTGAGAATGGCAACGGAGGAGAGCCATGCCAATTGAGAATCACTAATCCCAAACTCCTTCTGGATGGGGATGCCCAAGACTCCAAACATCAACCAGACTGCGAACATCAATGTGAAGGCAAAAGTGGAAAGCGATAGGACCCGCGTAGAACCAGGTCGAACGGACATGACTTCTCCTCGTATGAGTGATTAAGTACCAGAAATGTCTCATGCGAGATTCGAGTGAAAATAGGGTCTTTAGACCTATATTCCAGCCGAGGCTTGTAGGCGACACTCCAACTATGGGAAGAACAGATGATGTATTAACAGGCACCGAAGAAGCATTTGTTAAATTTGGGCGATTTTTTGCAGGTGGTGAAGTCTCCAAAGATTTGCGGTCAGTAACTAAATCTGGCGGCAGAGAAGGCGATGTTTTCTATCGTGACCGTTGGAGCCATGACAAAGTGGTTCGTTCAACTCATGGAGTAAATTGCACAGGTTCATGTTCATGGAAGGTTTATGTCAAAGACGGAATTATTACCTGGGAGACGCAACAAACTGACTACCCATCGGTTGGTCCTGACTCTCCAGAGTATGAACCACGCGGCTGTCCTCGAGGCGCGGCATTTTCCTGGTACACATATTCACCAACTCGAATTCGATTCCCTTATATCCGCGGTGTTCTATTGGAAATGTATCGCGAAGCAAAGGGCCGTCTAGGAGATTCTGTTCTTGCTTGGGCCGATGTTGTAGATAATCCGGAAAATCGTCAACGTTATCATCGTGCGCGCGGCAAAGGTGGATTAGTTCGCGTTAACTGGAGTGAAGTTTCTGAAATTATTGCAGCAGCACATGTTCACACAATCAAGAAGTATGGACCTGATCGCGTTTTCGGCTTTTCACCGATCCCTGCAATGTCCATGGCATCTCATGCAGCTGGAGCCCGTTTTGTATCACTTATGGGTGGCTCAATGCTTTCCTTCTACGACTGGTATGCAGACCTTCCGGTTGCATCGCCTCAAGTATTTGGCGATCAGACAGATGTTCCCGAGTCAGCAGATTGGTTTAATGCTTCTTATCTCATCATGTGGGGATCCAATGTTCCGGTGACTCGTACGCCAGATGCACACTTCATGACGGAAGCGCGATATCGCGGACAGAAAGTTATTGCTATCAGCCCCGACTATGCCGACAACACCAAATTCGCTGACGAGTGGGTCGCACCCCATCCAGGCACTGATGGTGCATTAGGCATGGCAATGGGCCATGTAATACTCAAAGAATTCTTCGTGGATAAACAAGTTCCACGATTCCAGGATTATGTAAAGAAATTTACAGATCTTCCTTATCTAGTTTCACTGCGGCAGAAAGATGGAGCGTGGGTTCCCGATAAATTCTTGGTTGCTTCAGATTTGGGAGACACATCTGAGGGAGCGCGCTTTAAGACAGTCGTGCTAGATGCCAGTAATGGTGAGACCTACATTCCTAATGGCTCTCTTGGGCATAGATATAACGATTCATCTATGGGTAAATGGAACTTGGATCTAGAGGGCGTTGATCCACTCCTGACTCTTTACGGTAGTAAAGGCGCAGTATCGGCGCCGGTATTAATGCCGCGCTTTGATCAAGGGCAAGAAGTCTCAGAAAGTGGCGGAGTCCTATCTCGCGGAGTTCCAGTCAGAGTGATTGCAGGAAAAACTGTGACGACCGTGTATGACTTGATGTTGGCGCAATACGGTGTTGCACGCGAAGGACTCGATGGCCAATGGCCAGAAGGTTATGACGATCCAACTCCATACACACCTACGTGGCAGGAAGAAATAACGAGCGTTCCTGCAGCGCAGGCAATACGAATTGCTCGCGAATTTGCGCAAAACGCTATTGATTCTGAAGGACGCTCGATGATTTTGCTGGGAGCGGGAACTAATCATTGGTTCCACTCAGACACGATGTATCGCACCTTCCTTGCACTTGTTACATTGACAGGTTGCCAAGGAGTTAATGGTGGTGGATGGGCTCACTATGTTGGACAAGAGAAATGCCGACCAGTTACCGGGTGGGCCCAACTTGCTTTCGGTTCTGACTGGTCGCGTCCAGCACGTCAGATGATCGGAACAGCTTTTTGGTACGTCTCTACGGATCAATGGCGATATGACGCCCTGGGTTCGGAACTACTTTCTACCCCTCTAGGTGAGAATCGCTTTAAGGATATGAGCGCCATCGATGTAATTGCTCAGTCGGCTCGCATGGGATGGATGCCGTCTTACCCATCACTCAATCGTAATTCCTTGGATCTTGTCGACGAGGCACGCGAAAAGGGAATTGACCCCGCCGAATATGTTGTCAGCGAACTTAAGACGGGCGATCTTAAATTTGCCATTGAGGACCCAGATGCACCAGAGAATTGGCCTCGAGTTCTTACAGTATGGCGTGCCAATATTTTGGGATCATCCAGTAAGGGAAATGAATACTTTCTTAAACACTTATTGGGAACAGACAACTCGGTAAGGGCTAATGAAAATGAACCCAGCGCCCGACCTAAAGATGTAACGTGGCGCGAAGATGCGCCGGAAGGCAAGCTTGATCTTTTGGTTTCGGTAGATTTCCGAATGACCAGTACTGGGCTCTTCGGGGATATATTGCTACCAGCGGCTACTTGGTATGAAAAACATGATCTCTCGAGCACGGACATGCACCCATTCATTCATGCATTTACCCCGGCAATTAATCCGCCGTGGGAAACAAAGACCGATTACGAGATCTTTCAAATGCTGGGGCGACAAGTCTCTGAACAAGCAAAAGGTCATTTAGGCGAACGTGAGGATCTTGTCGTTGTTCCACTTTTGCATGACACTCCCGATGCAATGGCCAATCCAGGTGGTGTGGTTCTTGATTGGAAAAAGGGCGAAGTAGAGCCCATTCCAGGAGTGACTATGCCAAAACTTGTTGTGGTCAAACGCGATTACACACAAATTGGCGAGAAGATGGCGGCCCTTGGGCCTCTCATCGACACTTTGGGCACGAACACAAAAGGTGTGGCGGTAAGCGTTCTTCCTGAGATTGAACTACTACGCCATAGCAATGGTGTTGCATCGACGGGTGTTGGCGCAGGTCGACCTTCGTTGGCGCGAGATGTGGATGCATGCGAAACAATTCTTGATTTGTCCGGAACGACTAATGGTCGTGTTGCAGTTGCTGGATTCCGAGCGTTAGAAAAGCGGACGGGACAAAAACTAACAGACCTAGCGTTAGATAATGAAGGTAAGAGAATCACATTTGCTGATACTCAGGCCAGACCCGTG
>CAIYBL010000031.1 GCA_903924485.1 uncultured Actinomycetes bacterium
AAGCCGGCGTGGTACAAGATTCAGGAGATCCCCATCAAGAGCTTTCTGGAGCTGGCGGCGCCGCTCTATGATATCCTGGATGGCAAGAAGCTATCCAAGTCCCAGGAGGATCCGTTTGCCAAGAATAGCTGGATAGCGTATTACGAGCAGGACGTCGAGGCCTACAAGGCGCAGCACATCCTCTCTCAAAAGGAGCGGGCGTGGACAATGGCCTTTGGAAATCTGCATCAAAAGCTGATGGGGCTCTTCGCTGGGTGGGAGGACTATAAGACGGGGCACGCAACTGGCTGCGACATTGGCAAGATTGACGGTACCTGCGTCGCCGAGATCAAAAATAACACCAACACCATGAACAGCAGTAGCCAGGAGAGTGTCCTGCAGAAGCTGAAGAAGCAGAAGGCGCTGGGCAAGCGGGCTCTCCTTGTCATTGTCAATGGCGGGATTCGCAAGAAGCAGACTGACGGCGTCGAGTGGATCTCTGGCAAGGAGTTCTACGCGGAGCTTTCGGGGCGCGCCGAGTTCATGGATGATCTCCAGAAGACCTTCGATCACATGTTCAAGACCTACAAGACGCTGGCCGCCGTCAAGGCGTCTCTAGAAATTGCTTAACCTGTAGGGCAATGGCGTAGGCCATATTGACTGGAACGGCGTTTCCAATCTGTTTGTACTGATTTCCCATACTTCCACTAAAGACATAGGAATCGGGGAAAGTTTGGATCCGCGCATATTCGCGTACAGTCAGCGGCCGCGTCTCAATCGGATGACAGCGTTCCGTTTGTTTTTGACAGGGGGAGGTGGTCAGAGTGAGAGAGGGTTCGTTCATGGAAAGGCGGCTCGCAATTCCGCGCTTCCCGCCGCCGGCCGCCAGACTTTTTTCACCCATATAGGATTTTTGAATGTCCTTCGGTAAATCTACCCAGCAGCCTCCCTGTGGAACCAGTTCCATGACTTTGACCTTTGACTCAGGATACTTTGCCCCGCAACTCGGCGGGACATTCACGAGAACATCCTTGAGGACGACGACATTCTTACTCTTTTCAGGATAAGTGAACTCCTTTTGGATCGTATTCAGAACTCCAATGATAATGACGCGCTCCCGCTTCTGCGGAACATCATAGTCCTTGGCGTTCAGGACTTTATAGCAGACGCGGTACTTTCCATCGTTTTCAAAGAGTTTGATGATGCTTTTAAAGGTTGCGCCCTTTTCGTGCGTAATCAGCCCTTTGACATTCTCTACAAGGAACATTTTCGGTTCGCAGTCGTTGATAAGTTTGTTGAACTGGATGATGAGTTTGCCGCGGGGATCCTCAAGGCCGCGCCGCTCCCCAGCTTGAGAGAAGGCTTGGCACGGAACACCGCCCTGTAGAATATCCACACGCCCCTTGTACTCTACCAGATCAAGATCGGTCATAGAACCGCTCTGGACATTGACTCCCTCATGATTGTGGGAAAGGGTCTTGCAGAAGGTTTTCTCTAACTCGTTGATTAGGAGAGGCTTGAAACCGGCCTTAATGAAACCGGAACTCAAGCCGCCGCAACCGGCGCAAACCTCTATGAAGGTTGATGCGGTTGATGCGGCGTGTACAACACTATTGACAACCGGAACTACAGTAGGAACTACAGAAGGAGTTGAAAGTAGCAGGGTAAGGTCATACTTACCTTTTCCACTGTACCCCTTGATGTTCCGTTCCTTGCATAGGGCAATTAGCTCCTTTACAGTCTTCTGTAGATAATCAATAGAACTCATTTTTTCTGTTTAGAAAATGGGAAAACTCCATTTCAAATTTTATAAGACCCGAAAAAAATTGAACAAATCCTCACTCTGTGAGTAAGTATCATCATGGCTGTCACAATGCTCGTGCTCCCCGTCGGTGAGAATGACCCAATCTGCTCTACCATCATGTCGCATCTGGGGGCGGAGCATAGCCATGGGCGTGGCATTCTTGGGTACTTCACAATGAAGGAGGCCGCCGTGCTCAAGTTAGTTTCCAGGGAAATGTATGATGAGGTTCGAAACTTCCCCTGGAATGACCAGAAGACAATCGTTACTACGAATCTGGGAACGTGGCATGCGGCCTTTCCAAAGGCGCGAGGCGTGAATCTGTCATTTCGACAGGATCTTTGGGATAATGATCTGGTTTATCTCAAGGACATCAAGTTTCTGAATATGAGTTGGTGTCGTAAGATCACTGGTATGGGATTCTCAAGTCTCAAGGGACTTCTGGAACTTACTATTAATGGCTGCGATCAAGTCACAGATGAAGGCTTCCAGTATCTCACCAAGCTTCGCACTCTAACCATGCATCACTGTTGGCGGGTTACGGATGCGGCCTTTGCCCATCTGAAGAACCTTAAGAAGCTGGATGTCACTGCGAGTCTTAACAACACCATTACAGATAAGGGAATCGCCCAAATTGTCGGACTTAATCATCTGATCATCGACCAGTGCTTATATCTAACAGATGACGTGTTTGAGCCGCTCCGAAACCTTCACACGGTGAGCATGATCGGCTGCGTACAACTGACGGATCGCGCCTTCAGGCATTTGACCAAGATCCATACTCTGGACATGTCTTATTGCTGGAATCGCGCCATTACAGATGTGGCCTTTGAGTATCTGGGCAATCTTCGTAGCCTTACTATGCGCCGCTGTAATCAGCCGACAATCACGGATACAGCGTTCAAGCATTTGGCCAAGATTTGTACGCTAAAGATGTAAGCTTTTTCCAAAAGTATTAGGAGGTACTAAATCTCCTCACGCAGCGACAACTCTTTTTTGTCAGAGTTTCACTCTGAGCGCTTCGCTTTCAAACTTTTTTAAAAAAGTTTAAAATTGAAGTCAATTATGTGGTTACGGTATTTATCATCCACCGTCTAAAATGAAGTGCTCTATCTGCCAAGAAGAGGGGCATAAGTGCAACAATAAGAAATTCCACCCTGGTATAAACGTTGTGCCGATAAAGACAGTAGAAATGGCGGCAGGTATTACACGGGAGGAAGCCGAAAAGGCTGCAACGGAATGGCTCGGACCTTCCCCCTCTAAAATGCGAGTCTGGTTGGTGTCTGCTATAATGGATACGAAGCAACACAGGGATATTGGAAAAGTGCTGGCAAACGTAGCAGAAATCCATGTGGTCGAGTGGCTTTCTGAAAAGAATGGTCTCCCACTCAAAAGTTTCACGGGCTAATCATGGGATGCTGTCACCGATGAAGACAAACCCAAGATTCGTATTCAAATCAAATTTCTCATG
>CAIYBL010000032.1 GCA_903924485.1 uncultured Actinomycetes bacterium
AGGATGTGTATAGGCCGATGCCTGAACGCACTTCAAAGGGCAAGTAATCCAAAGCCAAGCGACGGAAGATGTAATCCATCATCGACTGTGCGATACGGATATCAGCATCGTCGGTCATTCCACTTGGCTCAAAGCGCAAGTTCGTGAACTTCTCGACGAATGTCTGTAGCGGTACGCCGTATTGCAATCCGATAGATACTGCGATCGAGAAGGCATCCATAACACCGGCAAGTGTTGAACCTTGCTTGCCTAGCTTCAAGAAAACCTCACCGAGTGCGCCATCGGCATAAGCACCTGAGGTCATGTATCCCTCAGCACCGCCAACAGAGAACGATGTAGTCATTGACGGACGTGACTTTGGAAGGCGCTTGCGCACTGCTACTGCTGGTGCAACGGCTGCGGCTTCTGCCTTCTTAGCCTTTCCATCAGAGAGTGGTTGACCCACTTTGCAATTATCGCGATAGACAGCAAGGGCTTTAAGACCCAACTTCCATCCTTCGTAGTAGACCTCTTCAACATCAGCAATCGTTGCATCCGATGGCAAGTTAACAGTCTTGGAGATTGCTCCAGATAAGAATGGTTGGCATGCAGCCATCATGCGAACGTGGCCCATAGGTGCGATAGAGCGTGCACCGAGTGCGCAGTCGAAGATGTCGTAGTGCTCAAGCTTGAGCCCTGGAGCATCGATGACATGTCCGTGTGTGGAGATGAATTCGACGATTGCTTCGATAGTTTCTTCTGCATATCCAAGCTTGCGAAGTGCTGCAGGAACTGTCTGGTTAACGATCTGCATAGATCCGCCACCGACGAGCTTCTTGAACTTAACAAGTGAGAAGTCAGGTTCGATACCTGTTGTATCGCAATCCATCATCAAGCCGATAGTTCCGGTTGGAGCAAGAACAGAAATCTGCGCGTTGCGCCATCCGTTCTTTTCGCCGATTGATAGGCATGCATCCCAAGCCTTATTGGCTTCAGTCCATACATCGTGATCAAGAGTTGTTTGTGACTTGGCAGAGATGGAAGCTGATGCATGCTTGCGCATTACGCGAGCATGTGGGGCTGCATTTCGTGCGAAGCCATCGTAGGCACCAACAATGCCGGCAAGTTCTGCAGAGCGCTTGTAGGTGATGCCGCTCATGAGTGATGTGATTGAACCAGCAAGGGCTCGACCAGCATCAGAGTCATAGGCAAGTCCTGAAGCCATAAGAAGGGCTCCAAGATTTGCATAACCAATTCCGAGTTGGCGGTATGCGCGTGTGGTGTCGCCAATCGCCTCAGTTGGGAAATCAGCGAAGCAGATAGAAATATCCATCGCAGTGATGATCATCTCTGCTGCGCGACCAAATACCTTGGCATCAAAGGATCCATCAGACTTAAGGAATTTCATTAAGTTTAATGAAGCAAGGTTGCATGATGAGTTATCGAGGGACATATATTCAGAGCAAGGATTGGATGCGTTGATGCGTCCGGTCTCTGAGTTGGTATGCCAATCATTGATGGTGTCATCGTATTGAATTCCAGGATCAGCACATGCCCATGCAGCTTCGGCCATTTTGTAGAACAAAGAGCGAGCATTAATGGTTTCGATAACTTCACCTGTTGAGCGAGCTTTTAGACCAAATTCTGAGTTGCTCTCATATGCACGCATGAATTCATCAGAAACGCGTACCGAGTTATTTGCATTCTGGTACTGCACAGAGATGATGTCCTTGCCACCTAGGTCCATATCAAAACCAGCATCGCGCAAAGCACGAATCTTGTTTTCTTCATTGACCTTCGTCTCAATAAATTCCTCGATATCTGGGTGATTGACATCTAGAACAACCATCTTTGCCGCGCGACGTGTAGCGCCACCTGACTTGATTGTTCCTGCAGATGCATCAGCGCCTCGCATAAAGGAGACAGGACCAGATGCTGTTCCACCAGACTTAAGAAGCTCCTTGGATGAGCGAATACGAGACAGGTTCAAACCTGCTCCAGATCCACCTTTAAAGATCATTCCTTCTTCGCGATACCAGTTAAGGATCGAATCCATTGTGTCCTCAACGGCCAAGATAAAGCAGGCGCTTACTTGCTGAGGAGCGTTTGTTCCTACGTTAAACCAGACAGGAGAGTTAAAGGAGAAGATCTGATGCACGAGCATGTGTGTAAGTTCGTGCTCGAAGATCTCGGCATCAGCATCTGTTGCAAAGTAACCAAATTCTTTTCCTGCTTTTGTATAGGTCAAAACAACGCGATCAATAACCTGCTTCAGTGACCATTCACGGTTTTCAGCACCGACTGCGCCACGGAAGTACTTTGTTGTGACGATCGTTGATGCGTTCACTGACCAGAAATCTGGGTATTCCACTCCATGTTGCTCGAAGACGATCTCTCCGGTTTTCCAGTTTGTCTGAACGACATCTCGACGCTCCCACGTTAACTCATCGTAAGGATGCACTCCCGCAGTCGTATATATGCGTTCGAGTACAAGCCCCTTACCTGATTTAGTGGTGGACTTGCCTGGTCGATTGATGACCGTCTCTGACATCGTGTTTCCCCATCTTCGTTAGTTGTGCCTAGATTTTTCTAAGATTTTGTTCTGTCGTTATTTATATTTTTACCGAACTTTTCCCTGCAGATAAATCAGCGTTCTTTACTGCGGGGGAATTCGTTTCTTTGGCTGCCTGAGAGGGAACGGCTCGTAGCAACGCGATCTCACCTTCGAAGTCGGCAAGGGAGTTAAAGTTACGGTATACCGAGGCATAACGCAGGTAGGCGATCTCATCGAGTTCGCGAAGTGGCGCCAAAATAGCCAAGCCGACTTCCTGAGCTTCGATCTCAGCTTGACCCGAGGCACGCAAGGTTTCCTCAACGCGTTGGGCCAAAAGAGCTAAATCATCGTTATTGACGGGACGGCCCTGACAGGCTTTTCGAACGCCAGCTATGACTTTCTCGCGGCTAAAGGGTTCGGTCGCACCGCTTCGCTTGATGATGTTTAAAAGGGTGGTCTCTTGGGTAGAAAAGCGAGCGCCACACTCTGGGCACTCCCGGCGACGACGAATTTGTGTGCCATCTTCTACGGGACGAGAGTCAACGACGCGAGAATCATCATGTCGGCAAAATGGGCAGATCATGCGGCGTGTCGTCCTTTCTCTAGTCCCTACGGGGTGTATTGCGATTTACTGATAATTCCCTGTGTAGCGCTAAAAAACACTACTTATGGAACTATATCGCCCTTTGACCCCTACATCTAGTAGGAACTGTAAAGGAAGTCTTGAGACTTTAACTGTATTGCCGAGATGAATTCTTCTACGGCGTGTCGGTGCTACCCCTCATTTGACCACGGTAATCGTCTTAGCCGCCTTGGCATCATCAGGCTTAATTGTCACGATATCTCCCGCTTTAATGCTGGAAAGGTCCACCTTAGAGCTTGCTCGCACCCTTGTGGTGTCGGTTATGGGGAAGGTTTCGTTGCCACCAGACAAAGTTGCCACTACAACGGACTTTGCATCTACTGAGACCACTGTTCCTGCAACATCAGCGGCCACGGGGGTTGCTGGCCCAACTGCTCCACTGAAACCACCGGCGCTAGCGGCGCCCGTCCCCGTAGAGGTTGCCCCACTATTTCGATTTCGGCCAGTCCCCCCGCCGAATCCACCGCCACCGAATCCACCGCCACCACTGAGACCAGTAAGTGAAAGCCCAGCACCTGTTGTTTGCGTTGCTTTTTGTTTTCCGTAAGCAATGCCACCAGTAAAGACAAGTGCAAATGCCACGACAATAAACAAGGCCTTCGTGCTTTTGGGAAGCGGGCGATGCTTAGCTTCCTTCACCAATTCAACAATCGTTTCATGTGATTGAAATTCTTGATTATTACTCATAGCGAAGCGCCTCAATTGGTCGTAGGGATGCTGCACGGTTTGCTGGCCAACCGCCGAAAACTAATCCAACAAGTGCGCTGACAATAAATGCCAGTAGAACACTTGTTAGTGAAACAACAGGTTTCACACCAAGAACTGTGAAGTGTGAAATACCGACGCCCAAGGCGACACCAGAAATACCGCCCAGCAGCGAAAGTAACATTGCCTCAATCAGGAACTGCGTCAAGATTGCAGATTTTGGTGCTCCAATCGCTTTGCGAATTCCGATCTCGCGCGTGCGTTCGGTAACAGAGACCAACATTATGTTGGTAATTCCAATACCACCAACAAGCAAACTAATGGCCGCAATCGCAGCAAGTAACACTGTCAACGTATGACTTGATGTGGTGGATGATGCCAGGATCGATGCTTGATTCAGGACACGGTAGTCCGCATTGGCGCCTGCTTTGATCTTGTGTTGTGCGTTCATGATGGCCGTTACTTCATCCATAGCAGCCGTTGTCGTTGTTGCACCTGTTGCCTCAACTTGGATCTGGCTTAATGATCCATATCCTGACATTGATCGCTGAACGAATGTAATCGGTGCAATGACGATGCTATCTGCATCCTGAAAACCGCCCGTGGATCCCTTTGACTTCATGACACCAACAACAGTTACAGACTGACCATGACATCGAATCACTTGATTGAGCGGGCTATCGGTTCCAAAGAGATCGGTCGCAACAGTTGTTCCAATAATGACGACGGGCCGGCCGGCCACAACGTCATCATTGGACCAGTAATAACCCTTATCTATAGGGCTATTGGAGGCCTCAAAGTAAGAGGCCCACGTACCTGTGATGTTTTGAGGAGTGGAAGATAAATTGCCATAGGTACATGTACCCGATGCGTTCAAAATCGGCGCTGCCATTTTTACATCAGGTGCCTTGATCGGGTCATTAAGTGCCTTGGCATCAGCCAAAGTCAGGCCTTTTGCATTGGAGTTTGCTCCTCTAGAGAATCTTCCTCCCCCACCTGATGACATAACGAGAATGGAGTTGGTGCCCAGCTTTTCAATTCCTTGTTTGACCGCAAGGGCTGAACCATTACCGACGGCGGTTAAAACAATCACGGATGAAACTCCGATAAGTACGCCAAGAACAGTAAGACTCGAGCGCATTCGGTTTGCAGTGATGCCGCGAGCTGCAAAGCGCCATACTTCGCGAAGTCCTAGGCCACCCATGTGGTGTCCTCAACTACTTCTCCATCTCGAAGGCGAATCATTCGACGAGCCGCCCGAGCAACTTCTTCTTCGTGAGTAATCACAATGACCGTGGAACCCGTTTCGTTGATCGTATGAAGAAGTTCCAGGATTTCTTTCGTGGATTGTGTATCCAACGCACCTGTTGGCTCATCAGCTAAAACCATTGCTGGATTTGTGACCAGAGCCCGAGCGATGGCAACACGTTGTTGTTGTCCTCCCGATAATTCCTGTGGTTCGTGACGGGATCGATCCCCAAGTCCCACCGATTCAAGTGCAGCCAAAGCCCGCTTTCGGCGCTCTGACAATGAGACCCCTTGATAGGCAAGTGGAAGCTCAACATTTTGAGCGGCACTTGTGCGAGGGATTAAATTAAAGGATTGAAATACGAAACCGATTAATTGCGAGCGCACAACAGAGAGTTGTTCCTCATCAAGTTCGGCAACGTTGAGGTTTCGAATCCAGTAATCCCCTGCGGTTGGAATATCCAAACAGCCCAAGATATTCATCAAGGTCGATTTCCCCGAACCCGATGCGCCCATGATCGCAATGAATTCACCTTGTTGGATCTCCAGAGAGACACCCCGCAATGCATGGACGGCAGTTTCGCCTTCCCCATACACCTTGGTAACTCCGTCGACTTTAACGACCAGAGGTGGGCTTTGGCTCATTAGCCGCCCACGCGAACGGCAGTACCAATGCCGCCGCCACCACCTGGAATACCGCCAGCAGGAAATCCGCTGGAGGCGGAAGTACCGGTGGTGGTGCGAAGTTCAACTTTGTCACCCTCTTTTAGACCAGAGGTGATTTCGGTAAGAGTGTCGCCTTGGAGTCCAATCGTGACGCTCTTTCTGACGCCAGCAATTCCAACCTTTGTTGGTGCAAGAGTGACCGTGTAGTTACCACCTCGCTGAGTCAGCGCAGATGATCTAACAGCTAAGACACCGAGTGATTGCGCCGTCATAACACTTACCTGCGCGGTCATACCAGGCTTTACGCCATCGGGTTGACCGCTCAGTGAAAATGTCACCGTGTAGGAAGTAACACTTCCGCCAGATGCGGATGCGTTGTTGAGTGGTGCGATAGCAATAACTTCACCACTTGCGCTGGAATTTGCGATGGCGTCAAAGGAGACTGTTGCCTGTTGTCCCACTTGCAAGGAGACAATGTCGGCTTCAGCAAATGATGCGGTTACTTGCAATCCGGTGAGATCAGTCAGAACAATAAAGCCTGTAACTCCTGATGATCCGGCGGTTGTTGATCCGGCGTTCACCCCAACAGCGCTAGCTACCGCTGCAACCGTTGCTGATACTGGTGCGTAAAGCTGAGTACCATCAAGTGTGCTCTGGGCATTGATGACTTGGGCTTTCGCTGTTTCTAACGCCCCCGCCAAAGATCCTGTCTGAGCAGAGGCCGCATTATCTGCATTAACTTTCGCACGTTGTGCGGCGGCAATATTTGCCTTTGCCGTGTCAATATCACTTTGCAAAGGCGGTTGATTGGCCACAGCTTGTGAAGATTTCAAAGTGTCCAGCGCTGCTTGTGCGTTGAGCAAAGAGCGACGGGCGCTATCAACCGACAAAATTGCGGCAGCATCGGATTGGTTGTCCTTTGTTACACCGACAACTTTTGCCTGCTGAGCATCTTGCAAAGCCAGAACCTGGGCGCGTGAGAATGAATTTGTTGCACAATCTAGCCCCATGGCCAACACGGTTGGGCACTTCTGATCCCAGTCATATTGGGCGCGATCTATCACCTTGTTGTAGGCAATCAGGTTAAGAGCAATATTGTCCTCTACCTGTTTTTGTGACACCAAAGCGTTGTTATAGGCGGCCGTGGCATTTTCGATCGCTAACTGCTGGGAGGCAATCGCTTTAGCCTGCGAATCCAACGTTGCCGCGGTGGGACCTACAGTTAACTTGGCCAGAGCGTTTTGGGCGTTTGTAATTGCCTGATCATTTGTTGCATCCGTTGCGATCAAATTCGTAGCAGCTGATGTAATTGCTGTCTGCGCATTTTGCTCAGAAATGTTTGCCTGCAAGAGCGCTAGCTTGGCTGACCTGTCATCAGTTGTCGCAAGGAGTTCTCCCTTTCGGACTTTGTCCCCAACTTTCACGTTAAGTGTCCTAACAACCCCTGATGTCGAGAAGTTGACTCCAACATCCAATGAAGGTTGCACCGTTCCCGATGCACTTACCGTTGTTGAGACATCCTGAACACTGACAGTCGCAGTTCGCGCTGTTGCAACCACAACGGGTGGATACAGTGTTCGATACCCAAAGAAGGCGATGACTCCAAGTACCGCAATAAGAATGATATTGAGAATAATATTTCTGCGGCGAAACATCAGTTATTTGCTCCTTGGCCCGTACGCGTTGGCATCGTGAACCCTGTTGTCTTTTGGCATTTGATGAGAGCCGCCGCAGTGTCTGGATCTGATTGGTCATATCGACCAAAGCCACCTGTTGATTTGAATCCTGCCGTCGTCATGCATTTATCGAAGGCTTGGAATTTCACTGGATCAAATCCGCCGCGAGCGCGATTGAAACCGCCTGCGGGTAGCGCAATTTTGCAAGCTTTATACGCTGCTGCCATTTTTGTAGGGTCAAAGTTTCCGCGATTGAATCCGCCGGCAGGACGACTTGCACCAGGTGTTGGCGTCGGACGCGCAGCACCTGCAGCTGGAATTGTTAACCCGTTTTTAGATAAGCATGAACGTTGAGCAGTTGTCAGATTTGCGAAACGCCCTCCACCTGCCTGAGCTGCCCCAGCTTTTGGTGCAACAGTTATTTTCACCGTAGGTTTTGCTGCAACTTTTGCTTTCGTAGTTGCCTTCGCAGTCACCTTGGGTTTTGGAGTAGCAGATGCAGCAAGGGATGTTGGCATGGATCCGATCACCAGCACCGATGTTGCAAAGGTAACGGCGCCAATAGATAGCAGTATGCGCATTTTTTTACGGGATGGTGTGGACTGTTCTAGTACTAAAGAGTGTCGTTTCATGTCCCCATAAAACCTGCCTAGGCTGAGAAAAGCGTGAGAACGCGCTAGTAAGAAACTAAGTGATTTCTCTTGATATCAAGAAGATTCGCTAGGCAGGAAGACGAAGTACTTGCCCTGCTTGCACATCAGGCTCTTGCAGTGAATTGATCGAAACTATCTGATCCACCATGGCTCGAACATCCCCGCTTGATCCATTTGATGATGCGGCGCTAGCTGCGATGGACCAGAGACTCTCACCCGGTGCAACCACAATGCTGACGTAGGAAGCTTTGCCCACTCCCGCCCCCTGTGCGGCTACAGAATCGCCACCAGAGGCCTTCATAGCAAAACCTGCTCCAAGAACGATAGACAAGGAAAGCACCATGGCCAATCGCGCCAACCGACCGCGGCGTGTCAACTTTCGAGCCCCAAACCCGGAGGTTGCTACGTGTGGTCGGGACGGATGTGTAAGTGCGATTGTGCTCATGGTCTTGCCTTTCTCAAACGGCGTTTAGGGAAGTTTCGAATCCGTTGTCTGATTCGAACGCCTGTTCGATAGTGCTATTTATACCCCACTCCACTGACAAAAAGCAAGAATAATTCGAACATATGTTTGAATTTTTGGTGAACATCCTCTACTCTTTCCCGTATGAGCACAGATACTTCCTCCACCAGTAGCGAGATCACCGAACTTCCCGATGGCCCAGCCGATGAGCACGGTCTCACCACCCGCCAGCTCAAGATCCTCCAGGCCATCAAATCAGCGCTGGTGACCAACGGATATCCGCCTTCTATGCGTGAAATTGGCGCCGCCGCTGGCCTTGCCTCGCCTGCCTCTGTCCAATATCAGTTGCAGGCGCTGGAAAAGAAGGGGTTCATCCGCCGCGATCCCACCCGTGGGCGCGCGATCGAAGTCCTGTTGCCCGGTGAATCCTCTGAATTTGATGCCACCCGCGCCGACAACACCCGCCAGGTTCCTCTAGTGGGTCGCATTGCTGCCGGTGGTCCCATCCTTGCCGAGCAAAATGTCGAGGAGACCTTTCCTCTACCGGAATCCATCGTTGGCCAAGGCGACCTCTTCATGCTCAAAGTTGTGGGCGATTCCATGATTGATGTCGCGATCTGCGATGGCGATTACGTGGTTATTCGCAGTCAGAAAGATTGCGAAAAGGGCGAGATCGTTGCGGCAATGATCGATGGCGAAGCAACAGTAAAAACTTTTTCAAAGAAAGATGGGCACATCTGGTTATTGCCTGCCAATGACAACTTCGCACCCATTGATGGAGATAACTGCGAGATTCTAGGAAAGGTCACCGCAGTACTTCGAAGCGTTCGCTAAAAACCTGACGTTAGCGAGAGCTCTATCCGTAGATCTTGTCTCGAGAGTTGTTTGCCATGATGGTGACAACTTCAAAGCATCGAAGAGCCTCTTCCATAGTTTGGCATGTGTAACTTGCCTGGCGCGTGCCAGTTTGCTCAACTCCAGGAATATGGGTCACGGCAATAACTTGATTTGCCGAAGCAAAATCAATGCGGAAAGTGTATGGGCCCTTCCCCGGTGCAGGTTTGCGAATTCGAGTCAACCCATCACGCGCGGCAACTTTAATAATGCCGACAGTTTTCTCAGGTGCAATGCACTCGGCGGTAAATCGATCAACACATCTCTTTACAACCGCATAACCGGCATCGGGAGCATATCTTTTTGCATCCTCAATGGTGAGGTCATCTCCGCTAATGAGCACCACGGGAACACCTAATTCAGCCGCGAAGACGGCGTTCATATAACCTTCGCTGCAAATCTCATCGTTCAACCACACTGCGTGATAAATGTCGCCTGAATATGTATGAGACATGATTCCTTGTTGGCCGGCAGCGGTGTGATAGCCAATAAAAGCCAATGCATCCGTCTCTTTAGTAACTCCCTCGACCATGCAGTGCTTCTTATGTCTGCCCGATATTAAGGTTGCTCGTGTATCCAATTGATCCACGACGACATTTCCCATGCTGGCATGAGAATCATTGACGACGATATTTTTGGCACCTGCCTCAAAAAAACCTGCTATCGCTGCATTAACATCATCGGTCATAATCTTTCGAAAGTGGTCCCACCCAGGTGTGCCAGGATGAACATCTCCAGGCGTTGTAACTCCGCTAATGCCTTCCATATCTGCTGAAATTACTATGTTCATTTCTCCGCCTTCTTTACATTGAGGGTCTGGATACGAATAGGAGTAATTGGGTTTAAACGAATTTCACATCTAATGGATCCCGTTTTCCCGGCAATATCCCAAATGAAATGCAATGGTGAGTCCGATGCGCTCTTTACTTCATCCAAGGATGACGCTTGAGTCAATCCCCCAACCTCATCAATCAGAGCCTTAATGATTGATTCGCGCTCCTTGTAAGGAACATCCAAATCAACGTTCTCCTCGAAAATCTCCTCAGCTAATTCATCAGACCACTGACGAACTAAGAGATCTGCTTGTTGGGCTAACTCATGCGTTTGTGGCCACTTATCCTCTAGCGGCAATTCAAAGTTCAATTTCTCAAGTGCGTAATCCAAGATTCCCGTTGCGGTTGCCCAGGCTCCTGAGTACGTCGCATTCTCCAATACAACAACGGATAAACCAGTCGGCACATGCCAGCGCATATGCGAACTAAAGCCAGGGTATCCACCAGAGTGCGAAACGAATTGGCCGTACTTTGGATCAACCTCTACAAAGAGCCCCAATCCATATCCAAAGGCACGATGGGCATTCGAAGGAATCGTTGCAAGGTGGGCGTTAAATGGGGCCGATGTAACAATCTGCTGCATGCTATGGCGCGATTGCGCAGAGAGCGGTCCCGTGTTTGAAGCGTTTGGTTCAAAGGATGAGTGCAGCCAATGTGCCCATGTGCGCAGATCTCGCCCGCTGCTAAAGAGCCCGCCGATGCAGGAAAATGCTCCAGAGGCAGAAAAGGGTAGCTCTATCCACGTCTTGCCACTCTTGCGATATCCGACAGCTAAATGTTCTTCATCAAAAAGTCCTGCATCAAATCCTGAATCATTCATACCCAGTGGTTTCAAAAGTTCGCGCGTAACAAACTCGCGGTAATCAACACCAGAAGCCTTTTCGATAACTTGTCCCAGCAACGCAAAACCTAAATTGGAGTACTGATAGATAGCGCCAGGATTGCTCACGGTATGAACCCCGCGAGCGACAATCTCGCGAAGGGCGCCGCCTGAAATGGACTCTTGGCGGTCGGCCCATGGATCATCTGAAGGCAGACCCGATGACATTGCAGCCAACTGACCGACGGTGGGAATTGTTTTATAGGCGCTTATCTCACTGAATCGATACTCTTCAACAAAATCGGTAATAGGTTGATTCAGGTCCAGTGCTCCACGATCGCGCAAGATCAACAGCGCAGCGATAGTGAAACTTTTGGTGCATGAGGCAATTCGAAAAGATGTATCGGGCTTGGGTTCGCCAGCGCCAATCTTGTGCTGACCTACTCCCTTTTCCAGAAGTATTTCATCGCCAAGAAATAAGGTGGCAAAGAGACCTGGGCATTTGCCATCAAGCACGGGCTTATTCATTAACTCTTCAACACCACTCAGGACTTCTTGATTCACCTTCACTGCAGTCATGGCGCTCTTTCCTATTTCTTTAGGTTTGCTTAATTGGCGTTGCGAACAATTGCATCAAGCTTGGGCACGGCTGAAATCAACTGCCGCGTGTAGGCATGCTGTGGATTATCAAATAGTGACAAGGTTGGTGAGGACTCAACAATGTCTCCGACGTTGATGACATTGACCCGATCACACAAGAGCCTGACAATCGCGAGGTCGTGGGAAATGAAGAGGATTGAAAGTTTGAGAGAGTCGCGAAGGTCAGAGAGTAAATTGATGATCGATGCCTGAACGGAAACATCCAGCGCCGAGACCGCCTCATCGGCAATAAGGAAATGCGGGTTCAGTGATAGCGCTCTAGCAATAGCTACTCGCTGCCTTTGCCCACCCGACATGGCATAGGGGCGGCTATCGAGCAAACTTTCTGGAAGTTTCACCAGCGAAAGCAACTCTTTACAGCGATCCAGACGCTTCTCTTTAGGAAGAATGTTATGAGTGTCGAGTAATTCAAAGATCGACTGCTTCACACTCATTCGTGGATCAAGGGATGAGTATGGGTCTTGAAAAATCATTTGGATTTTACGACGGTCTTCAAGAGTACGTACCTTAGGAAGTGGCTCTCCCGCGTATACGAGTTCGCCAGAATCGTGCTTTTGCAATCCCACGATAACGCGAGCCAGAGTTGATTTTCCAGAACCGGACTCTCCAACAAGGCCCACGATTTCACCTTGATTTACATCAAGAGAGACAGCCTTGAGTGCGTGCACCTTGCTCTTGTTTCGGCCACGACCGATATTAAATGTGACGCTGACATCGTTCGCTGCAAATATCTGATTAGTCATGATTGGCTGAACTCCATAACTGATCCAAATCTGCGAATTCAAATGGAGCGATCTCCCAGCCAGGTTCAACTTGTGTCATCGGCGGGGCTAGTTCTTGAGAGCGATGCGTCAGCGATGGCGCGGTGTTCTCCAGACCCTTAAGGCGCGCAATGGGACCATCGATGCGTGGGATCGCACTGAGCAACGCCTTTGTGTACGGGTGCTTGGGATGAGAAAACACCTTATTAATATCGTCAGCTTGTTCAACAATTCGCCCGGAATACATCACGGAAATCGCATCACAAAGTTCAGCAACGACGCCAATATCGTGGGTGACATAGAGCAAACTCACTTTGAGCTCGCTACGTAGTTTCTTAAAGAGATCAATGATCTGCGCCTGAATGGTGACATCCAAGGCTGTTGTTGGTTCGTCACATAAAATCAATTCAGGGCCACACGCAATCGCTGCGGCGATCATTACTCTCTGCTTCATTCCACCAGATAACTGAAAGGGAAAATCATCGACTCGCTTTTCTGGATCACGAATTCCCACTTGATCC
>CAIYBL010000033.1 GCA_903924485.1 uncultured Actinomycetes bacterium
CGCCCTGTCATCATGTTGGTGTCCACGTGCACGACACCATCTCGAACTTCAACGTCAGCTAAGTTGTTGATCAGAGAGAGATCAACTTCTTGACCCAGTGCCAAAACAAGTGAATCTGCCTCTAACTCTTCAAATTCACCAGTTGGCTGCGGGAAACCCTTCTCATCCAGCGCCATTTTCTCGATCTTGAGAACACCTGCATCTGCATGCTTAACAGTGGAGAGCCACTTCATCAGGACGCCTTCTTCGATAGCCTCCTGAATTTCTGTGTCATTGGCAGGCGCTTTTTCGCGAGTACGGCGATAGACAATCATCGCTTCATCTGCGCCGAGGCGCTTTGCGGTTCGGGCGACATCGATTGCAGTATTTCCACCACCATAAACAACTACTCGGCGCCCAAGCAATGGGGCCTCTCCGTCGGCAACATCATGCAAAACATTTACTGCATCAAGAATTCGAGCAGCCTCCCCTGCAGGTATGTATGCACGCTTTCCGATCTGCGCACCAACGGCCAAGAAGACGGCGTCAAAGCCATCATCGATGGCATCTTGAACGTTATCGACCTTGCGATTGAGTTGAAAACGAACGCCCATATCTTCAATGCGCGCGATCTCTGCGTTGAGAATATTGCGAGGAAGGCGATATTTCGGGATTCCAAATCTCATCATTCCGCCAGCTAGATCTGCTGCATCACGAATTGTCACTGCATGACCCATGCGGCGAAGGTGATACGCGGCAGATAGCCCGGTTGGCCCAGCGCCAATAATCAACACCTTGAAACCCGTTGATGGTGCAGTGACCGGGATGCTCCAGCCTTTTTCGATCGCTAAGTCTCCAAGGAATCGCTCAACCGAGTTAATGCCCACTGCTTCATCCAATTGCCCACGCGAACAAACGGTTTGGCATGGGTGATAGCAAACGCGGCCCATGATTGCAGGGAAAGGATTTTCAACGATCAGAGCGCGCCAGGCTTCTTCGTAGGATCCATCTTCGGCGGTATACAACCACTTCTGCACATTCTCTCCGGCAGGACATGCGTTGTTACAAGGCGGCATGAGGTTTACATATTGCGGGCGCTCTACTCGCCAAGATCCTGTGTGGTTTGCAAGGCTGGATTCAACTTTTAGTGTGATTGCAAATGGTTGCTCCATTAGATATCGCCCTCTGGCATCAAGTTATACCTTTCGATATTTCGATCCGCCGCCGCTTGCAATTTATCAATGACATCATCGCGGCGCTTTGGTGAAAATAAATGCGAATACCGAGATTGAAGTTTGAGGTACTCCTCTACTTGCACTTTCTGCCTGATCGGCGTGGAGGAAACAACCTCTCCACGTTCGGCTTCAAAGACTGGAAATAGCCCACTTTGAGTGGCAAGCCGAGCAATTTTTACAGTGTCACATGATTGGGATCCCCAACCCAGTGGGCACGGAACGAGAATATGTAAGTAACGAGACCCACGAAATTCCATAGCCCGCGTGACTTTTGCTTCTAGGTCGCGCAAGTCCGCAACTGTTGCTGTTGCAACGTAAGGAATTTCATGTGCCATGGCAATCCGAGGAACGTTCTTGCCCTGGCCAAATACGTTGCCAGGCTCTGGTCCGACGGCTTGGGTGGTTGCAGTGCGCGCTGCAGCTGGTGTTGCACCCGAGCGCTGGACTCCGGTGTTCATGTACGCCTCATTGTCATAACAAATGTAGAGAACATCGTCATTGCGCTCGAACATTCCAGAAAGTGGCCCAAATCCAATATCAACAGTTGCGCCATCGCCACCCTGTCCGATTACGCGAATATCGCTGCGACCCTTCGCCCGTAAAGCCGCAGCAACACCTGTTGCAACGGCGGGTGCGTTACCAAAGAGCGAGTGGAGCCATGCGATGCGCCATGAACTTTCAGGATAAGGAGTGGAGAAAACTTCAAGGCAACCCGTGGCGTTAACGGCAATAACTTTGTCGTCTGCGGCGCGCATTGCAGCATCTATTGCATACCGAGCACCGAGCGCTTCTCCGCAACCCTGGCATGCACGATGGCCCGACGTCAGCGCATTAGTGCGCTCCATATCGGATTGCACAGATCCTGCTGCAGCGGGAAGTAATCGGTTTCCAACAGCGAAACTACCAACTTGATAAAACTTTACCGAATCAGTACTCATTATCGTCCTGCCTCACGTTTCATTTCGGCATCCACTAATTCTTGATCCAGATCCAAGAATGTGAGTGCGCGAATATCGTCAACGACGGCAAGATCGAATAGATCATCTAGTGAGGCTTTAGTTATTGGACGCCCCCCAAGTCCAGCGATCACCGTGTATTGAGCAATTGCTAGCCCAGATAAAGCGCGACGAATATCTTGGGCAACAATGCCGCCTATTCCAACAGCTAACGCTTTCTCGACGATAACTACGCGCTTTGCATGAAGAAGTGCCTTGCGTACCGCATCAAATGGAAATGGTCGGTAGGAAATAATTCCGAGGGCTCCGATAGATACGCCAGCGTCGCGCTGATCATCGATCACATCTTTTATTGTGCCCAGGACAGACCCAAGTGCAATAACGACCGTTTCGGCGCCTTCGCAGTGGTATTCGCGAATAAGCCCGCCAGAGTCACGATGGAAGATTTCTTCAAAATCCTTGGCAACTTGAGGAATGAGATCTAGCGCAGACAAAGTCTTCATATGCGTCATATAACGCACCTCTGTAAAGGCTTCAGGCCCGACCATCGCTCCAATGGAAACAGGGTTGGCTGGATCTAACACTTGGCGCGGGACATATGGTTTCAGGAATAGATCTACTTGTTCTTGTTCAGGAATATCAACACGTTCGGATGCATGGGTCAAAATAAAGCCATCCATGCAGACCATCACAGGCAAGGAAAGCTCTTCGGCGATTCGGAAAGCTTGTACATGTAGGTCGGCAGCTTCTTGATTTGTTTCGGCAAAAATCTGAATCCATCCAGAGTCACGTTGTGACATTGAGTCAGAATGGTCATTCCAAATATTGATTGGTGCACCGATTGCGCGATTGGCGACAGTCATGACAATCGGCAATCCAAGTCCTGACGCGTTATAGACCGCCTCCACCATGTAGAGCAGTCCCTGGCTTGCGGTGGCGGTGTAGGTTCGCGCACCAGTTGCACTGGCACCGATAGCCACCGACATTGCAGCAAATTCAGATTCCACATTGATGAATTCGCAATTTCCTAGTGCGCCCTCTTTAACAATGCGACTTAAACCTTCGACGATATGTGTTTGAGGAGAAATCGGATAGGCGCAAATGACCTCTGGTCTGCATGCAGCCACGGCCTCCGCAACCGCACGCGAGCCTTCAACTTGCTTAAGCATCGATGGACCCCTTCAACTGATGTGCAACAAATTCATAGGCGGCCGATGCAGCGGCGCAGTTTCCGTCAGCCAACTTTGCACTGAAGCGTTGACGGATCGCGTCGGTAACCGAATTGAGTGAAACCACTTTTGTAAGGGCAGCAAAGGCGCCCAGTAACACTGCGTTGGGAACGGGCCTACCGAGGTGTTCTATTGCCAATTGGGTAGCAGGTACGGTGATAAATCGATCTCCGACTGCCGCATATTCACCTAGACCAAGTTCATCAAAAGTCAGGATGGAATTAATAAGCACGTACCCAGTGGATTGCAGCCCAGCGAAAACATCCACAGCGCGCAAAAGTGTTTCATCCTGCACGATTACCGCATCAGGAGCCATGATCGGTTCGCGCACTCGAATTTCCTTGTCAGCGATGCGACAAAACGCGACTACGGGAGCGCCAGTGCGTTCGGATCCAAAACTGGGAAATGCTTGCGCATGACGGCCCTCATCAAATGCGGCCTGCGCTAATAATTCGGCGGCGGTAACAACACCCTGACCGCCACGACCATGGATTCGAACCTGAAACACGAGTGTGGTCTCCTCTCCGAGGCTCACGCTTACGAGTTCACGGTAGACCTGCTTCAAAGGCAAATCATCTGAACCTGCGAGTGCTTACCCTCCAAAATGCATTTGGGATTGATAGGTGGCTCACATATAAGACATCCCCGATTACGCATGTTAGGTCGGCGATAATTGAAACATGCATATAGATATGAATACCTCACATCGCACAACTCCAACTCTCGCCAAGAAGTCACTTGTGTTGGCGCTCGCGATTGCAATCATCTCTATAGCGATAGCACCAATCGCTACGGCCACAACAACAATCTTTGGACCATTCCCACGAATCACTACAACTTATGGAGTCGGCACCTTCACGATTGTTCCGCCAACGACTAATTCACCAGGACCATGGTCATACGTTTCCTCTAACCCACGTGTTGCAACAGTGAGCGGTGGTGTTCTCAATATTCTCTCAACGGGTACATCAACAATCACTGCAACCCAAGCTGCCAGTGGTGTCTTCACGGAAAGATCAAGAGCTGCACTATTAGTTGTTAATCCGGGAACTCCTGTTGTCGGTGCATTTGCATCGCAGTCGGTTTCCATTACTCAAGGCTCACTAATACTTAAACCGCCAACGTCCACATCTAATGGGGCCTGGAGTTTTACATCATCCAAGCCTGCGATCGCATCACTGAGTGGAAACGTTGTGACTTTACTTGATGGTGGCGTAGTGGATATCACTGCAACACAATCCAGTACCGCATTATTTAATTCCACAACAGCGAAGATGACACTGACAGTTGTTGCGATAGATCCTGTTATTGGAACTTTTGGAAATATCACATTGATGAAGGACAGCGTCGGAAGCGTGACGCTGATTTCTCCAACATCCTCATCTCTTGGCACGTGGACGTTCACCTCATCTAATCCAGCCGTCGCAACAATCGTCGGAGCAACTTTGACCCCTGTCGGTTTGGGCACGTCCACGATTACAGCAACACAGGCGCACTCAGGAAATTATGCGAGTGCAACAGCGTCCATGACGGTGACTATCCAAGCCGCATTCCCAACGTTGGGCGCTTTCCCTAGTGTCACAGCTGCATATTTGGCTAGCGCGGCGAACACTGTGGTGATCAAGGTCCCGACTTCTAATTCAACTGGCGCATGGACACTTACATCTTCTGATCCAACCGTGGCATCTCTCTCAGGCACAACGGCGACACTGCACAAACCAGGTGCAACGCTGATCACTGCAACACAAGGTGCTATTGGTACTTATGGGCCATCAACCCCTGTTGCAATGACGCTAACTGTTGTTGGCACACCGACTATTGGTGCATGGGCAAACATTGAGAAAGTTGTAAAGGATTCTGATTTCACCCTCACGCCACCAACAAGCAATTCGCCTAACCCTTGGAGCTATTCATCAGCTGACACAAATGTTGTGGATGTTGTTGCTGGAGTTGTAAAAGTTAAGGGAGCAGGCCAAACAACAATTACTGCGACACAATCTGCATCTGCTACATGGGCCCAAGGTGTTGCGACATTAACGATTCGCGTCCTTGGCGACATTCCGACGATTGGTGCATTCGCTCCAATGCAGGTAACTGTTGGTGAGGCGCCTTTAGCTATTAAGCCACCAACTACAAATTCGCTGGGTGCATGGACGTACACTTCATCAGATGCCAAAATTGCGACAGTTAGCGCTGGCACACTCGTTATCGTTGGTGCCGGCACAGCAACAATCACTGCAATGCAGTTGCCACTCGGAAATTATTCCCAATCCAACACAGTGCAAACAACGCTAACGGTTAAAGCAAAGCCTTTTGTTGTCGTGACTCCAAGTCCGGCTCCAACACCAACGGTGAAACCAAGCCCATCTCCGACACCAACGGTGAAACCAACACCCACTCCTACGGCAACGGTTCATCCGATTGCTACGCCACTAGTCACAGTTAGCGTTGCCAAGCGGGTCATCACGATTTCAGTGGCTAAGGCCGCAGCTGGCGCAAAGGTCACCGCAACTATTAATAAGGTGGCGGCCAAGATCGGCAAGAACACAGTGAAGCCGGGCATCAAGACCGTTGTCGTGAAGATCGCTGGCAAAGTTGTCTACACGCGCGGCCTGACTATTAAGTAGAAGTTTTTGTTGGATTCCTTCGCCTACTGAGTCAGATCGCGATAGAAGTTTTCATGTGGTGCCATCGCTTCCCACGTGAGAACCATTCTTTCGGTATTAAAGGTGTAGGCAATAAGAAATTCTTGATTCACTATAAGGATTTTGTGGACATAAATATCAACGAGTTTTCCAACTTTACGCGCGCCAATTTCTGGATTCGCAAGGATTTCATCCATGCCAATATGGGCGGCGTTTAGTTGATTGGTGTGGAGGCGTTTGTATGTACGCGAAAAGCGCCGCGTCTGTGATTGTGTAAAGGTCACAGGAAAGTCATTCAGAGGTCATAAACACGTGGTTGTAATTTCTATACCTCGCGCCGAATAAAGGGTCTCTCCCAAGAAACCGGTTCCTCATCGGCAGCCAAGATTTCTTGAATGAAATTGACGGGAAGATCTGGATTATCGATAGCCGCACGCGCTACTTTGATCCAGTATTCGATCTGACCCGAAATAGTTCGGTGCTCGATGGTGGCTTCAGCTTTTATAGCTTCGTAAAGGTCCTTCTCTATTCTTACTGGCATGCTCATGAGGTTAAGTTACTACTTTTGTAGTAGTTCTTTATAGTGGCAGCCTCTGTGGAGACAGAAGTCCGCTGATCCTCGCCTGATTTCCCATGGGATTACCAAGGAATACCTCTTCTATAGGTGCCGACCCTGAGCGTAAACTGGGCGTAGAATCTGAGAGCGGCGCTCCCGTTCAGCGAAATGTCCGTTTTGTCCGCACAGCGCGACAAACGGGACGGGGATTCGTAGTAGTGAGTAGAGGCAGCGACGGCTGACTCTGCACAACAAAACCGGTTAAAAAGGAATCTCAAAGTGGCCAAGAAATCTGCAGCTTCAGCAGGTCCGACAGTATGGACCGTCGCTGAGCTCGGTGCTTTCTACACAGAGCACCGCTCAGAGCTTCTCTCCCACGCCAATCGCGTTCTAAAGGATTCCGCCAAGGCTGAGGAAATCACTCAAGATGCCTTGATTAAGTTCATGTTGGCCGCTCCAGAGCTTGAATCTGCCGAGCACGGCCTGTCTTACCTGCACCGCACCATCGAAAACCTCTGCATCGACTACTTCCGCATGGAAGGCCGTCGTCCAAACTTGGTTCTCCTTGATGATGCCACCGCAGAGATCGAAGCTGCCTGGCAGGCAGATGGAGACCACTCCGCGGCAATGAGCGCCGCTGAAGATGCCGCGATCATTCGCCAAGCCTTAGCCCTACTTTCCCCAGCCGAGCGCGCCGCCCTTGTTATGTGGGAAGTTGAAGGCCGTTCCACAGAAGAGATCGCCGCAGAATTGGGCATCAAGGAATCCGCCGTTCGCCACACTGTTTCTCGCGCTCGCGCATCCCTTCGCCGCATCATGTCCGAGATCATTATCGACGAAGAGCGTGGCCTAACAGCCCTAGATATGCTCTCGACCACCTATAAGAAGGCAGCCGATGTTGCCAAGAAGTCTTCCAAGGTTGCACTCTCACTCCTATTACTTGTGACCGCATTCCTTGGCTTTAACTCGATGACCGGCAATGAGACCAATAACGTCCCACTTGCCCAGTCTGAGATTGCATCTACCCCTGTTGCTGGCGCTGATAAGGCCACCGCTTCAGCTAGCGCAACTGCCGCGGCTTTGGCCCAGGCAACACCTTCGGCTGTGGCTTCAACTCCTTCCAAGAAGGTCAACGGACTTGTCGGCGGATTCGCCATCAAGGGCGCCAATATCTCCTTCGTCGGCCTTGATTCTGAGGGTATCCCTACAGGATTCACCGTTGCCGATTCCAGCAACAAGCCAGGTCGCCTCTTTGTTAGCAAAGATGCTCCAACGTTGACTGATTCAGGAATCATTCTGAATTCCAAGGCCATGACAGCCTCTGACGGACCAAATCTTTTGATCAATCAGACCATCACCGTTGATGGCTCGGGCACCTCTTACCTGGCCACCGCAGCTGTCGGAATCAACGGATCGTGGGTCCAACTCAACCTTTCCTCTACCTCCACCAACATCGAACACCTATCTAATGGGCAGTATTTGATGACGGTGACGATGATCGTGGACTCAGCCGCGAAGTCTGACCTGCAGTTGGCCACAAACACCATCGGGTATGATTTGACCTCTACGCCGAAGGC
>CAIYBL010000034.1 GCA_903924485.1 uncultured Actinomycetes bacterium
CGAGAAATGCAGACTGGTGATAAGCACGAAGAACCAAATTAGAATTGGATAGCCAGCAGGCCAGTACGTGAGAACTCCCTCTTTAGATAAGAAGCCATCTCTAAGGAGTCCGTCCGCACCCTTAATGTAACTCTCACCATCGGCACCGAGCCAGGCTCCATTCTTTACAGAAAAAATGAGGATTAGCTTCAAAAATAAAAAGACCAACGAAATCAAGAAAAGATTTCTGCGAGATCGCGAAATTCGACTCTGAGGTTTCTTCTTAATCTGCTTCATCAAAACTCATCCCTTCAACCAGGCTTCTATCGACCATAATTACCTTGCAAACGCGAGCTATAAATGTCACTCCTTGATTGCTTTACGACTACACCAGCTACCCAGGCTTTCATTCCCCTGGCAGCCAATGATTTGAGCGCAAGATCAGCCTGAGTGGGGTCTAAGACGGCAACCATGCCAATACCGACATTCCAGGTGCGTTCCATGTCCTCTTGAGGCACTCCGCCTAATGAGGCCATGAGATCCATCTCAATAGGCAGCGACCAAGTGGATCTGTCATAGACGGCCGTAAGGTGATCTGGGATAACACGGGCTGTGTTGTCTGCAAGGCCACCGCCTGTGATGTGAGAGAAAGTCCGCAGGTAACCAGGCAGCGCCTTGATTAGCGCAAGGCAATCCAATGTGTAGATCTCTGTGGGAGTCAGGAACTTTTCACCGGCGCTCATTCCATACTCGCTCACATGCGCATGAAGATCCATTTTTGTATTCTCAATAATCTTTCGCACCAACGAAAAACCATTCGCATGAAATCCGCTCGATGGCATGGCAATGAGAACATCGCCTTCCTGAACTTTAGATTTATCTAGCAAGTAATCGGCGTCCACAACACCTGTTGCAGCTCCGGCAATATCAAATTCATCCTCGCCCAGAAGACCTGGGTGTTCGGCAGTCTCGCCACCAATCAACGCAGTGTTTGCCTTTACGCACCCAGCAGCAATTCCTTTAACAATATCTGCAATGCGCTCGGGGATGACTTTTCCAACCGCAATGTAATCGGTCATGAACAAAGGCTCTGCGCCACACACAACTAAGTCATCAACCACCATTGCGACAAGATCTTCGCCAATAGTGTCGTAAATTCCCATGATGCGTGCGATCTCTGTTTTGGTACCAACGCCATCAGTTGATGTTGCTAGGAGCGGGCGATTAAATTTCTTGAGCGCGCTTGCATCAAAGAGCCCAGCAAACCCACCGATCCCACCAACAACTTCAGAACGAGTTGCCTTCGCAACGGAGGCTTTCATTAATTCAACAGCGCGATCTCCCGCATCAATATCAACACCTGCATCACGATAGGTGGCCACTAGTGAGTTCCATCAACAGGGGTAATTTCTAAACGCATCTTGCCTTCAGACATATCGGCAGGAATGGCGATCGGATATGTGCCCGTGAAGCATGCTTGACAAAGATTTGTCTCTGCAATCTGTGTGGCCTCAATCAAACCCTCTAGCGAGACATAACCTAGGGAATCTGCGCCAATGGACCTTCGGACTTCCTCAACTGCTAAACCGCTAGCAATTAGCTCTGCGCGAGAGGCAAAATCAATACCGTAGAAGCATGGCCATTTCACTGGGGGACTAGAAATACGGACATGAATTTCAAGCGCACCCGCCTCGCGAAGCATGCGAACAATGGCTCGCTGAGTATTGCCTCGGACAATGGAATCATCGACAACAACAATGCGCTTTCCTTCAATAACATCCCGAAGTGGGTTTAATTTAAGGCGAATACCCAATTGGCGAATCGTTTGGCTGGGTTGGATAAAAGTTCGGCCAACATACGAGTTCTTCACAAATCCCGATCCATAAGGAATTCCTGAAGCTTTCGCATATCCAATCGCAGCTGGTGTGCCCGACTCTGGGA
>CAIYBL010000035.1 GCA_903924485.1 uncultured Actinomycetes bacterium
AATGGTGTTGCATGGAAGAACCCCGATAGATGAATTTCATCGCTTAACTATTTGCACCACTAACCAAGCAACCATTAACGTTGCCTAACCGAAAGTGTCTAGCAAATATCGCGCAGGTCCGCCAAAGTAAATTTGATGGCATGAGAATTCATCCACCAGCTTCCACCAACAAGAGCCTTACGACTGAAGAATAAAACCAACCCACCGGACAGTGTTACAGCAACAAAAATCGGAGCATATAAACGCAACAAGCGTAATCGAACGTATGAAGCTAAAGGATCTCGACTAACTGAATTTACCAGCACATAGCCGCTGAGAACAAAGAAAATCATAACCGCCTCGGTTCCGCCATAAAACATATGGAGAGGCGTGTATTCAAATAGATTGTGAACTGAAAGTTTGAAGTGATTCTTCGGACCCAGGAGTCCCAAATTAGCTCGATCAGCGAACCATGGCAAAGTTAAAAGTGAATGATGAAGCACAACAATGAGTGCAGCAATTCCACGGAGTCCATCTAAACCGGCTCTTCGATCGCTGCGCAAACCTGGCTGCATACTCATTGCGGTAATTTGCCCTGAGCTTTTCGTTCAGCAAGTGAAGGTGCCCCTGCATCCTTGGGAGACAAAATAACCCCGACTCCACCAACCAATTCCAGATTCCAATTAATCTTTAGATCAGGATCAATTGGATTAATTTCATATTCTTCCTGGGGCGAATAGGTTGATGATAAGAGATAGGAGACCGCAGAATCATTCTCTAGAGAAATGAATCCGTGCCCAAGTCCGGTTCCAATTAGAACGGCATTACCTTTACCGCTTGAAAGTTCCACCGATACATGTTGTCCGTAGGTTGGTGAATTAGGCCTGATATCCACAATTACGTCGATAATCGAACCTGTTACACATGTAATCCATTTGGCTTGACCTTCAACTGCCAAGCTGTAGTGAATCCCTCGTATTACACCGTGATTGCTTACCGAGATATTTGCCTGCTGTACTCTAAAATCAATCCCAGTCACTTCCAATGCATCAGAAGTCTTAAACCATTCACGAAAATTTCCGCGTTCATCAGCCCAGACGGGCGAACTGGCCAACCATGCGCCCTCGAACCCAAGCGGAGTTAATTCCATACGCCTATCCTTCCGTCTTCACTGCCGAAATAATCGCAGGCATCTCATCGCGCAAAGCGAGTCGCCAATCACGCATTTGATGGACAGAAGTTCCACCAGAACCAACAGCCTTCCAGGCATCCTGGCCCAATACCGAATAAGCCGGGCGCTTAGCTGGTCGCACAAATCTAGATGAATCCGTTGCTTCTACATGCTCAACCGAGACCCCACATATCCCGTATATCTCTTGAGCAAACTCAAACCATGATGCCTGGCCACTGTTCGTGGCGTGATAAATCCCAAAAGGCAGCTTTGCATCCACGGCGTCGACAATTTGATTAGCCAGATCGAGAGCTGACGTAGGTTGACCTACTTGGTCATCCACAACCCTTACTACACCTTCTCCTGATAAAGCCAATCGGGTCATCGTCTTTGCAAAATTCTTTCCCCATTTGCTATAAAGCCATGCTGTTCGGAATATGTACGAATGCTCTGCATAAGTGCCCAACACAGCTACTTCTCCCGCGGCCTTCGTGATGCCATACACAGAGACGGGGGAGCGCAAATCATCTTCCCGCCAGGGATGATCTGACACTCCTGAAAAGACATAATCTGTGGATAGATGCACAAATATTGCGCCTGCTGCCTTGGCTGCAACGGCCAAATTCAAGGCCCCAACAGCATTCACTGAATGTGCACCAACCTCATCTGATTCCGCGCCATCTACATCTGTCCACGCCGCGGCGTTAATGACTACCGAAGGAGCTAAGTCGCGAATATATTCAGTAGTCATTAACGCTGAAGTAATATCAAGATTCACGAATCCAGATCCGCGATAATCAATCCCGCGCTCACTCAATACAGCAGAAAGTGCCTTGCCTAGCTGACCATTAACGCCAACAACTAACCAAGTCATAACTTACTAAAGACCCGCACGATTCTTTAAGGGCTCCCACCAGGCACGGTTGTTGCGATACCACTCAATGGTTTCCCGCAATCCAACTTCGAATTCTATTTGTGGTTCATAACCCAGTTCCCGATTAATCTTGGTCCAATCAACGCTATAACGTAGATCATGACCCTTTCGATCTTCCACATACTCTATCGAAGATCTATTAGCGCCCATCGCGTCCAAAATCAAATCAGTGATCTCCAAATTTGTGAGCTCACGACCCCCGCCGATGTTGTATATCTCGCCAGATTTGCCTTTCGTAAGCGCTGCATGAATACCCCGGCAGTGATCATCCACATGCAACCAATCGCGAACATTTTTACCGTTTCCATATACGGGAACTTTCTCTCCCTCAAGGAGATTTGTAATAAAAAGAGGTATCAATTTCTCAGGAAAATGATACGGTCCATAATTATTACTACATCGAGTTATAACAACATCCATCCCGTGGGTGCGATGGTAAGAACGGGCTAGTAGTTCACCTCCGGCCTTAGATGCTGAATACGGCGAGTTTGGCAGAAGTGCGCACTTCTCATCCCAGGAACCGCTTTCAATTGATCCATAAACTTCATCTGTGGAGACTTGCAAAAAGCGGATCTGGCGGCCAGACGTTTTAATAGCATCCAAAATTACCTGCACTCCGGCGACATTAGTGTTCACAAACTCAACTGCGCTGTTTATAGAGCGATCTACGTGTGACTCTGCCGCAAAATTGATTACTGCATCTACTTTTTCTAGCAAGGGAGCGACGTCAGCACTCTTGCAAATGTTCCCAAGAACGAAATGCACATTTGAATGAGTAGCCAGAGACGCGAGATTCTGTCGATTTCCTGCGTAAGTTAATGCGTCCAAGACTATGACAGATTCGACACCCCCGAGAGTGCCGCTGATCGATTGGCGTACGTAATTTGAACCTATAAAACCAGCCCCGCCGGTAACTAATAATCGCATAAAACCACCTTAGAATTGATCTGGACCAGATACTATCGTTAAGATTGACTTATGAAGGGCATTGTATTGGCAGGTGGTACGGGATCTAGACTTTGGCCCAGCACCAAAGTGATTAGCAAGCAGTTACTTCCTGTTTATGACAAACCCATGATTTATTATCCTTTGACAACACTTATGCTTGCAGGGGTAAGAGAAATCTTAGTGATCACCACCCCCCAAGATCAGAATAGTTTTGCGGATCTTTTGGGTGATGGAAGTCAATTTGGGGTAAGTATTCAATATGCAGTGCAGCCAAAGCCCGAAGGTTTGGCGCAAGCATTTATCATCGCGGAGGATTTTGTCGGAGATAGTTCGTGTCTAATGATTTTGG
>CAIYBL010000036.1 GCA_903924485.1 uncultured Actinomycetes bacterium
CAACCCCAACACCTACCCCAACACCTACCCCAACACCTACCCCAACACCTACCCCAACACCTACCCCAACACCAACACCAACGGGGACGGGACTTACAGCTTCTAGATTGATTCCCGGAACGTCAGGTCTACTTGGCTCAGTGGTTGACAAATCGAGGTACGACGTTGGTTGGGCGCAGTACTACGGAACAGGTTTGGCATATAAAGATGCCTATGCGGCGCAGGGATCAACATTCACACTCACCTGGCACGTAACAGATGCATCTGGAGTCGCTCTTGCTAATACGGCAGTGACTCTTCAAGCAAACAAAGGATATGGCGGGTCCAACGCGACATTCACAATCGGTGGGTTGGTAGTTTCGAATTCAACTGGGGCAGATGATGCGCTCCGAGTTCCTGCTACAACGAACTCACTGGGAGATGTCTCGTTTGTGGTTACTGACACAACTCAAGGTTCGGGAGAAGCGTCCAATACACCAACTAACGCAATTGACCCGCTAGATGCACCTGGAATTTCCGGCGGATTTTACGGACAGTTTGGGCTTCAAGTTGGAACACTTCCTGAAATAAATCAAACAATGGATATTGTCGAAGTTCACATTATTGGTTCAAACAAACTCTCTCAATCGATCAATTTCACTCAACCTTCAGCCATGTCTTTTGGCGACAGCGATCAAGTACTGAGCGCGACGAGTTCAACTGGTGCATCAGCCCCAATAATTTTTACTGCCTCCCCTTCTATTATTTGCACGATTGTTTCTGGTGCAGTACACGCTGTAACCCAAGGGACATGCACGGTAACTGCTACAAAAAATGGTGATGCCACCTACAACTCTGCGCCACCGGTAACTGTTTCTATAACCATTTCTGGTCCACCCCCTATTAATTACGATACAAATCCGGGAACTTTGATCTGGTCTGAAGATTTTATGGATCCGGCAGGAACCGCACCTGATAGCTCGGTATGGACACCACTACTCGGCGACGGGTTTGCTCAACTCGGCTTTCATCAATATGGAACAGGTGAGATTGAACAGAACAGTGCTTCCGCTGCCCAAGAGGATGGCCAAGGAAACTTAGTATTAACTGCATCGAAGAGCGGGGGGGTTTGGACGAGCTCGCGCATCTGGACTCAAGGCAAAGTCAATTTCCAATACGGACAACTGGAAGCTCGGATTTGGCTACCAGCCGGCAGCTTTAATTGGCCAGCGTTTTGGATGTTGGGCTCAAACTACGCTTTTCCAAACGGGCAAGGGGGCAACGTGCCTTGGCCAAATTCTGGCGAAATTGATATCGCGGAAGGACTTAACGGCAATTCAGTCGATCAGTCCACGCTACACGGCAATAATCCAGGTGGTGGAGACTGGAACGGTGGCGGTGGAGTCACTAGAGCAGCTCAATTTGGCAACATAACTGCCGGATTCCACACTTTTGGGATGCTTTGGGCACCTAATTCGATCGCTTTTACGCTTGATGGGCTGGTTTTTGTTACGGACACTTACTCAGGTGGAAAAGTGATTCAGACTTATGATGGGGGGACAAACACCTTCGATAGCGGGGGAGTTTGGCCGTTCAACAATCCATTTTTCTTGATTTTGGACGACGCCATTCCCAGCAACGTCGCAGCGTTACCTAATGGAACCACGGCCTCCATGAAAGTCGATTGGATTAGGTACTACACCTACCAAGGGTATGGAACTAAGACACCTTAAAAGCAAGCAAAAAAAGAGGTCCCCATCAAGCAGTTGTGCGACCACTTGATCAGAGACCTCTTATAAAGCATGAGGCCAATAAATCCTCATGGATTATGAAACCGCTTTCACTATTGTAAGTCAATAGCTTTACGATGGCTCATTTATAACAGTTTGATAACAAAATCAAATTACTAGAAAAACCCTTGTTCTAATCTATGAAACCGCTTACATTTCTCACATTGCGCATGTGCGTGCGTGACGAGTTTTGGTTTCTTTCTTGAACCACCCATGGGTTCGAGAGTTCCTATCACTTGTATCACCACCCACTTCGAAAGGTTCGTCCATGCGCGTTCTTCCAACATCCTTTAAGTCATTCACTTCAAAGATTGCAGCTGTTGTTCTTGGCTGTTCGATGTTGGTGGCGCCGGGACTCATCGTTAGCGCACATGCGACAGGAAGTTCGAGCACGGTACCAACTACTGTTTGCGTGCGACTTTCATCATCAGATACCTCGTCGATGACAAATAAGAATGCGTGGTATCAGCCAGGTCCGCTAGATAACTCATTCGTGAAATTTGTTATCGCAGGTTCTGCGCTAGACCTTCATTACAACGTATCGGATTGTAATGGAACTGTGATTACAGGCGCGACGGTCAATTTGTCTTCATCATCAGTGGGTAATGTCGCCGCGAATTTCTCTGGTTTCTTAGCAGGTACTACTGATAGCTCAGGAAACGTAACTTTCTCATTAACAAATACAAATACCGATGCTCAAGGCGAACCATATCCAACCGCTCCAAGCAACATTAATTATTGGGATGACAGTCGCACTGTTTCTAGTCAGACCGAAGACAATTTTGCTCCCACGGTCACGGGAGCGACAACAACAAATTATGACCAGGTATGGTCCCACGTTGTTGCTTCATCTTCGTATGTAGCAGCGCTTCCTGTTGCAAATATTCACCTATCTTCAAGCGATATCTCTACGATGACAAATAAGAATGATTGGTACCAATCTACGACAACATCTAACTCGTTAGTAAAGTTCGTCGTCGCTGGATCCCAACTCGTACTTCATTACACAGTCACAGATGGTTCAGGAAGTCCGATCGCAAACAAACTCGTCACCTTAGGGGAGACGGTTGCAAGTGGAACACCCGCATTTACGGGTGTTACGACCGCCACAACTGACTCATCCGGAAATGTGACTTTCACCTTAACCAATACAAATTCAAGCGGCGAACCGTATCCAGTTGCTCCAAGCAGTCTGACAAACTGGGATGACACCCGAGGCGCTCTTATAAACAACATCTTCACAGAAATGGATTTCTTGCCAACTGTTGGAGCGCAAACGGAAAATACAGATCGAGTCTGGAGCCACATTGTGACGCCAGCAGCGAATTCCTCAAGCAGCGTCCCAGCCACCGTCTGTATTCGCCTGGCTTCAGGTGATACCGCAACGATGTCTAACAAGGATTCTTGGTACATCCCAGGACTACTCGATCACTCCTTCGTTAAGTTTGTG
>CAIYBL010000037.1 GCA_903924485.1 uncultured Actinomycetes bacterium
CTTCAGTTTCGGTCAGGCGATTATTGTTTCCCAAATCCAAAACAATGGGGGAGTTCGCCATTGCCGGTTGATCATGCCGGAGAACGGTGATGAGCTCGGCAGCCTGACGACCAACGCGAGCATTGATTAATCCAAGAGGCTCACTCTGCTCTAGCGCATAACGAATTCCCAAAATCACGGAGTCACCCGTAAGCCATATTCCAGGCACACTCGTCATTACGGGCTTCACTGGCACACTTTGGGCAGCTAGGCTCTTTGCTAGAGCGGTCTGTACTTTTGCACTTTGGCTAATTGCGTTGGCACTTATTAGGGATGTTGACGCCACCAATGCTAGAACGCCTGACAGAACTGCAATTTGTTGCCGAATGCGTACTCGCTTGGTGCGGTATTTCATTCCCCTAAACCAGGCACCCACTACGTCACTGCGAATCGGTAATTCAACCCAGCGAAGTGAAATATCTGCGAGTGCAAAGACAATGAGAATCCGCAGCGCATATAGCGCCCATACAGATCCAGCTAAATCAACGCTAGGGCGCGTTAATTGAAAGACAATCCAGTGCCACAAATAAATAGCATAAGAACGCTGACCGATCCAGAGAATTGGTTTGCTACTAAGCATTGGTGCAAAACGAGAAGCAGGGTGCACCAGCGACATGATTATCGCGCACCCAAAGATGCCAGCCAAAGGGAACGCCAGTCGATACAGGGTTGCATCCGTTTCCTTGATGAAAAGAAAACAAGAGATCAAACCCAGTAATCCGATGACACCAATTGCATCAACAAAGTCCTGTGCACGCTTTTCAATATTTATGGTGAGATTTTGAGGAATCCAACTGACTGCAAGTGCGGCGCCAAGGAATAATCCAATGCTGTGGGTATCGGTGCCAAAGTACACATGGCTAACACTCTGCGCGCTTGATGTATCCATTCTTATTGACAATATAAATAAGGAGATTCCAGAAATGCCAGCGATTGCTAGGGCTGCTCCAGGAATTCGATGCTTTCCAAAACGCTTGAGAACCAACAGCAATATGAGCGGCCAAATCACATAGAACTGGCTTTCTACCGCAAGGGACCACGTATGTTGCAACAGCGGCGGGCGCCCGATTGACTCAAAATAATCTTGGTGGCGATAAACCAGCGCCCAGTTCATTGATCCCGAAAGCACGTAAGGGATATCAGAAACAAAACGTTTTACTGTTTCAGGTGCCCAAACACTGACAAACAATGCGGTGGAAAAAATCATGAAGATTAGTGCCGGCAGTAATCTTCGAATTCGTGCAAGGTAGAAACCTCGAAGATCTAGCCCGCCGCTTCGCTGAATTGAATCAAGGAGAAGTCGCGTGATTACATATCCAGAAATTACAAAGAAGAGATCAACACCGAGAAATCCCCCAGGAATCCAGGCGAACCCAAGGTGGTAGAGCATGACCGCAATGACGGCAATTGCGCGCAAGCCATCAATTGCGGGGATGTGTCTGATACCGCGATTATTTTCCATGCCAGCTACTTCCGTTTAGCGGCAGATTTCTTTGCAACTTTCTTTACTGGTTTCTTCGAGGACACTGGTGCATCAAGTGCCGGCTTAGTGCGTTGACTGGCCACCGTTACGGGCTCTTGCTTAATGAGCGTGTCATCCGGGTTGAGGTTCTCAAGAACAATTCTTTGAAGATCGCTCAAGCGGCCAAAAGCGGACTCTAGGCGGGAACGTGATTGATGGATTGCCTGCTCTGCGGCGTCCAATGATTGGGTCTGAATTTTGTAGAGGCGTTCTGCTTCGGAAATCACACCAGAAAGCCACTGGCGGTACTCAGTTACCTCATGTGATGCATCGGCAATGATTCTTTCACTTTCGCGGCGAGCAACAACGGTTAAGTGTGTGGCTTCGCGTTTTCTCTCCTCAACAAGTTTCTCTGCTTCAGTTTCAGCCGATTCCAGAAGCTCTTGTGCATCTGCTTCAGCAGCTTCAATGTATTTACGGCCACGGGATTCAGCACCGGAAAGAACGGCGCAAGGTGTTCTTGAGGCACAAGGCAAATAAAGATCGCCTCGCATTCTGGGATCGCCAGGCTGCCGAGCTTCAA
>CAIYBL010000038.1 GCA_903924485.1 uncultured Actinomycetes bacterium
CGGGTTGCCCTAATTTGCTCGCCGCATATTTGGCTAGCCCATTGAGTGAAATTCCTATCAACCACCTCTCTCTAGGTGTGAGCATTGATAAGTCTGTAATTCTTACTTTTCCATTGGGTCCTGAACGAAAGTATTGAGTTCCCTTGGGAGTGTTTTCATCTGTAGCCATTGCAAATACCGGCCCCTACTGGACCTCTAACTATGTTGGAGATCCGCACTTCTGGCGGTGTATTTCATCGCCAGCAGGTTTTCCTTTAGGGCCACCGAACGCGGATTGCGCGGAGGGCACCAAGCAAGCTAAAGGGCTTATCGCTTAGTTCTGAACCTAAGTAAAAGATAGCGCGGGGGTCTGACAAAATATGATGCAGATAGATCAGCGGCCTTGGTTACCGGGTGTAGAAAGTGGCATTTAGCAGGGCGACAAACGTAAGAAGATGACCGCTAGAGTTACGACGCGAAGTGCACGATTCATAGGAGAGGTTGGTTTACTGATGGCCGAAGATCGCGGGCAGGTTATGACGAGCAATGATTCATCGGCTGGAGCAGGCCAGCCCATTCACTTTGGTAAGAAGGCGCTGGTTACCGGCGCCGGTCGTGGCATCGGTCTGGCAATTGCCCGCACACTCCTTGATGAGGGAGCCCACGTAACCATTTGCGACCTTGTTCCAGAACGTGTTGAGGCAGCAGTTGCCGATCTTTCACGGCATGGTCAAGTAACTGGAGGAGTTTGCGACGTGAGCAATCCTGCGCAAGCAGAACGTCTCGTTGCACAGACCAACAGTCACTGGGGTGGTCTGGATCTAGTAGTCAACAATGCAGGCATTACTCGTTCAGCACCTTTTCTGGATTCCACCGTAGAGATATGGGACTTGGTCTTGGCCGTGAATTTGCGCAGTCAGTTCCTTGTTGGACAAGCCGCAGCACGATTAATGGTGGCAAGCGGTCGTGGTGGTGTCATCGTAAATATCGCATCCACCAACGGTCTACTGGGGGAGGCGGGTCTGGCCTCCTACAACGCATCCAAAGCTGGCAGTTTACTTCTCACCAAAACGATGGCAATTGAATTAGCTACTCGCAAGATTCGCGTTAACGCTGTGTGTCCTGGGTTCATCTTGACTGACTTAGCTTTTGAAGGCGGAGAAGATCCAGAGACTATTGCTAATTATGCACAAAACATTCCGATGGGCCGCATCGGAGACCCCATCGAAGTAGCTCATGCAGTCTCCTTCCTTCTCTCAGACAAAGCATCGTTTATTACCGGCACTGAAATAGTTGTCGATGGCGGTCAAACCTGTAAGGAGTGAGGGTGAGGTGGCGCGACGTACTTCATGGCCAACGAGTTTTTTAAAGCGATATCCACTATTTCTGTGAATGTTTTACGCGAATGTGTTGAGATTGCGTCATCTCAAAAAACCCTTCGCGCCCTAACTCCCGACCCATTCCGCTCATTTTCCAACCACCAAATGGAGCATCAAGTTCGGTGACATCATTAACGTTGATTCCGACGGCACCAGATTGCAGGCGCTGACCGACGCCAATTGCATGGTCTTCATCGCCGCCAAAAACATAAGCCGCCAAACCGTATTGCGAGTCATTGGCAACTCTAATTGCGTCGTCAGTGTTCGAAACTCTAAGAACCCCAACAACTGGCCCGAATGTTTCCTCTGTGGCAAGCAGGGATCGAATATCGACATTATCTATCACGGTAGATGCAAAGAAATTTCCGCGGTCAAAATCTGCGCCGGTCAATCGTGAACCGCCTATCCGAAGTTTGCCTCCCCGATTAATGGCATCGGATATATGTTCTTGGCTTTTGAGAATTACGCCTTCAGTTGTCGTAGGACCATATTCGATGCCAGGGATCATGCCGTTGCCGACCTTCATCGATTTAACGAGTTCTACCAAGGCGTCAACAAATTGATCTGCTATTGAATCATGAACAATTATTCGATTCACTGCTATGCAGATTTGGCCTGCGTTTGAAAAACTGCGACGCATGGCCGCGCGTGCAGTGGCCTCAATATCTGCATCTTCAAGCACGATAAATGGGCAATTCCCACCTAGTTCAAGCACCAGACGTTTGAGAGATGGAGCAGCCTTCTCCATGATTTGTCGCCCGGTATTGGTCGAACACGTGGCAGTGATCGCGTTAATTCCCGGATGTTCAACCAAGCGCTCACCGACCTCTCTACCGCCCGGTATGTCAGAAAGTAAACCAAGTGGCAGACCGGCTTCATAAAGAAGGTCTGCAATCACTCCAGAGGCCAGAGGGGCCTCGATGGGTGGTTTAACAATCACAGCGTTTCCCGCAGCCAGCGCTGGAGCGACTTTCCAGCACCAAAGGTCAACAGGATAATTCCACGGCACGATCGCCCCAATTACACCTAGAGGCAAATGGTTTACCGTGCTTGAGATGGTCGGATCGCTCGTGCGCCTCACATCTGGAGAAAGGTTTGTGATCATATTTGCGTAGTATCTAAAAACCTCAGCGCCGAAATTAATTTCTTTCTTGGAATCAGGAAATGGCTTACCTTGTTCCAGGGTGAGGGTTTCAGCCATGGACGAGCAATTTGCTTCAATGAGTTCTGCTGCTCGCAGAAGGATTTTGGCTCTTTCGGCAGGAGTCGTTGCTTGCCATTGAGGTTGATGTAATTGAGCTGTTGATACAGCTTGATCTACGTGCTTTGAGGATGCAGAAAAAAAGGTTCCGGCAACTTCCCCTGTGGCAGGATTGTTCACTTTTGCTAAATGATCGGACTCTGCAGGGAGCCCGCCAATATTTAAAGATCGGGTAATCAATTAACGACTTCGCAATCGACGCCAGAGTTCTTGGTAATTGAGATCATTGTGCTTGTTAGCCTCTTGAGCTGAAGCAGTATTGGGATTCACCATGATCATCGGCGAGTACCCTCTTTCCACCAAGATTTCAGAGGTGCGAGAATTAATTGCATGCGAAATTGCCACAACCACCGGAGTAGAGATCGGACCCACCTTATAAGCAAGGCCTTCAATATCTACCGCCGCATCTTGGCTAGGGACGCCGCTGTCGACGACGACATCCGCAATTTCGAAAAGACGTTGCTTTGTAGAGTGACGCCCTTCTACTTTGCTTGAGTGAGGGATCGACGTTACGCCTATCACTGGAAGATTTCGCTCCTTGAAATATATAGCCATATCAATAATGACCGGATTGATTCCACTGTGGCTGAAGAGAATGAGCGAATCTTTTTCCGTTATTTGGTGGCTTTTCAAGATTGCCGTTCCAAAACCTTCAACTTTATGAATAAAGCGGTACTGGGAGGTGCCTGTATCGCCAAAGACGTGGTGCATTGAGAGCAAGCTGCTTTCTACAATTGGTCGAAATCCCGTAACACTTCCCGTCCGAGGAAAGCTTTCTAGCGCAGGAAACGCCCCATGACCAGTGCCGAAAGTGAAGATTAACCCGTCATTTTGAATCGAATTTGCGCACAGCTGAGCGGCTTTCTCAATGGATGCCGCCTGATTAGTCACCACCCAGTGAATCTGTTCGGATACTGCCTGCAAGTAACGCTCTATTGCGCTCATCTATTTCCCCTTAGATAACGATTGAAGTCCGACCAAAGACAACTTCTTTTCTGCATCACTTCTTAGTTGTTCACTGAGCTTCTCTTTTGTATGCGCGCTTACCGTGGCAATGCATAGTGACGAGGTTTGCACTTCTAATCTCTCACCGATGGAGAATAAGACTGCGCTTTCCATATCAAGTCCAATGCAACCCAGATCTTCAAATTCCTTATGCTTATCGGCGACACGGAAAGAGTCACCTTCATCCAGACTCATCATCTCGGTGTAGAAACCATCTGCCGAAACTACACAACCACGGCGCGGAGAGATACCGTGCTCTTCTAAAGTTTGAGCGATCGAGGAATTAAGAGTGGGACTGGCGAGGAAAGTGGTCTTGTCTTGAATATATGACCTTGATGTCCCATCTCGTGCAATGGCTGAATCTGCAAGGACGAAATCACCAAGTTTGCTCGAGCCTAGATTCATAGTTGTTCCTAATCGCAAAATCTGAGTCACTCCCAAGTTGATCAGCTCGTGAGCGACTACTGCCGCAATAGGTGCACCCATACCGAAGGAGACAACCACGATTTTCTCTCCGTTAAACATCCCCGTAACAGTCAATAACCCGCGATCTTCATTGAGTATTTTGGTCTCGGTCATAAAGCTAGCGATTAGATGCACCCTAGAGCGATCACCGACCAGTATGGCTGAACGCGAAATGTCTGTCTCGCTTAACCTTAGGTACCAAGCAGTCTTCATGTCCTACTCCTCGCTCATTATTTTTCTAGATTCAAGAAAATGAAATGCATCCTGGCAAGCTTTTTTAATGCTCGCACCTGGGTCCGAAGTTAATAAGTAGTTAGCGACAAAGGACCCCGCGAAGAAATCTCCAGCCCCAGTTGCGTTGATTTCCCCCGTGATTGGAGTTACGGGGGTGTTTGAGCGCTGCCCGCCTATAGACCATTCAATATTGGCATTGCCAGCAGTCCGGATAACCAATTTCTCAGGGAAAGGTGATTCCAGCGGATCATTTGATTGGAGGATTGGAATACATCGTAGGAAAGGTGTTTCCTGATGCGAATAGATCACAATATTTGCTCTGGCGAAAACTAACTCTCTCAAGTCAAGAGGCAATGACTCAGCATCCGCCTTCACTATCCAAATGAGAACTACTGAATCCTGCAGCGAATCAATCATCATTCTTGTCGCGGGCTCAGGGCCAATGGCACTAACTACATGAGTTGCCATTGACAGCAGTGATGCTTGCTGGGTGCTCAATTTCTGTGCAGAGGGGTCATCTAAGCCGGGATCAAAGAAACATTCCGTGTCTCCATTACCATCGTGAAATAGGTAAGCAGCCGGTGAATTTCCAGCAAGCGAGTCGACGCCCGATGCGTTCCCACCATATTTCTCTACTTCTTCTTTCCAAAGTATGGATTGTGCATCTTCACCAACCCATGAAATCGCATCCGAACCCACCCGTCCCGATAATCCGGAGAAGATACGAGCGATGCCGCCAGCCTCTGGCCATGCGCTGGTCAATCTTTTTGAAACCAAAGTTGTTTTCCCGACTGATTCAAACTTAGCAACGCGCATCGAGTAGTCGTTGCTCGCATAGCCAATGATGGCAACCCTGCAACTGTTATTGACCATCAGTAGTCAGATCCATAGTGAAGAGCTTTAGCGTTTCAGCCAGCGTTGGCGTGCTTCCCATATAGCGGGAGATATCTTCGAAAGAAGCGCTGGCAAGATGGGGACGATTGGAATTAGAGCAGTCGATTGGAACCACTACTTCGTAACCAAATGCGAAAGCATCTTGTGCTGTAGCACGAATACATACGTTCGTTTTCACGCCA
>CAIYBL010000039.1 GCA_903924485.1 uncultured Actinomycetes bacterium
CTAGCACGAGGTTTTGTTCATGAGTCACGCGCAGTTCACCAAAACTATATTGATCTGCCAAATTGGCAATGGCATTCATCTGAGCGGTAGTAGCATCGCCAGGGGCAACAGTGCCATGGGGTTTGAGCGACAGAATCACGCTGGCATAACCAGGCACTTGATGGGGCTTCACATTGCGCTCTATCCAGCGAGCAAATGCTATTTTTTCTGTTGCAGTTGCGCTGGCGAGCACTTGCGCATTAGTCAGTGTAGGCAGCGTCTGATACGCAGGCTTAGTAAAGTGTTTTGCGACACGATCCCATTCTGCTTTGGTGAAATTGTCATCACCATTCTGAATATGTAACCACTCACCTTCAACCTGGCGGGCGAATTCTTCTGGGCCTAAAGCTTTCACTAAGATCTTGATGCGAGCCTTATATATGTTATCTCTTCTGCCAAAGCGGTTATATACCCGCAGGAGGGCAGTCAAGTAGCTTGGTAGCAATTGCCAAGGCAGCCCTTGCTTAATCAAGGACCCTAAAATAGGTGTACGGCCCATACCGCCGCCAGCATAGATATCTGCTGTTAACCCATTTGTGAGTTCACTGTTATTTAAATCGATGCTTTTCTTAAGCTCAATACCTACATCATGGCAGAGCAAGACAGTGCGATCTTCTTTAGCGCCATTGACTGCAAACTTAAACTTGCGTGGCAGGTGGGCGAATTCAGGATGCAGGGTAGACCATTGACGGAGCAACTCACAGATCGGACGTGGGTCAACATACTCATCTCCAGCAACACCTGCAAATGCATCGCTCGTGATATTGCGAATGCAGTTACCCGATGTTTGGATGGCATGCATTTCTACTTTGGCAAGGTCAGCCAAAATATTGGGAGTGTCTTCCAGGGTTATCCAGTTGAACTGGATATTTTGACGGGTAGTGAAATGCCCATAACCGCGATCGTATTTCTCAGAAATGTTCGCTAAGGTTCTCAGTTGATTTGAACTAAAAAGTCCATAAGGAATAGCAACCCGCAGCATGTAGGCATGGCGCTGGTGATACAAACCATTTTGCAGGCGCAATGGGCGAAACTCTTCTTCAGCCAAAGTACCATTAAGGCGGCGCGCAACTTGATCTCGAAATTGGGCAACCCGTTGATCTACCAGGGTTTGGTCAATATGGTCGTATTTATACATAGCCCACGATTGTCATGGGGTTTTGATATTTCCACAAATACTCAAAAGTGGGTTCTATATATCTATAAAGGTATATAGAGCGCCAGAAGAAAGACTCTCATTTAGGCACCAATAGGGGGTCTGTGTGTGTGGGCACCCATAACCTGCAAGTTTTACCGCATAAGCTGCAAGTTTTTACCGCATAAGTTGCAAGTTCATGAAGGTGCTCTCAACGGAGATATCCGGCAGCTTTTCTCCATAAGCGATGCCACTTATGGATTTATCGATAGATTTCTTTTCGATTTCCGATCTCGATGACTAGAACGCAAAGCTGATCATCCTGAATATTGCAGATAATTCGATAATCGCCAACCCGGTACCGCCAATACGTGCCCAATTTAGGGCCGGTGAGCACTTTTCCAATCGAGCGTGGATTGTCGCCTTCAAAAATTCGCTCATCCATAAAATCCAAGATACGGATAGCGCTTTGTTTATCCAGCTTTTTGAGCTGTTTTCGTGCTGAATCGGAGTACTTAATGATCCAGGCCAAGATCGCCCCTTACCTCTGTAGAAGAAAAAGTGCTTTCCTCGCCTTTACGAGATC
>CAIYBL010000040.1 GCA_903924485.1 uncultured Actinomycetes bacterium
AATGCCAGATACGGTGATCCCACTCGCGCAATGCACGCCATCATTACCGGTATCGGCTTTCTTGGCGCAGGCTTAATTTTTACCAACCACAAGGGTGGAAGCCAAGGCGTGACCACGGCGGCAACTGTTTTCGCAACGGCGGCAATGGGTTGTGCTGTGGGCTTGGGATTTCAACTCGTGTCAGTGGGAATTACTTTCATCATCCTTGCTATTTTGCGATCTAGCCAATTTTTGGAAATTGCAGCAAGCAAGCGCGATAACAGCGACCATCATTCCTAATGACATCTGCGATATACGAAGCACTTGACCATGCCACTTTGGCATCTGATGGTGCGATGGGAACAATGCTTCAAGCCCGGGGTCTGGATGATGGCGGAGCACCAGAGTTATGGAACGTGGATCGACCTGGCGACATTGAAGCGGTCCTTGAAGAGTACGCAGCAGCCGGCGCCAGATTTATTACCACCAATACTTTCGGAGGCACACGCGGTCGCCTAGCCCTTCATGGACTTGAGTCTCGAGTTGAGGAGCTCAATGAGGCCGGCGCACGCATTGCCCGCACCGTTGCCGATCGTCATGCCGGAACATTTGTCATGGGAGATATCGGTCCTTCCGGTGATCTCATGGAGCCCATGGGAATTCTCACGATGGAAAGCGCACAAGAAATATTTGAAGAACAAATCCGCGGCCTGGTTGCTGGAGGAGTTGATGCGATTCTCATCGAGACCATGAGCGATCTTTCAGAAGTTGAAGCAGCGGTAAACGCCGTCCACGCAGTTGCGCCAGGGTTGCCGATTATCGCGACAATGAGTTTTGATACAAATCTTCGGACGATGATGGGTGTAAAGCCGGCGCAAGCTGTTGCCCATCTATCATCACTTGGAGTTCGCATTATTGGCGCCAATTGTGGTCGCGGCGTAGATGAGATGCGAGCAATTGCACGCGAGCTCGTTGATGCCAGACCAGAAGGTGTTTACATCATCACGCAATCCAATTCAGGATTGCCAAAACTTGTTGGTGACACATTTGTCTATGAAGGAACGCCAGAGGAAATGGCGAAATACGCTGTGGAGATGAAGGAAATGGGCGTGAACATTGTGGGCTCTTGTTGCGGTTCATCCCCTGCGCATACTGCAGCGATCGCTCTTGCTCTGAAATAGTTCTATGGCATTCACACGTGGCAAACCCAACGAGAAGGGGTGGCGCAACCTTTCCCCGTCACCCGCGGAAGAGCATCTTGGAGTTACCTTTCCAACGCAGAGCACTCCCCTTTTGGTTATGCACCACTTATCAGACCTGCACGTGTGCGATGCGCAGTCACCAGTACGTCCTGAATTTTTAGATCGTTGGGCAGATCCTGATAGTCCTATTCGCGAACAAGTGGGAACTATTGGTACCTATCGGGCACATTCAATGCTCTCGGCCCACGTTGTCGAGGCCATGGTTCAATCACTCAACCACGTAAGTCATGGCCCCTTATCGGGACATGTAGTTAATGCAGCGATAGTTACTGGTGACACTACAGATAACGCACAAGTCAATGAAGTGAATTGGTATCTCGCACTTTTAGATGGGCAAGAAGTTCGACCAGATTCTGGTTCCTTCGATCGCTACGAAGGTGTGATCGATGACGGCGCCGAACATTATGACGTCAAGTATTGGCATCCGCACGGAACCCCAGTAGGAAAAGAAGATGACCAAGCCCGCGCGCAATATGGCTTTCCAATAGTTCCTGGATTGCTCGATTCATGTCGCAGGCCTTTTAGCGCAACTGGATTAAATGTTCCCTGGTATGCCGTGCATGGAAATCATGACGCCCTTCTTCAAGGCACTGTCACCCCCAACAGCGGAATTCAGGCCGCAATGGTTGCTGATAAGCGCTATGAATCATTGCCCTCAACGATGACGCTGGAGCAGACGCTGGCGGCATTTAACGAAATTGGTCCAGCTGACTATCCAGCCTCAAGCGACGCTGCCTATGTCACCGTGACACCGGATCTTGCTCGAAGGGCGGTGGAGCGCGGAGAGTTTGCAGCTTTGCACTTGCAATCTCCTGGATTGCCTCGCGGACATGGATTCTCTGAATCACATGCCCGCGAGAAGAAGATGTATTACTCACACGAAGTCGGGTCCATTCGACTGATCGTGATTGATAGCGTAAATCACTTTGGTGGTTGGCAAGGATCTCTCGATGAAGAGCAATTTAGATGGCTTGAAGAGCAAATTGTTTCCTCAGACTTGCCTGTTGTTTTGGCATCACACCATCCTTTAACAAAGATGTTCAATGACTACGCACCTACGGGACGTCGAGTCTGCCTTGAGGAGATACGAGCAATGTTGCTCAAATACCCCAAAGTTATTCTCTGGCTTGCAGGGCACGAACATCGTCATCATGTTGAATGGATTGGCGATCGTGAAACCAACACCGGACTCTGGCAAGTTGAAACTGCCTCACATGTGGATTGGCCGCAACAAAGTCGAACTGTTGAAGTCGTTCGTGATAATCATGGCGATATCTTTATTGGGCTTACGGTTGTCGATCATGCAGGAGAGGCAGATTATGCCGAGGCTAAAACACCGCTAGAAATTGCCGCTCTATCTCGAGTGCTCAGCGCTAATGCATGGCAAAAGCGGCCAGAGCCTGGATTAGAAAATGTAGATGCTTGGGCTCAGGGAACACGTGAGGATAGAAACATCGTCCTTCGCATTCCACAGCGATAAGAAATTACGCGTCAATCCGATCGCGATCAATCTCGGCCGTAGAAATAAACTCTTTACGAGGTGCTACATCGTTGCCCATAAGCAGTTCAAACATCGCATCTGCGGCGGCAGCATCAGAAACAGTTACGCGTCGAAGCGTGCGGTGATCCGGATCCATAGTGGTGTCGCGTAATTGATGGGCATCCATTTCGCCCAAGCCTTTATAGCGCTGAAGCGGTTCCTTCCACTTCTTGCCAGCCTTGGTTAAGTCCGCCAAAACTTTTTTCATTTCATCATCAGAGTAGGTGTAGTGGAAATCGCCTTTCTTTCCACCAGATCCCATAACTTCAATGCGGTGCAGCGGCGGGATGGCTGCAAAAACTCGACCTGCATCAATAAGAGGGCGCATGTACCTATAGAGCAAAGTTAATAGGAGACAACGGATGTGCGCTCCATCCACGTCTGCATCAGACATCAAGATAATCCGTCCGTAACGGGCATCATCAAGTTCGAATGAGCGACCAGATCCTGCGCCAATGACCTGAATGATCGAGGCACACTCTGTGTTATCAAGCATTTGAGACAGAGATGCCTTTTGAACGTTGAGAATTTTGCCCCGAATAGGCAAGATCGCCTGAAACTCTGAATTGCGGGCAGCTTTGGTAGTACCTAACGCGGACTCTCCCTCAACAATAAAGAGCTCAGTGCGGGAAACATCCTCGCTCCGGCAATCCGAAAGTTTGGTTGGCAATGAAGAGTTCTCCAAAGCATTCTTGCGGCGCTGAAGATC
>CAIYBL010000041.1 GCA_903924485.1 uncultured Actinomycetes bacterium
ACCTCCGATGAGTAATTTCAGCGCAAAACCTGGAGCGGGAAGTAAAGCCGGGCGATGAACGGCGCGAGCTAGGGATCCCGTGAAATCTTGATTCGTGACAGGATTCGGCGATGTCAGATTTACTGGTCCAGAAATATCGTTATTCAAGCAATGAATAATTGCCTTGATCTCATCATGCAGAGTGATCCAAGACCACCATTGCTTTCCGGAACCCAACTTGCCACCGAGACCCAAGCGAAAGAGGGGCAGGAGCCGACCGAGTGCACCGCCAGTTGGATCGAGGACTAATCCGGTTCGAATTTTTACAGTGCGTACGCCAACCGCTAAGTCGGCAGCGCTTTCCCATTCGCGGCAGACGACAGAGAGAAAGTCATCACCACCACGATCGGTTTCTACAACGGCGCGATTGCCGGTTTCTCCATAAAATCCAATAGCGCTAGCCGAGATAAATACCTTGGGCTTAAGAGTTTCGACGGCATGTGCGATCGTGGTTGTACTGAGCAAGCGTGAATTGAGAATCGTGGCACGATATTTGGGAGTCCAACGTTTATCTCCAACGCCAGCTCCGGCGAGATTAATAATTGCATCGACGCCTTCAAGCGCTGCCAGATCAATAGTTCCCGTCGTGGGATCCCATTGAACTTCTTCTGGAGAAGTAGCTTTACGGCGAACCAAGCGCTGGACGGAATGTCCTTCGGTCTTGAGTTGGCCCACAAGAGCAGTTCCGATTAAGCCGGTAGAACCGGTAATGGCAACGCGCATTGGAGAGGTGCTACAAACCTAGTTCGGATTCAAAGCTGCCCTCTTCGAGACGTTCTTTGAGAGTAACTAAGAATCGAGCAGCATCCGCGCCATCGACGATGCGATGATCGTATGACAGACCAAGGTAGACCATGGAGCGAATCGCGATGGTTTCACCACCATCAGTTCCCTTCATGACCATCGGACGCTTGACGATGGAACCAATACCCAAGATCGCAACCTGTGGTTGATTGATGATTGGAGTATCAAAGAGCGCTCCGCGACTACCAGTGTTGGTAATCGTGAACGTTCCGCCACCAAGCTCGTCGGGGGAAATCTTGTTATCCCGAGTGCGAGCTGCAACATCGGAGATGCGACGTGAAATACCACCAATGTTGAGGTCTCCAGCATCACGAATCACGGGAACCAGAAGGCCGCGCTCGGTATCAACTGCGATACCTAGGTGCTCGGCACCATGATAAGTAATTTGATCGCCCTCGAGAGATGAGTTGAGAACGGGATGTTGCTTCAGCGCTTCGCAAACAGCGACAGCGAAGAATGGCAAGAAGGTGAGATTGACGCCTTCACGGGCTGCAAATGAGGCCTTTGCTTTATCGCGCAAACGAGCGACCTTGGTCATATCGACTTCAACAACGGTCGTGAGCTGAGCACTGATTTGTAGCGACTCAACCATGCGCGCTGCAATTACCTTGCGCAGACGAGTCATCGTGACAGTCGTTCCGCGCAGTGGCGAAACGGAGACTGGGGCGGCAGTTTTTGCTTCCGACTGAACTACTGCTGGTGTCGCAACTACGACTGGCTTCGCGGCAGCGAGGATGTCTTCCTTACGGATTCGACCCCCAATACCACTTCCCGTAACTGAAGCGAGATCCACGCCTTGCTC
>CAIYBL010000042.1 GCA_903924485.1 uncultured Actinomycetes bacterium
AGCGCCAATTCCACACGATTTTTGGTCTGCCCCACTTACTCAGGTACAGTGGGGCACTCAATACCGGGCGGCTAGCTCAGCGGTAGAGCGCTTCGTTTACACCGAAGATGTCGGGGGTTCGAAACCCTCGCTGCCCACGTTGTGATGTGTCGGGACATCGTTGACAGATGTGGCGAGACATCGGTGACACTTCACTTCGGTTTTCTCGATCTCTTCGTCATTTCATCAACCAAGTAGTTTGTCCAGTAGGTTCTTGTTGGCTCAATTTCATGCTTGGAGAGCACCTCACCGGTTTTCTTCTCCACTACCGAAACTTTGTAGTGATCGACTACGACGAAGACTTTCTTGAAATGATGTTCGATTCCAACTCCTAGATGATGCATTTTGCCAGCTCGTCGTAGTGAGAGTTTTCCGAATTGATCGACGCTGTCATGGCGGACTCGGTAATGCTCTTTGTCTTTTGCCTCTTTGGGAGTCGCTTTCACCGTTGCTTCATAGGAGTTCTGTGGAGTTTTCATTGCCAGCGCTTTATGTGGCCGCTTGGTGTTATAGATCAGACGAAATTCATCGAGTTGGCACTGCAGTTCTTTGAGATCGTTTGCAGCGTCCTGCTCAGATAGCCATCTCTTAAGTGTTTGGTGGAAACGCTCGATCTTGCCTTGGGTCTCTGGATGTCCTGGAGAGCCATTCTTCTGAACGATATCTAGTTCGGAGAGAAGATATTCAAATCCATTCTTCCCCTTCACAAAGCGCGAGGTGTAGACATTGCCATTATCGGTCAGTGTTGAAAATGGTGTTCCATAGGTGTTTCGACACTCATTGAAGCTATCGATCACAATCTTTCCAGTGACTGCTTTATATGCCGAGCAATAGAGCAGCAACCTAGAGTGATCATCTAGCCAGTTGATAATTTCGACATCACTTCCATCCTTAAGCCGCCAATGGGTGAAATCAGATTGCCACGTCTCATTGGGTTGCACTGCTTCAAAGCGAGTGATGTATGCCTTGGGACGCTTGGATGGTGTTGGTGTTACTAGCCCTGCTCCCCGCAAGATGCGCCAGATGGTTGAAAGGGCTGGAACATGTAACTTCGCCTCACCTAAGTGCCAAGCGATTGAGGCAGCTCCGGCATCGAGACCTTGCGCGAGCAGATCTCTTCTCACTCTGATGATCTCACTACAAAGCTCCTCACTCAGAGCGCGAGGGTTACTCAGGGGCCTGCGGCTTCTGGGCTCCAGTGCCTCCAAGCCACCTTGCCTGTAGCGGGCCAGGAGTTGATAGATCCACTGCCTGCTCACCCCAAAGCGCAGGGCTGCCTGCGTTGGAGTGAGGCCATCATGGAGCAGGCTAAGAATGATCACCTGGGAAAGAGAGTTAGGACGGGGACTTTGTGACATCCCAAAGTGTCAACTATCTCTCAGCACACCTGTCAACTATGTCGTGGAACAGGACACCCTCAAGCGCACCCTTATGGATTAAGAGCGGTCGCTCCCGTAATTGGTTTTACTTTCGTCAGACGAAGTCAGTGCTCAGAGTCTGAATAAAATTGAGCCACTGCATTAAAAGCCGCTTTCGGTTCCCAAGTCATATCGGGGTAAGTTGTTCCGTGCTTACCGCCCTCAAAGAATTTCACGAGACTAGAAGATGACCTATCCACATCGTATTTTGGGTTATCACTAAATGGCTTAAGAGGAAAAATGAATTGATCTATAAACGTACCGCTGAAACCTGCCTCGGTCAGCAACTCAAGATTGCCAGTCAAGCGTTTAGCCTGCAGCGTTTCATCACGTTCATTGATAACTTTGAGCCTGGGTTTAATTAATCTTCCTAGACCTGGAAGTTGATGCAGTACGACTGAGGGTTCACTACCAAGTGTCGCTAACATCCCTGTGACAGGCGCCGTCGTTGTGTTAAAACCAAATCCTGTGTTGATAACCGGCTTGCCGTAAGTAAACAAAGGCATAACCATTTCTATGTATTGCTCTTTGATCTGCTCAGCCCAGTAATGGTCTACACCGATAATGTCGAAAATACTCCAATCAACCTGTTCCCAAACCAATGAGCGATACATAATTTGCCCATCAAATACCTTCCGAACTTCTACCACCACTTTGTTTAAAAAATCATTAAGAGGTTTATTGTGTTTGCCTTCTTTGATACCAGCATTACCCAGGTTCCTTGCTCTCGACATAAAAGTTTTGCCCTCTATGATGCCTTGCATAAAGAGCGTGAACTCAGAACCAACACTAAATACCACCTTGCCTGGATAGCGTTCATTTAGTAATTGGGCTGCGCTAGCTGCTTCTGTAATATATGTGAGCGTATCCTCAGGCGATTTGTTATTCCAATCTGCTGGATTTAGCCAAGCTTCAAGGCCTTGGCTAAGTGCGTCTTCGGCAGTCACAACTACTCTTTTAATGTTTTTACCACTAATACCGACAGCGTTACAGTGTAAATCTTTCTTAATAATTTCTAGTTCTCTGTGTACGGTGGTTGGGTTGTAGTCAGGACGCCAGTTGACACCCATTTCAGTGCCGACGTCATAATTAACACCCTTTACCATCATGAGTTCAATTTACCCCTAAAATGTTGTGACATTTTGAGGACTTGGAATATCTGTCGCAGAGGCACTCCTCTGAGTAGAGCGGGTAAACACAAAATCGTTTAAACCCAATTCCCATTAAGGTAGCCTATTTACATGGTCCTTTTGGTAACTCAATTCATGTCAATCGATGGTGTGACCGAAGCTCCCGGAAATGAAAAAGGTTATTCCCACGGTGGCTGGGTTGGAAAATTCCTAAATGATGACTGGCTTGCCTTTAAATTGGCTGAAGCACAATCCGCGCAAGCCCTTCTTCTAGGAAGAAAAACTTATGAAGGATTTGCCGCTTCGTGGCCTCATGTCCAAGACTCCTTTAGTGATCATATGAACAAGATACCTAAGTACGTCGTTTCTACAACACTTAAGAAATTGTCATGGAACAACTCACACCTAATTTCGACAGATCTTGTTTCCGAAGTGGCGAATCTCAAGGAAATTTACCCAGGCAACATAGTGGTACACGGGAGTCGCACTTTGATAAATGTGCTCTTCGATCTTGACCTGATTGATGATTTCCATCTGATGGTCTTTCCCGTTGTTTTGGGAAGCGGTAATCGCTTGTTTGATCAACATGATCAGATGAAATTGCTTGAATTTAAAGAAATCAAGTCATTTGGAGCAGGCGTCAATTTGTTACATTATTCCAGATCGCGGTCCTAAAGAGAGTAGTTGGTTTCCCGGCGTCCAGTTTCATCCCACGAGGCGCACAAAGTCGAAAAGATAACAAATCCTTAAATATCATTAGCATCACTTGACTTAATAGGTTTGTTATGCAAACCTATTGTCATGATGAACAATAATTCTGATATGAACAGTGATCCTCGAGATCTGTTGGCTACTCAGGAGTACCTTGTTAAACGGGTTCGAACTTCACAACGTTCGACTTGGTTTCCACTTACTTTTCTCTCGATAGTCACTTTTCTAGCAATTCCTATCGAGCGCTTGAGTCATCGGACGGTTGGTAATTGCATTTCTTCCACCGCTCCGACAGATGCACCTCACTTTTGCCGGATATATAGTTTCTCCGGCTTGTTTTATTGGCCAATAGCACTCGTTATCGCCTATGCAGTTATTTCGTATTTCTATAAAACAAGGTCCCGAGAATTGGGTGCCGAAACAAGTGCGGGAAAGTATGTAATCCCTGGAATGATCATATCTATTCTTCTTGGCCTGGCTTCTTATCTTCTCTATCTAGTTTCATCAGGCCAAAATTCGAGACTGGAAAGCTATTTCTTAGATCCATCCAACGCGCTTATCTTTCGAGCTATTAGTCCCGCATTTTCCATTTGCCTTGCTTTGCTATTCTTGGCTCGTTTCGAGAGGAATTTACTGCTTTTTATTTGCGATGTGCTGTATGGCGTTATCGTTCTTTGGCCACCCGTACGCGGAATAGAATCTCATGGTTTTTGGAGTCTTGCTCCTAATCGCGTGATCGATGGAGGATATCTATTGTTAATCGGTCTGATCCTTTGGTTTCTCCAACGTAGAAACGTGAAGCAAAAATGAGTCAACATCCGATTAACTCTCTAAATGAAATAGTCCATCAGCGTGTCAGATTGGGAATTTTGACAATTGCACACGAGACATCTCGAGTTGAGTTTGGATATTTGAAAGAAACCATGGATTTAACGGGTGGAAACCTTTCCCAGCACTTGACCGTGCTTGAAGAGGCGGGTCTGATAACTGTCGAAAAAGGATACGAAGGCAAGAGGGCTCGTACCTGGATCTCAATTACCAAAGCTGGTCGAGTGGAACTCCGCGAGGAGATAAAACAACTCAAACTCCTTATAAGTCAGATCGAAAAGAAGTGAGCTGGCTGCTTCCCTACTGACTCAGGTATTTGATGTCGAGTTGAGATTCCCAGTGCCCAGTTTCGTCCCACAGGGCGCACCATGTGATGTGTCGAGACATCGTTGACAGATGTGGCGAGACATCGGTGACACTTTTCACGAAGAAAATCTCCTTTAGAGCTTCCGCATTTCGTTCAGTCATCTTTTTAAGATGCGCTCCCGAAACCCTGAAGTCATTATGGGTTGCATTTAATGTCCTCTCACGGTTTTTCACCACCATAAAGTGTGCTCAAGATGGAGGTCGGTGGCTCGAATCCCGGTCAGGGGTTCAGTGAAACCTAATAGTG
>CAIYBL010000043.1 GCA_903924485.1 uncultured Actinomycetes bacterium
CGACCCCGACGTTGTCGATAGTCGACCTAACTCAAACCGAAAGCAAATAAATGCCACCCACGCCAAAAAAACCTCTCATGGGGCAATCTAAACCGCGTCTGCACAGTCCCCTTTTAAAGAGCAAAACACGCATCGATGAGGTCAAACAAATCGCTGACTTAATTGGGATGCCTTTGCTGCCGTGGCAAGAATTCGTCCTCAAAGACATGACCAGCATCGACAAAGATAATAACTGGATACGAAAATCCAACCTTGTCATCGTTGCACGCCAATCCGGAAAGACTCACTTGGCAAGAATGCGAATCTTGGCCGGGATGTATGCCTTTGGTGAAAAGAATCTGCTTATGATGGCGCAGTCACGATCAATGGCACTGGTGACATTCCGAGAGATTGTCTACGCCATTGAAAACAGCGATGAGCTACGCAAGCAGGTCAAACAGGTGCGATTCTCCAACGGCCAAGAATCAGTAGAGCTAAAGAATGGTTGTCGGTTGGATGTACTCGCATCGACGCGAGAATCCCCAAGAGGTCGCTCAGCTGACTTTCTCTACATCGATGAGCTACGTGAAATCAGCACCGAAGCATTCAAAGCAGCTTCACCTACCACCAGAGCGCGAGCCAATTCCCAAGCTCTTTACACTTCCAACGCCGGTGATGCTTTCAGTGAGACTCTCAACAATATGCGCGAGCGAGCCTTGGATGCGCCGCCGAAAACCTTTGGCTTCTATGAGTATTCAGCCCCGCAGTTTTGCAAAGTCGATGACCGCAAAGCATGGGCGATGGCTAATCCTGCTCTTGGCTACACAGTTACCGAAGAAGCTATTGAAGAAGCAATAGCAACTTCATCGATTGAAGCTACTCGTACCGAAACGCTCTGCCAGTGGATTGACTCCCTGAGTTCCCCGTTTCCTCACGGATCGTTGGAAGCCACGTCCGATAAGAGTCTCAAACTCTCTCCGGGCGCGTTTACTGTCTTTGCCTTCGATGTATCACCATCTAGGCGTTACGCATCGCTGGTGGCCGGTCAAATACTGCCCGATGGGAAAATGGGCGTGGGTATTTTGGAGCAATGGCACAGCCAAGTGTCAGTGGACGATGTTAAAATCGCTGCCGGTATTAAAGCATGGTATGACATTTTCAATCCCCGGCTTGTCTGTTATGACAAGTACGCAACCGAATCCATTGCGCAAAAACTAGGTCATGCCGGAGTCCCGATTGAGGACGTGTCGGGGGTTCACTTCTATCAAGCGTGTGGCGATTTACTTAACGCCATCACATCCGACCAATTTCGCCATAACGGCCAAGAGGAATTTGTCAGTCAAATGTTTAATGTGGCAGCCAAGGAAAATGACTCAGGATGGCGAATTGTGAAGCGAAAGTCTGCCGGAGACATCTCGGCTCCTATTTCAGCGGCCATGATTATTCACCAGCTGGTCAAACCGCAGACAGTCCCTAGGATTTACGCCGTGTAAATACTTGTGCGACTTTTAGCGACTTTGCTGAAATGTGCTTGACAAATCCCAAGAATTCTCCTCATGGGACTACTACAAAACTTGGGGCTTCGTGCTAAGGCGGATTCCCCTGCCCGTATTTCCGCTCAACTTAATCCACCCATCATGGATCAACCCTTTGGCACATATTGGGGTTCTGGTGGTTATGGTGGTTACAACAATTACGCGAATGCAATTTTGCGACAAGACGCTGCAAGTGTGCCAGCGATTGCACGTTGCAGAAATTTAATTGCTGGAACTATTGCAACAATTCCACTAGAGACATATTCGAAAACTACTGGTGAAGAATTACCCAATATGGTGTGGGTTGAGCAACCTGACAAACGTCAACCGCGTGAAGTAACTATTGCGTGGACTGTTGACTCACTATTTTATTACGGTGTTGCATATTGGATGGTTGAAGAAGTTTATCAAGATGATAACCGACCAGCGCGATTCTCCTGGGTACAAAATGATCGTGTGAGTGTGAAGTACACATCTAATAACACTGCCGTAGATTATTACATGGTCAACAATGTGCGCGTACCGGATTCCGGAGTTGGAAGTTTAGTTACATTTCAAGCATTCGACCAAGGATTATTATTGCGTAACCCTACGACAATTCGCGCAGCAATAGATTTAGAAAAGGCTGCTGCTATCGCCGCGCAAACTCCTATGGGTAGCGGATACATTAAAAACAGTGGCGCAGATTTACCTGACCAACAAGTACAAGGAATTCTGAACGCATGGAAGTCAGCGCGTCAATCTAAAGGCACTGCATACCTCACTAGCACTCTTGATTTTCAACCGATTTCATTCTCACCTAAAGACATGATGTATAACGAAGCAAAGGCTTATCTTGCACTCGATTTAGCACGTGCATGCAACGTACCAGCACCAATGATTGACGCTGAACTTATCCGCTCTAATACTTATCAAAACGTATTAGATCAGCGCAAAGAATTCGCTGCATATTCTCTTATGCCATTTATCGACGCAATATCGTGCCGTCTTTCTATGGATGATTTAACACCACG
>CAIYBL010000044.1 GCA_903924485.1 uncultured Actinomycetes bacterium
ATCGCGGCAATCGCCACATTATGGATTCTGTGTAACAAAGGGATCAGATTGAGCAAGGCTGCAAAATTTACTTCCGTCTGACCTAAGTACGGTGTGATCTACTGAAGTGCGTCCTGAGGGACTCGAACCCCCGACCCGGTGATTAAGAGTCACCTGCTCTACCAACTGAGCTAAGAACGCCGAACTAAATAACGTGCGGAGCAGACCCTACCAGCGCGGCGGTCTTTGTTATGCCACGCTCAATCCACCACCATATGTTACGTGACTCATAGGGGGAAGCGGTTTTTGGGCCTGGGGTTGATACTGGCGCTACTTCTCACAGGTGCTCCTGCCTCCACAGCGGTGGTTTTGAAGCGCGAAGCTACCGCAATCAAGGTGCTAGGTCAGATTTCCGTAAAAGGCAGGGCGCCCAAAACTGGGTACTCCAGAGCGCAATTTGGTGCCGCTTGGACCGATGTTGACCATAACGGCTGCGATACTCGAAATGACATCTTGACTCGGGATTTGGTCTCCAAGGTTTATCGATCCGGGGGATGCATCGTGGCCTCGGGAATCTTGCACGATCCATATTCTGGAACTGATATTTCCTTCACCAGGGGAGCGGGAACAAGTCTTGCGGTCCAAATCGATCATGTAGTGGCGCTTTCTGATGCCTGGCAAAAGGGAGCATTTAAGTTAACCCTCACACAGAGGACGGCGTTTGCAAATGATCCATTGAATTTGTTAGCAGTAATGGGGCGGCTGAATTCACAAAAGAGCGATAGTGATGCCGCAAGTTGGTTGCCGCCTTTGAAAAGTTATCGATGCAAATACGTTGCAAGGCAAGTGGCTGTAAAAGCAAAGTATGGAATTTGGATGACTAGCGCAGAGAAAACTGTGATCACTGGAATCTTAAGCAAGTGTCCTGGAGAACTTGTTCCAAAGGGTTAGTGAGGCTGTGCGTCATAGCGCGCATAGGAATTGCGAATTTCCTCTTGTGCTTCCTCGCGCCCAACCCACATCGCACCTTCAACGCTTTTACCTGGTTCTAAATCTTTATAGACCTCAAAGAAGTGTTTGATTTCAAGACGATCAAATTCAGGGACATCAGTTATCTCGCGCAAATGTTCTTTGCGGACATCACCAGCAGGAACGCAGAGCAACTTGTCATCTCCACCGGCTTCATCGGTCATGCGAAACATTCCAATGACGCGGCACTTAACAACACAACCAGGAAATGTCGGTTCATCAAGCATTACTAGCGCATCAAGCGGATCACCATCTTGGCCAAGGGTGTCATCAACAAAACCGTAATCCCAGGGATAGCGAGTCGAGGTAAAGAGCATGCGGTCCAGGCGGATCTTTCCCGTGGCATGGTCGACTTCGTATTTGTTGCGACTTCCTGCTGGGATCTCAACGATTACATCGAAGGTCATATCCATGGTTGGTGCTCCTGTCGATGAGCCCTAAGTACAGGGGAAAAACTTGGGGTGAACGACGGGGCTCGAACCCGCGACATCCCGGACCACAACCGGGTGCTCTACCAGCTGAGCTACGTCCACCATGCGTGGCACATACTACCTGCACCCACGGCCTTGCCTGCATTCCTAATAAAGGGGCCTATGCAGGCTCGGTCGATGAGTATTTTTCGGCAATTTCTCGAAGCACTTCAGTCTCGGGTCCCGGGGGTGGGGCAAATATTGCCTCGCGGTAGTACTTGAGTTCATTGATGGAATCTTGGATATCGCCCAAGGCTCTGTGGTTACCGGTCTTGGCTGGGGCGTTGAAATAAACCCGAGGGTGCCAACGTCGGGAGAGCTCCTTAATGGAGGAGACATCGATGGTTCGGTAGTGCAGGTATTCATTCAGTCGTGGCATGTCCCGGGCAATAAAGTTTCGGTCAACACTTACCGAATTGCCAGCTAGTGGCGACTTTCCGGGTTGAGTTGATGCACTCTCTAGGTAGGCGATGATCGCGTCCTCGGCGGCGCTGAGTGAGGTTCCAGTGGGGATTTCATTGATCAGGCCAGAGTCGGTATGCATTTTGGTCACGAAGTCATTCATCCCAGCAATTTTCTCGGCAGCGGTCTTGATTACAAGGTCGACGCCCTCTCCAATGACGGTCAGGTCGGAATCGGTAACCAGGACTGCAATCTCCACCAGGGCGTCGGTCTCCAGGGAGAGCCCGGTCATTTCGCAGTCGATCCAAATCAGGTGCGGAGAGTCTTGTGCCATGGGTGAACTTTAGATCATCCACGGCTATTTCATGACGATGTCATTTCACTCCTCGTTCACCTTGTCGTAACCTCGAAATCACCCAATTTCTGAGCGCTACCAACAAGATTGCCCCGTGAGTCAAACACTCGTAGAACCTATTAAGGCCCCGCCTGCAAAGCGTGATCTCACGACGCTTCCACGATTTTCTGATCGTGTTTTCAGGGGTGTCGTAACCGGTGGCGGACTTTCATCGCTGGTAATTCTCGGACTTATCTTTTCTTTTCTTGCCTACCAAGGATTCTCGGTATTGCGCTCGCAAGGATTACATTTCATAACAGGCAGTACATGGGCCATCGCACAAGATGATGCAGGAAATATCATTGCAAGCCAAACCAAATTTGGAATCGCCGCGATGCTCGTCGGAACAATCCTCTGCTCAATTATTGCAGTTGTTATTGCGGTGCCTATTTCTGTTTTGTCCGCATTGTTTCTCAATTTCTACGCACCTCCGACAATTAAGAAAATAATGGTTGCTGTAATCGACCTTATGGCTGCCTTCCCTTCAATCCTCTTTGGACTCTGGGGATTCTTTGTCTTGATGCCTTCGGTGGAATACTGGGCAAAACTTTTACATAAGTACTTTGGTTTCATTCCATTCTTCAAAATGGAAGTTCCAGTTTTCACTCGATCACCATTTGTGGCGGGAGTCGTTCTGGCGGTCATGATCATCCCAATCATTACCTCTGTATCTCGCGAGATTTTCTCGCAAACGCCACTTGATCGTATTCAAGCTGCGTACGCGCTTGGTGCTAATCGCTGGGGAATGATTAAGGCAGTTGCATTGCCTTATGGTCGAAGCGGTGTTGTCGGCGGGGCAATGTTGGGTCTTGGCCGAGCAATGGGTGAAACAGTTGCTGTGTATACAGTCCTTAATATTGTGTACCAGGTCAATTGGCACGTACTTCTTGGTGCTGGTGGAAACGTCGCATCAATGATTCTTTTGAAGTTTGGCGATGCTGGTCCAGATGAAATTAAAGCGCTAATGGCTGCTGGTCTTGTGCTCTTCCTGTTGACGCTCGTAGTCAACTCAATGGCTAACTTCATTGTGAAGAGAACAGGCAAGTCCGGACGATGACAATAACTTCAACCGTCAAACCCCAAAAGCCTTGGCTTGCCACTCCTAAGCAACGACTTGCGACAGGATCAACAATTTTGGCTGCAGCACTTGCAACCTATGTGCTTGTCGCGATCACACCGTTAAAGGGAAAACTTGCATACGTTGGCTGTTACTTGATCATTTTCATCTTTCTGGACTTCACGATCCATTTTGCAAGCCGTGGATTATCGGCTGCTAAGGATGCAATGGCTCGAGCCATAGTGACCTTTGGCGTCGGTCTTGCGGTATTGCCGATGGTCAGTATTTTGGTGACCGTCTTTAATCGAGGCCGCAGAGGTTTGCATTGGGGCTTATTTACTCACGACATGAAAATGAATAGCGTGAGCGACCCAATCAATCAAGGTGGACTTCTTCATGCATTGACCGGCACCGTTATTTTAGTTCTCATTGCGCTAGTGATTAGTTTGCCGATTGGCGTATTGACTGCCCTCTACTTAACCGAAATCAAAGGACGTTTTGCTGGCCCTATTCGATTCTTGGTTCAAGCAATGAGTGGAGTTCCATCTATTGTTGCTGGCCTATTCATTCTCTCTGCGATCGTGTACCCATTAACAAAATCCTATTCTGGGCTTGTCGGCTCTTTGGCGCTTTCTATTTTGATGATTCCGACTATTGCACGCACTTCCGAAGAAGTCTTACTCCTTATCCCTAATGACCTTCGTGAAGCCGGAGTTGCACTAGGCGGTACTCAGTGGCGAACCGTTGCAATGGTCGTTGTCCCAGCGGCCAAGACCGGACTAGTGACTGCGGTAATCCTCGGAATCGCGCGAATTGCTGGCGAGACCGCGCCGATTGTTTTGCTCACGGGGGGTGGAGAAAGCGTTAATGGCAATCCCTTCAGCGGTCCGATGGGGTCGCTTCCGTTCTACATTTGGAAAGCATTTTCTGTGGGATCTGAAGAATCCATTACTCGAGCCTGGGCTGGAATTTTCGTTTTACTAGGCATCGTCTTGGTGCTCTTTGTTTCCGCACGTTTCCTGAGTGAGAGAAAGACGAGTCGATGAGTCAATCCAATGAAAGCGAGAATGAGAATATGGAAACAAAACCATTGACCTCCTCTTTATCTTCGGTAGCAAATGCTGCCAGCGCAACACGTACCCCAGGCTCACATGCAATGGGCGTGGGTCTTGAGGCACGTGGCATCCACGCATGGTTTGGCGACAAACACGTGCTTGAAGATATTTCTTTGGACTTCTGGTCAGGCACCGTTACCGCGTTGATCGGGCCATCGGGATGCGGAAAATCGACCTTTATCCGCACACTTAACCGCATGCATGAATTTATCCCTGGGGCTGCAATGGCTGGGGAAGTACTTCTTGATGGTAAAGATATTTATGCTGAGGGCACTGATGTGACAAAGATTCGTTTGAAAGTCGGAATGGTTTTTCAAAAACCTAATCCATTTCCTTCGATGACCATCGCTGAGAA
>CAIYBL010000045.1 GCA_903924485.1 uncultured Actinomycetes bacterium
AACCTCAGCAACGTAAGCGCTGTAGGTGATGATGACTGCAATGATTCCTAGAATAAAAACGTCGTTAGTGACCCCTTTGAGCTGAAGTGCTGGGATACCGAAACCAACGAGCAGGATTATCAAAAGCATTGGAACACCACGAAACACATCAACATAAATTGTGGCAAGAATCCGAAAAGGGGTAAGGGCTGGAGATCTGGATGTTCGAATAAGGGCAAGGGTCAGCCCAATGATGGCAACACAAGTGGAAGCAATAAGCGTGAGGATTACGTTGGACTCAAAAAAACCGACAAGGATCTTAGGCAAGATGCTAAATCCATAGGACCAATGAAAGAAAGTTACAGATAAGACTTTCCAGCCGGGCGAGGTCACAACAATTGTTCCGAGCGTCCCTAGAACCAGAACGCTAGAAAGCGCTGCCTTTAGTGCATTCTTTCTGACATTTCTTTTCCGCGCTGCGCGACGTTCGATCTCGATTTCGCTAGGAGACCATTGCCCACCAAAGGAATAAGGCGCGGAGTTGGGAATTGACCCATCTCCGCGCCCTATCTCATCTGACATGTAACTAGTTTAGTGAGTTTCTTTACTTAAGAACTGGTGCACCAGCAGAGGATGTAAGCCACTTTGTGGTTATTGCTGCCAATTCGCCGCTAGCACGCACGGCATCAAGTGCCTTGGTTACGCACGCGGTGATTGGACTGTTCTTCGCTAGCAGAAGGCCTGCGCCCTTATCTGCTTTATCAACGTTAGCGAATTGGCCAGCGATGACGCCGTTAGGAATTTCGGCTGCAGCAAGATAGAAAGCAGTTGGTAGATCAACGACAAGACCATCGATCTGCTTGTTCTTGAGAGCAGTCACCGCAGCGGCGTTATCGTTAAATACCTGTGGCTTGACGCCAAGTAAGTTAGAAACAGCATCAAGAGATGTCGAAGCCACAGCCGCGCCAATCTTGGCCTTGGCAGCCTTAACAGCAGCAATGCTCTTTACGCCATCAAGCTTGCTTCCCTTGTAGGTCACGATTGCTTGATTGGACTTGTAATAAGCAGATGAGAAATCGACAACCTTTGAACGATCAGCGGTAATGGAATATTGCTGGATATTAAAGTCAAACTTCTTTGGTCCTGGAGCAATTGCTGCGTCAAAAGTTGTGCGGATCCACTTTACTTGAGCAGCGCCGTATCCAAGTTTCTTTGCAACTGCGTAGGCAACAGCGGCTTCAAATCCCTTGCCAGTCTCTGGCTTATCATCGATAACCCATGGTGTGTACGCCGGTGCACCTGTTGCAATAGTCAGCGTCTTAGCTGCGACTGTCTTGAGAGTACTTGGCGAGCATCCGGCAGCGGCTGATGCGCTGGTGTATGTGCCCGAGAGAACGGAAAGAGTGAGTGCGATTGCCGCTACTGGTGCGACTCTAATTAATTTCTTCATTGAGGTAATACCTTTCATAATCCCACTAGGGAGATCTGCGCTTGTCGGAGCACCGTGCATCCGACCCGGTCTTCACCCAGAGCACCCCACCGCGATGGAGGGTTGCTGATCAGCCAGCTGAGGCTTGGCGCTGATACTCATAACCTGCCCGAACAATAGCAAATGATGCATATTCTTAAAACTCCCCCGTAGGGGCAGTATTAATAGGTAGCTCGTCCGCCAGATGCGTCAAAGGTAAATCCGGTAGTGAATGAACACGCCTTAGACGCCGCAAAACAAATAGTCTCTGCAACCTCTTCGGCTTCACCTACCCGACCCATGGGAATTCTTGCGATCATGTACTTAAGCGTTTCGTCGCTGGTGTCAGCATTCATCGGTGTGCGGATAACAGCAGGGGCAACCGCGTTGATGGTGATTCCTTCGGGTGCAACTTCCTTGCCGACGCCTTTGATGAAACCAATCATTCCAGCCTTAGAGGTGTTGTACGGGGCCATGCCAGGATTGCCTTCCTTGCCCGCTATCGATGAGACATGAACAATGCGACCGTATTTTTGGCCCTGCATAATTGGAATAACATTTTGCGTTAACCAAATTGCTCCAAACAAATTTACTCGCAATGTTTTTTCAAACTCTGGCCAATCGATTGTGTTTAATCGTCGATTAGTTGGGCCAGTCATACCTGCTGAATTAACAAGGGCATCAATGCGACCTTCAGCGCGGTGAATTTCTGAAACAGCCTTTACTACTGCATCTTGATCAGAGACATCAAGTAGCTTGACTTGTTCCTCGCCTAGAGAGAATTCAACTTTAACTGCCTCAAGAGCAGGGGCGTTTAGATCAAGTGCGATCACTCGCGCTCCTCGGGATTTCAAAAGCCCAATCGTGGCTCGCCCAATTCCATTTGCGGCTCCAACAACCATGACCACTTGACCATCAAAAGAAGTATTGTCGCTCATATGATCTCCTCATCCCTAGATATATGCAGGTGGTTGAGCCTACTATGAGGGTTTCCATTCGCTAAACGCGTTCATAGCGCTTTATCGCTGTGCGAAAATTATCTAAGTAATCCAAGTTATCTGGGTCATCCAGAGTTACGGAACGAGGTAAGAGCACATCATGGCTCACAAGCGCGTACTACTTTTCGGGGCCACAGGAGCCCTTGGCAGTGCAATATCTCAAACGTTTCTCAACCACGGATGGGACGTCGTCCCCGTGGTCAGAGTGGATTCGGGACTGCCTAACGAAATAGTCCTGCCTTTCAGAAGCGCCTCACCTTTCGAGGGCTCAACATTCAACACTGTGATCTTCGCCCAAGGTTCAAATGTTAATGGGACTATTCAAACGACGAGCAATGAAGCCCTCACCGCTCTCTTTGAAGCTAACGTGGGATTCATTGTCAAAAAAGTGAAGTTTCTCTTACATGAACATGCCATCGCCAAAAATGGACGGATCGTGATCATTAGTTCTATCGCCGAGTTATTTACCCGCAAGGAAAAATTGGCGTATACGATTTCTAAAGCAGCGGTCGGTGGTTTAGTACGTTCCCTTGCAGTTGACCTCGGCAAGTCTCATGGCATTTTGGTTAATGGCATTCTCCCTGGCGTCGTCGACTCACCGATGACTCGCAATAACTTGGTCCAAGAGCAATTTGATCATCTTGTTGAGTCCACGCCCATGGGACGCCTTGTAACCCCGGCTGACGTTGCCAATAGCGTCTATCTACTCGGGAGCGAACTCAATACGGCAATTTCCGGCCAGAGTCTTTTGGTAGATAACGCTCACTCGATCACTTATCTGCCCTAATCTACGTAGGTGCAATTACTCGATACTCACAGTGTTGTTGCCTACGCACAATCTCGGGGACTTTTTTCGCCCTCCTCTGAAATCACCGTTGAAGTATTAACTGGCGGAGTTTCTAATGTCGTGCTCGCCTTGTCGGGCGAAGGAAAGAACCTCGTTCTCAAACAAGCACTTCCGGAATTGGATGTCCCAACTCTCTGGGTTGCCGACCAAAGGCGGGCAACGGTCGAAGCGCAAGCTCTAAAGATCTACGAGTCAATAACGCCAATAAGCGTTCCACACCTTATAGATTCTGATCCAGAGCGTTTCACCCTTGTTCTCGAGCGCGCACCGAGAGAAGTCACCAACTGGAAAGAAGACCTGCTCGCTGGAAACATCCACCCGAACGTGGCCGGTGAAGTCGGATCGATCCTAGGTCGCTGGCACCGCGGCACTTATGCGCACACTGAAATCCTGAGCCAATTTCAGGAGGACCTTCTCTTTGAACAATTGCGCATCAACCCTTTTTATCGCGCCATTGCCAAGGCACATACAGCTATCGCTCCGCGAATCCTTGACCTCATTGCCGAACTTGAGTCGGATAAATCCTGTCTCGTTCATGGAGATTATTCACCGAAAAATATTTTGGTGATGAAGAATGCGACTCCAATAATCCTTGACTTCGAGGTAGCCCATGCCGGCAACCCTGTTTTTGATCTTGCCTTCTTGCTTGCACATTTGCTAGCCAAATTCGAGTTTTTGGAAAATCCCGCTCTTCAAGCCAAAATCACGCGCTCTGCTTCACTGTTCTTATCCGAATATCAGAAGGCGTTCCAACCTCCTTCCTCGACACTTTCGTGGCACGTTGCTGCAGTTGCCCTTGCCAGGGTCGATGGCGTTTCACGGGTCTCCTACCTTCACGAGGAGGCACGTGTAGCTCTAAGAAACACATGCCTTGGAATTCTCGAGAGTAATACTCCCCCATTGATCACTGACGTATTCTCAGAGTTATGACCCTTACCATTTCGACCCTTCAGGGGATACAGGTTCTTGATTCACGTGGCCGTCCAACGGTCTGCGCGCGAATGGTACTGAGTGATGGAAGTGTTCATAAGGCTACTGTTCCGTCAGGTGCCTCAACCGGCCGCCATGAAGCAAAAGAGTTGCGCGACAAAGGCACAACATTTTCGGAAAAGTTTTTCTCGGGATCTAGCGTGCATCAAGCGGTGTGGAATATCAACAACGTCATCGCACCTGTGCTGATCGGATCTCTGCCCGAAATAGAAAGTGTGGATGCATTCCTTATCGCGATTGATGCAAGCCCCCGATATGAAGTCATCGGCGCCAATGCATCTTTAGCCGTCTCTCTTGCAGGCGCCATCGCGCAGGCGCATTCGCACAAAATCTCCCTTGCAAGACTTTTGCGCCCAACTGGTCCACTTGTGATGCCAATGCCAATGGTAAATATTCTCTCAGGTGGCGCGCACGCCAAAGGCGCTCTAGACATTCAAGATGTCCTCGTGATCGCGCATGGTGCGAGCAATATTGCACAAGCCCTGTCATGGATCAGCGCTATTCGTGAGTGCGCAGCACGTGAAGGAGCCGCTCGTGGCTTTGTTACAAACCTTGTCGCCGATGAAGGTGGCCTGGGAATTGCATTCACATCAACGGATCAGGCATGTGCGTTTGTGGTTGATTGCATTAATCTCGTCGGCCTTGTCCCGGGATTACAGGTCAGCTTGGCTCTAGATGTTGCCGCTACTCAGTTTTTTGACCAGGGAAACTACATTTCCAGAAGTTCGGGCAAGGTGCACTCTGCCCAGCAGTGGAGTGATCAACTCATTTCGCTCATAAATAGCCAGCCAATCATTTCTATTGAAGATCCCTTCGCGGAAGATGACTGGCAACACTGGTCACAGTTCACAGCACAGGTAAATGAATCAATACAGGTTATTGGAGATGATCTATTCACGACTCAACTCAATCGTCTAACAAAAGGTATTGAGGAAAAGAGCGCCAATTCTATTTTGATTAAACCCAATCAAAATGGTTTGGTCTCCAACTCCTTTGAAGTTCTCACGCAAGCAAAAGCGGCAGGATTTTCCACGGTCGTTTCTGCTCGCTCAGGGGAAAGCGAGGACAGTTGGCTTGCAGACTTGGCCTTGGGTTGGAGCGCTGGTCAAATAAAAGTTGGCTCAACGCATGGCTCTGAAAGAACTGCGAAATGGAATCGCCTCTTGGAAATTGAGGCAACAGAGGAAACGGTTTTTAGCAAACCCTTTTAGGCGTTTACAACCTTGGATTTGATTGTTCCAATTCCTTCAATGCCTGTTTCGATAATTTCTCCACCTTGCAGATATCTTTGTGGCTTGAATCCCATCCCGACACCTTGTGGGGTGCCAGTATTGATGATGTCTCCAGCCTTGAGCTCCATAAATTGACTGATGTACCAGATGCAATGATCAATTCCAAAGATCAAATCGCTCGTTCGCGAGTCTTGACGCATCTCTCCATCAACCGAACACCAGAGGCGAAGGTCGTTGGGATCCAATGAATCTGCCGTGACGATCCATGGTCCCAGTGGATTAAATGAAGGAAAGGACTTTCCCTTTACCCATTGGCCACTGCGCTCTAGCTGCCAGTAACGTTCGGAAACATCTTGAGAGATTGTGTAGCCAAGAATATGCTCGCGCGCTTGCGCCGGAGAATCCAAATAGAGCGCGCTCTTGCCTATAACGACGCAAATCTCTACTTCGTAATCTGTCTTTAGAGATCCTGGTGGCACAACGATGTCATCAGAGCCACCAACAACGGTGTCTGGTGCTTTCATGAAAATAATCGGTTCAGTTGGCGGCGTCGCACCTGATTCAATCGCGTGCTGCGCGTAATTGAGCCCAACGCAAATAACTTTGGTGGGACGAGTAACGGGTGCACCCAATCGATAGTCAGCAATTGCCACACGTGGACGGCTAGAAATATCTAGTGATGCGATTTTCTCCATCACACCAGCTTCGAGTGAAGTGCGACTCCAATCGCCGACAACATCATCAACAAAGACAGCTTCAGAATCACTGACAATAAGTGCAGCACGTTCATTTCCTATCGAACCTAGGCGGGCCAGCTTCATCTTCAACTATCCTTTGCTCGATTGGATGACTATTGCCGCTTAGAGTACATCGGGTAACCCCTGAAATGTTACGGGTCGCAAAAATCGCGTGATCGCATGAGTGCCTACTGATGTATGAAGTGAAGATGTCGAGGCAGGGTATGGACCTCCATGATGCTGGCCATACGTCACTGCCACGCCTGTTGGCCATGCATTAAAGGCAACGCGTCCGCACATCGACGCTAGCGAATCTAAAACGCGCGAAACATCCGCATCGTGGAATAAAGCAAAAAGTGATCCTGAGAGAGCGCCTTCCATCTCGCTAAGAATCTCGATGACTTGCTCAACACTCGAGTAAGAAATAACGACACCTGTTGGACCAAAACACTCCTCGCCAATGTCGGTCAGACCTTGCGCAAGGTCTTTCGCCTTTACAACGGCAACAAGTGCAGATGAGAAAAAGCCACTTTCGGATACTGGCTTGCCTTGGCAAATAACGGCGTCAATCGAACTTAATAGTTGAGCACGGTTTGAATCATGGAGTTTCTTGGTTGCTTCACTAAGGAAGGGAGCAGCCTCTCTTAGCACAATCTGCGTGTGTAGTTCCTGCACAAATTCATTACTTTCGGGGATGAAAAGAACACTTGGGTTGGTACAAAACTGTCCATTACCCATTAACAAAGAATCCAGATATGCCGTAACAAAAGTCTTTGGATCATCTAAAGCACTTTTCAAAACAACAACCGGATTTACACTTCCCAGCTCTCCATAAAAAGGGATGGGGTACTTGCGGGCTTGAGCTAGGTCAAAGAGTGCTCGTCCACCTGCCCGAGATCCCGTGAAAGCTCCGGCGCTAATACGGGAATCTGTCACCAGTGTCTTTCCGCATTCAAAACCATGAACAAGTGAGATCACGGCAGTTGGAGCGCCAGTGCTAGATAGAGCTGCTCTGGCAATATCAAAAGTAAGTTGCGCCGTTTGCGGATGCGCTGGATGGGCTTTAACTACAACCGAACATCCCGCGGCAAGAGCCGAGGCGGTGTCTCCACCCAGGGTGCTAAACGCAAATGGAAAATTGCTTGCGCCAAAAACAGCAACAGGGCCAATGCCGCGCACCGTTCTGACAAATTTTGGATGACCTTGAGGAGGAGCACCCGCTACGGCAGCGTCGATTTCATCCGAAACGAAACGCCCTTCTTCAAGAGTGCTCGCGAAAGCGCGTAACTGAAAAGTCGTACGTGCAACTTCTCCAGAAAGGCGAACTCGCCCCAGTCCGGTCTCTTCATCGGCAATATCTACCAGAGCCTCTGTCTGGGAATCCAAGGCATCGGCGATCGCACCAAGTCCACGTGCGCGCTCTTTCGGTGATGTCGCAGACCACAAAGTATGGGCCGCGACAGACTGCGAAATGATTTCATTGATCGCTTCGGGTGATGTCGACATAAATACCGGCCCGAATTTTTCTCCGGTGCGCGGGTTAACCGATTGATTAGACATGAACTCCCCTTAAGTGATCGTTTGTAGGCATATTAGTCGAGAAAGAAATCGGTGAGGAAGTCGGTGGTTCCAGGTACGACAGAGTATCGATCCAAATCGGTAACTCCCTCACTTGCGAGAACTTCGTCATCGATAAAGAAGTTTCCCGTGCACTCTTTCGCGTCTCGCCGCAAAATTGCATAGGCAGCATCTGCCAATATGGCAGGAGTACGGCAAGCGGCTGTATCAACCCCTGGAATCATCGCCAGAGCAGCTGTGTCGATAGCGGTTCGTGGCCAGAGAGCATTTACAGCAATCCCATCGCGACGGAACTCCTCTGACATGCCCAGCACACACATGCTCATCCCATACTTCGCCATCGTGTATGCCACGTGATTCTTGAACCATTTGGGTTTCATGGAAAGCGGTGGAGAGAGATTTAAAATATGAGGATTTCTACCAGATTTGGCAGATTCTCGTAGGTGGGCAAGTGCTGCCTGAGAGGTTAAGAATGTGCCGCGCACGTTGACATCGAACATGAGGTCAAAACGTTTGGCTGGAGTCTCCTCGGTTCTGGTGAGATTAATCGCGCTTGCGTTATTGATCAGAATATCTATGCCACCGAATTCCTCCGCGGCACGGGCCACAGCCGCGACAATTTGAATCTCATCACGCAAATCGCACTGAATCGGAAGAGCGATACCGCCTGCTTGCTCTATCTCTTTAGCTGCAGTAAATATTGTTCCTGGCAATTTCGGATTTGTTTCTGCCGTTTTGGCGGCGATGGCAATTGATGCACCATCGGCGGCAGCTTTCAGTGCAATCGCTAATCCAATCCCGCGAGATCCTCCTGTAATAAATAGCTTTTTCCCCTGAAGGCTCATTTATCCACCGCCTTACCTTTTTTAGATGTGAACTTTATAAATGCTGCCATCGCTTCATCTGATTGCAGAGCCAACATAAATAGTTGACTTTCCACGGTCATCACCGCAGATATTGCATCATGCGACCGAGCCTTCAGCAACGCTTTGGTATTGATCACCGAAGTGGGCGGTTGGTGGGCAATCCTGTGCGCCATAACTAACGCTTGCTCTTGTGCATCTTCACAGACAACACCAACAAGTCCATATCGGTGCGCATCCTGTGCGCCAAAGCTATCGCCGGTTAGAAAAATTCTTGCCGCTTCTTGATACCCAGCTAAGGCAGGAAATATATAACTGGATCCCGCCTCGGGCACTAGACCCAATGACACAAATGGCATCGAAAAATTTGCACTACTCGTAGCAAAAACAATCTCGCAGTGAAAGAGCATCGTCGTACCGATTCCTATCGCGTTGCCTTGCACCGCCGCAATCAGAGGTTTCGGGAAATTATGAATGGCCTCCAAGAAACGGCTCACGGGAGACTCTGGACCCGTTGGAGGCTCCTCCATGAAGTCATAAATGTCATTTCCGGCCGTGAAATGCTCTCCCTGGCCCTGGATAACGACGACCCGGATCGCGAAATCCTCTGCTGCAGCGCGTAGATGTCGGGATAACCCCTCATACATTGAGCGTGTGATCGCATTCATCTTCGCTGGTCTATTCATTGTGAGAACCAGCACAGAACCGTCAATTCTTGCTAAGACTTCATCCATTGGGCAATCTTAAGGGTGAGCACGAGTAATGTACGAGTTACAAAGAGAGTTACTACTCAGAAGGCTAGGGAGAGCCACGAAATGGCAACTGATATCACTATCGCAACAAGGGATTTAACACCTTTTGAACGATTAGTCATGGATCTCTTATGTGAAGGAAAGTCCAACGGATCCATCGCTCGGGAAACCGCACACACAGAAAAAGTCGTCGAGAATACAGTCAGTCGAACGGCAAAAGCTTTTGGAATACGCGCCGATGGCGATACGAACCTTCGGGTCTTATTGGCTTTGGCATATCGCACGCATTATGGCGACAAGGCTTTTGATCGTCTTGGGGTTGCCTGCTCACACTTTGAAGTTGGGGCTGATGGACAATCTTTATGTGCCCGACACAATTAGTGAGCCACGCTACCTTTTAATGTAAATCACAGTTTTCCAGGGGCTAACACTCTCGAACTCTTCACCCTTCTATTGATGATGCGTGTATCAATAGATATGTTCACGCATTGATGAACATAAAAGGAGAGAAAATAATGAAACGTCGTACCTTTGACGCAATCGTCACAATGGTTGGTTTTGGATTAAGTCTTTTTCTATTCATCGCAGCGGGTCTCATGAACTGGGGCTATAGCTTCGCCGACAGCGCTGTCTCGGGACAACTAGCAGCCCAGAAAATTACTATTCCAGCC
>CAIYBL010000046.1 GCA_903924485.1 uncultured Actinomycetes bacterium
CAACCAGTGAGCGTATTTTGGACTCCTCAAACTGCGGCTGCAGGTGGAACGGTAAGCGCCGTTGGTTGGGGCGCTGTCATCTCTGCACTTTCAGTCGCACTGTTCGCTTATAACGGATATGGTCAGGCGGTCTATTACGCGGAAGAGACAAAAGGCGCGAGCAGTAAAATTGGCAAGGCAATTATGATTTCTTTGCTTATCACTGTACTCGTTGAGATTTTGCCTCTAATGGCGGTTGTCATTGGTTCTCCATCGATACCGAAGTTGATCAATGATCCCGCTCCAATGAGCTATTTCTTACTGGAGCGTGGCGGATCATCGATCAATGTGATTGTGAGTCTCGGCATTGCGATCGCGATCTTGAACGCCGTCATCGCAATCATCATTCAGCAGGCACGCCTTCTTTATGCTTCTGCTCGTGATGGATCTTGGCCGGACGCAATTGGTAAACCTTTGCAGCAAATTAGCTCCAAGTATCAGACTCCAGTCGTTGCAACCATCGTTGTGGGAGTTGTAGCGATTCTTGCCGGCCAGTTTGTTTCCTTTAACTTCCTACTTCTGGCAACGGGTGCAAGCCTCATTGTAATTTATGCAATCGTGGCCTTTGCCTCAATTATTGACGGTAAGAATCGGGCAGCTCAGCGGGGCGGCTACAAAATGCCACTTTGGCCGCTGCCTCCAGTAGTAGTTATTGCTGCCACCGTCTACGTTGCCTACCAAGGAATCTTGGCTGACACTCGTCCGATTGTTATATCACTGGCGACTATGGTGATTGGCGTTGCGTATTACTATCTTTACATTCACCCTCGCAAGGATTCACGATGGACTTTGCCAGAGGCGCTTCACGACCATTCTGACTAAGAACTAGATTGCCGTTATCCGTCAGCTATTTTTTTCACTGGCTGGCGGATAATGGTCTTCAATTTACTCGGTTCACTCTTGCGGGGGTCGCCTAGATAGATTTCATGATGCTTCCCATTTTCAACGAGTTTGTTCGCCGGCAAATATTCCTCATGCAATGCAGCGATGACTGGCGCTTCGTCCTTATAGGCACCGATATACATGATCTGCACCGAGAGCCCTTCGGTAAATGGCTCTACCCGCAATTTAGAAAAATCTAGGTCACTCTTTTTCTCTCTCGCACTTGCGATGGCAGATTTGATCATGGATGCAGGAATCCAATCGGGGAGCATGATCATTGCGGTCCATTGCCAGTTTTCTTTCTTCCCAGATTGGAAATCCTTCATATTCTTTGCCCACCAGAGACTTTCAAGGGGAGGGACTCCATAGTCTTTTTCGAGTTCCTTCTTGCACATGAATTTCAAAGTGTAGGAGGCGCTGTAAAGAACCTGAATCGTTTGGGCATAATCCTTTGATGTATTGGGATCGCCTTTGCCGTCAATCATAAAGAATTTCATTTTCGGAACTTTTACTTGAGAGAAGACCTTCTTCTTTGGATTGTAAAGTTCCGAGAGTTCCTTCTTGAAGTCAATTTTTATCACGATTAATTATGTCTCCAAGGGCGAGGACTTACATCTGTGCCAACCCCCTCAAAAGATTATGGTTGGTGATTTCTATCTCTAAAGTTCAGGACTTACGTGCCGATGCAGGGTTAACTCATTCACCGTATTTCTTTTCAATTAAATCCCACTTGTTTCCGTACTTATCTTTGAATACAACAACTTGTCCGTATGCCTCCTGACGAGGGGATTCAATGAACTCAATCCCTCGGGAGCTGTAGGTTTCATACGTTTCCGTAAAGTTTGTTGTGTACAAGAAGAACCCAACGCGGCCACCTGCTGAGTTACCGATAGCTGATCTTTGTTTTTCATTCGCAGCTCTAGCTAAGAGAATTCTGGCTCCTTCTTTACTTGGAGCGACAACAATCCATCTCTTCTCAGGTGTCATTTCTTTATCTTCTATTAAGATAAAGCCAAGATCATTCACATAATGTGAAATCGCAGCATCGTAATCATCAATAACAATTGCGATCATGCCCAAGGTGTTCATGGTTAATCCCCAATGATCATTGGCCTGGCCCCGCTTACGCGAACTAATTCTGAATACGTTGTGGGATACACCGCATGGGGATGTCCAGCAGCAGCCCAAACAACCTCGTAATCGTTTAACGCTTCATCAATAAGGATAATTTCTGGCTTCGAAATCCATCCCAGTGGGCTCACTCCACCAATTGAAAAACCTGATGCTTCTTTGACGAAATCCGCATCAGCGCGATGCAGTTTTTCTATTCCAAGATTTTGCGCTACGAGGCTGGTGTCAACACGATGTCGTCCGCTAGTGATCACTAATAATGCAGATCCGTTTGGAAGTTTGAAAACTATTGATGATGCCACCTGGCCGACTTCAATTCCTAGCCCCTCGGCAGCTTCAGCTGCAGTTCGAGCGCTGTCAGAGAGGGCAACGATTTGGCCCTTTACCCCTGCGTTATCCAAGAATTCTCGAACGCGAATGACCGAAGGGTTTTGCAGAGCTGCTTCCATGAGACGAAAGTTTAGGGGCGATCGGCTCCGAGCAGCCAACCTTGGGCAGCAAGTGCAACAGATGTCGCAAGAACTGCAGCGGCGCCAGCTAGGTGCAAATCTTGAAGATCAGCTGGAGCTTTTTTCAAGGCGCTAAGTATTCCGAGAGTTGCCGTTGCACAAATGAGAGCGACAAGTGTTCCTGCAAGGGCACGTGCTCCGCGATGACGTGACCAGGTTCGCCAAACATGAACGGCAAAAGTTATAAGAGCGGCACTTGAAATGATGACCATGGTGCGATGTATCAAGTGCAACACGACAAAGTGTGTGGGTTGATCGCTGGGACATAGCGGGAAGCTAGCGCACGCTTTCTCAGCTTCTGCATTAACTACGAGTGAACCTGATAAATATAAAAGCGCCGCGCCAGAGAGCGCAATCCAGGCCAGTGTGGAAAGCCGTGGTCCGGATACATCAGTACGAGGAATGATTGTTGCAACGGCGGTAACGGTGGCACCACCAAGAAGTGCCAAACCTGCCAAAAGGTGGGCTGCAACGGTGGGAGCACCATTGCCATCAAATACCGTGACGGCGCCAAGAAGTACTTGCACAATAACTATGGCACCGGTGATCACAGCGGGGGTAACGGCAGCGGGGCGAGTTCGAAAACGAAGAGCAAGAGTGGCAGTGGCTGCGACGAGAATTGTCACCAGACCTGCGATGTAGCGGTGGGTTTGCTCCATAAATGCATGGAAACCATGGATTGGGCCGATACTGCCTTTGCAGAGTGGCCAATCAGGACACCCCATTCCAGAATCAGTGACTCGCACATGGGATCCGAAAATAATCAGGAAATATACGACTACCGCGCAAATCACCGCAGTGATTGTCAAAGTTTTACTCTTTTTAAGAAAAGACATGTCCTGCAACGTACACCTCAATAAGCTGCGTGGGCCGTGGCGAGAGAGTCTTACCCCTTAATTGAGTGACACCACTAGGCTTATATTCTTATGCCTCAAAAAACAGCAATGCGTTCAGGACTTCTGGCGCGCAATTCATTATGGGCCACCTTTTTCATCATGGGCATGGTCTCCATGGCGTGGGTTCCGCGAATTCCCGAGATCAAGCAAGCTATTCACTTTACGGATGGTCAATTTGGAATCTTGCTCACCGCAAGCACCCTTGGTTCACTCACCGGAGCCCAGTTAGCTGGCAGATTAATTCACACCTTTGGATCACGTCGGGTCTGTGCTTTTGCGGCCGTGGTGATGCCCATTGGGCTGATGGGAATAGGTTCTTCAACTTCATCTGTGCAGTTGCTCTTCTCATTGTTTGTGATGGGCGCTGGATATTCCAGCCTGGATATTTCTGTCAACACTCAAGCCGTCGTGGTGGAGAAGTTAGTGGAACGTCGGTGGATGTCTACATTCCACGCGATGTGGAGTTGTGGCGCCCTTGTAACAACGGTCTTTGGCGGAATCCTCACCCATCACACAACACCGAAATTTAATTTGGTTTTTGTTGGAGTGCTTTGCCTAGTTCTTTATGTTCCAGCGATCCACTTCTTGCTCAATGGTGAACTTGATGAGCACGACGGGGGAGAAGAAGAGACGGCGCCCAAGATCCCCTTCATCTCGAAATCTGCCTTGCCCCTGTGGGCTTTGGGTATTGGATTATTTGGGGCCCTTGTTGCAGAAGGGGCTGCAAGTGATTGGAGTGCAATTTTATTGCACGATCACATGCGAATTGGAAAAGGGGTAAATGCAACGGCATATGCAAGCTTTGCGTTTGCCATGATCGTTAGCCGATTCCTTGGCGACATTATTTTGGAGCATTTGGGACCAGCAAAGACAGTGAAGTTGGGCGGGTATATAGGTGGTGCTGGTCTTGGTCTATCTATTGCTATCGCTGTTCCGCTTTCATCGCACTCTCGACCGTTGTCATTAATTATTGTGGACATAGGTTTTGCGATTGCCGGATTTGGAATGGGTCCGATTTTTCCTGCCTACATTTTGGCGGCAAGTGCCGAACCTGGAATTGCTTCATCGGTTGCCATCGCACGCGTTGGCCTCATCGGCTTTACTGCATTTTTCGTCGGCCCAGCAATTACAGGAGGGCTAGCGCAGATCACATCATTACCTATAGCCATGGGCCTGCCTGCGCTGATGCTTATGTTTTCAGGCTATCAATCCCACGTAATGAAAGTGAAAAAGATTTAGCGCGCGTAAACGGCGAAGAAGTCACGACTACTCACCGAGAAATATCGCTTAGCTGGACGATCAAAACTCAATAACTTCTTAGCGATTGGTGTGGTCGGTGTTTTGCCAACTTCATACCACATGTAAGAAATCCACTGAGCATTAATGTCTAGTTCCATTGCTCGAACTGCTCCAGCAGCCTGCAAGAGCGATGCCAATGTACGTACGGACAGTGCGTCACCTGCTACATAGACAAAATCCCCTGTGGCGGTGACACCGATTCCAGATCTCCATACGAAATTCGCGTTCTTCACTGTGAAACCCCAGGTAGCAAGATTCTTACTGTCTATATTGACAGCAAGTTGCCCATTATCAACAAGGAGTGAAAGATTTTGTCGCACTGAAACGACATCTGCAGACATGCCAAGGGATGATCCCCACGTATCAATGTCGGCATGACCATCTCGATACACAACTAAGGAAGCCGCCCCAGAACGAAGTACGCCTGCGGTGCTTCCATTTTCATAGTAGCCACCTTGAGAATCTTTAATCTTAAAACCGCTATTGAATGTTGCAAGCAATCCATTTCGATCTACTGGCGCAATACTTTCTTTTTGAGACCACAGTGTTAGATGTCCAGGCTCTTTGCTACCTGGGTGTTGTACAAATTTCAGAAGTGATCCGCTCATCCAAGAGATCCCTGCTAAATATGAACTGTGTTGAGTATCTGGACGCATGTACGCCACTTGTATGGCTGGTTGGCCATTTACTGTTGATACGGTGCGGAAGGTCCCTTCGCCAGATAATGCAGGAAGGATCAAGGGTGTTATTGCAGCATGCGCGTCAACGACATCAGGTGCTGGCGCTGGATTGAGCAAATTCGATTTGGGTGCACCGCCTACCTTGGGTGGGTTGAGTGAGTATTGAATATTCTCTGCAGTGGTAACAACAAAACCTAAGTAATGATCCCGACCCCATTCAGCAAGGCGTGCTGCCACGGTATCTGTACCAGGGGCAGTGAGTGCGGATCCAACTGACCAAATCAGTGAGATTCCAACGATCGCTGCAACAGCAACAATCGAAGCAAGGATTCGTCGGTGAAGCAGCGACTTTCTTGCTGGGGCAGGCGACATTTCGAGGTTGCTCATTGCATCATTTCTCTTTGGTTCTAGCGTTCGGATATTTTACGAAAAACCGCTGGCGGCAAGAGAGAAAAGATGAGCGCCAAAGGTTTTAATATGGAGGGAGCATACCCGACAGAGTTCTTGCTCGCGATCAGAGATGCGGCAATCTTGCCAACATCATCGGCGTTCACGGAGAAGGGAGCTTCATCCATCCCTTGGGTCATCCGAGTGCGAACAAATCCTGGACGAAGAACACATACGCTAACGCCCGTTCCGCGCAATTTTTCATTAAGTCCGCGAGCCATGAAATCTAACCCTGCCTTGGTGGATCCATAGGCAAAGTTGTCATTCCTGGGTCTTGTCTGAGCAAATGAGGAGAGCACCAATATTCTTCCGTGACCTTGCGCAACCATTTTCTTGGCGATCAAGTGCATGACGTACGAAGCAGCGACGTAATTTACTTGCATCGCAAGGAGGGCATTTGCTTCAGCGCTGAGGTTTGCATCATTTCCTAAGACACCTATCGCAATGATTGCCAAGTCCAGATCTCCATGCGAAAAAAGTTGGCGGACGAAATCTTCATGCGATTGAGTATCCGTTGCTTCAAATTTGATTGGCACGAATGCTGTTCTAGAAGGTACTCCTTGTAGAGAAGGTTGTGGATTTCGTGCTGCTAAATAGCATGTAGAAAGATTCTCCAGAGGCAGGTGCTTGAGAATTGCTTCTCCGATTTCGCTCGTGGATCCAATCAATGCGATGGTCTGAGGGCTTTTAAATCCGTTTAGCATAATTTCAGTCTCCTTGATTGGTCAGATTGCCACATGTTGTTGGGATCCATTTCTCTTCTCACTTTTCGCCACTGCTCTAATCTCGGATACATCGTGGGGATGTACTCAGGGCGGATACGGGCATCTTTGATGAGGTAAAC
>CAIYBL010000047.1 GCA_903924485.1 uncultured Actinomycetes bacterium
CTCGTATTGACTTTCATTGCAACTATAACACCTTTAATCTGAGGATCGCCCCACATTAAGAGTCAGAATCGAGCCTGCACCGTCAGGATTTCTCTTTAGACTATTTGTCTGCGAGCTATAACGGGAAATAATGTCGCTTCCCAAACCGAGTTCACCATCTTGAGGGCCAGATCCGTTGTCAGCCACAGTAATCGAAATTGTTCCAGGAACATTTTCAATAAGAGTAATACGAATCTGTGTCGCGCCTCCATGTCTTATGGAATTTGTAATTGCTTCTTCAATGATGCTTCCCACTTTGCTAGCAACGCTGCCGGAAACTTCTCGGAGTGATTCGGAAATATCACAGTGAATCTCGCATAATCCTTCCCAGAGATTACATTTCCTGGCGATTTCTCTTTCTATTGTGGCATCGAGCTGAACTTGTCGATCTGGAATCGGCAATTCAAGTATTGCTCTTGCCTGCAAAAGTGCACGGTTAAATTGTTCGACGTTGCCTGATGTTCGCGCCTGATCGATGGCAGCTGCGCAACTTATGAGTTTAGTTTGCACTTGCCCGTGTAGTAACTCGGCAGCCTCGGTGGCCAATCGTGATAACTGAATTCCTTGAGCCATAACTTCAATTTGGCTCTGGCTGAGCCGGGACTTAAATGAAGATGTCATATCTTGGTGAATGTTTCTAAATGTCCCAAATCCAGATGTAATCAGAATCAGAATCACACTGACAATTAGGTTGGAAATAAGTTCCTGCTGTGGTATTTGAATTCCGGTAGCGAGTTCTCGTGTTAGGTGTAGAACAAGGTATAAAAATTGGATTACAAAGACTGTGTCAACGAAAATCCAGCTATGGATTTTTGGGTATTTTTTCATGAGAGAGTTTGCGTAGGACATTGTGCTGAAAATAGTGATGGTAGCGACCAAGTAAGAAATTAGGCCAATTCTAATACCAAAGTGCTCAACTTCAATCGGGCCAGTACGAATGAGATACACGAGTGTGAACGCACCAGGGCGAAATGGTTGAAAGTGAACAATATTCCAGAGAAAAGTTTTGAGGTTGGGTTTCGGATATGACTCCTCGGCTCTATCTTTTAGACGCCTGCTCATGGGTCTTATGACATCACTTGCCGTATCTCGGATAGCGGAGGCAATTTCCGTCCACTCACTCGATTGAATGGCGAAGTCTTCCCCCTCAAGCCTTCTAGCAAAATCCGTACGGGCCTGAGTCAGTTCCTGGTTGATTTCAGTTCGGATTGACGCTCTCATGAGTTCGGAGACTTCGGCTTCTTGCAGCAAGGCCAGTTCGATTTGAACAGCATCTTCAATAAGTCTACTTCTGGTTCGGCTGAATCGATCTCGTCCATCTAGTAGCAAGGTCACCATGGTTCCCCACCAGATGAGAAAAATCCCTCCGAGCAAAGCACTGAGAAAAATTCCTCGCGAAACCTCGACATCGAATAATTCCAATGCCCAGGATGTTGTGGCTCCTACTCCCGAACCTACGAGAAAGAATCCCAGCACGATGAACCCGATCGGAATAGGTGAATTTTCCCGATCGATAAAAAGATATTTACTGCAAACATATCCGGCAAGCGTGAGGAGTGCGCTGATACTTAACGTAATCGGAATGATTGGTAGGAAATCTCGGAAAGTTGATTCTGGACTGCTGATATTTGCGCCAACGTTAAGCGCTAGCAGAGGAATACTAAGGACTAACGCCTGCCAGGAGAAAAGCCATTTGCCACCAAGACGCGCTTGAATGGAGGGTAAGACGTTATCCACGGCGAAGAGTAGATGGCCCGATTGATTCGTAATATGCCTGAGCGATGAGGACGCGTTGATTTTGCTCTTCAGATGCAGCGATATTGAGTTGGCGAATTAATCTGGCCACAGCTTTACCTACTGAAGCTTCGGTAAGAAACTGGCGTTTTGCAATGGCAGCATTTGTGTATCCGGAAGCGACAAGCCTCATGATCTCAACTTGTGAATCACTGAGGCGGCTGACTCGCTTTACTTTATTGTCTTCCTCTACAACCACTGAGGTGAAGCCTTCTTGGTTGAGCGCCGAACTGATCGCCTTTTCCAAAATTTCTGGCGTTCCAACGACTTTCTTTACGACATATACGGTGCCTTCGGGTAACTCAAGTTGTTTTGCCTTGATTAGACGTGGCTCTTCGTAAGAGGAAAGCATGACCAGCGCTATGCCGGGGAGAATTCGCCTAAGGCCATGCGCAACATCAATGCCTGTCGGACCTTCCCCAAGATCAAGATCAATGATTGCTAGATCGGGTTCATGATCTGTAGCAGCTTTGATCGCATCTGCTGCAGTTGCTGCATCGGCCACCACGGCGTATCCCAAATCCTTCAAAGTCGAGGACAAAAGCAGGCGCGTAAAATCATCATCATCGATGAGAAGCGCCTTAATCTGCACGGTTTCGTCCGATCGTATTATGAAGTTCGGGGAGTAATCATGGAATGGCAAGTTTAGCCAACTTCACGCAGACATTGGCAAGGTTGGTCCATAATTTCGCATCGTGGGCGCCTGATAGGTGCCTGATAGGCGCACAAGTTAGGATGCAACATGGGCATGAAACTGGCAGTTATTTCAACAGATGATCATCCTTTCCATTTGGCCGCTTTTGTAGGTGGAAAGTTCTTTGCCATTGATGGCGTTGAGACATTGACTCAAGCCTTGCACATGCCCGCGGCACAGCTACGTTCCCTTTTAGAAACTTCTAAAGGCGCCGAAATCTTCGGTCCTTTACAACCTCCGATTGCTCTTGAAAGTGAGATATGGGGTGCAGGTGTCACCTACCTGCGATCGCGCGATGCCCGCAAGGAAGAAAGTGGCGTCCCAGATGTATATGAGCGGGTCTATGCGGCCGATCGCCCAGAGTTGTTTTTGAAAGCAAATGCTCGACGTACCGTCGGTACATCACAAGATATTGGAATTCGCGTAGATAGTGCAGCTTCTGTACCAGAACCTGAAGTTGCGATTCTTGTAAATATCTATCAAGAAATTATTGGCCTGACAATTTGCAATGATGTTACTGCTCGCACAATTGAAGGTGAAAACCCGTTGTACTTGTCTCAGGCAAAGATTTATACGGGATCAACTGCACTGGGGCCAATGATTACTCCCGTCTGGGAGATTGCAAACGTCAAAGAGTTGGGGATTTCGGCCCACATCACAAGAGGAACGCAATTAGTGTGGCAAGCCCAAACATCCTTAAGCGCCCTTAACCGCTCCTTCGAAGATTTAGTGGACTACCTCTTTAGGTGTCAGGTCTTTCCTGATGGCGTCATTCTTTCTACGGGAACAGGAATTGTTCCACCGCTAGATATCTCCCTGGAGGATGGCGACGTTGTGACGATTTCTGTAGATGAAGTCGGCATCCTCTCAAATAGGGTGAAAGTAATTGAAGAGAACGTTCATAATCTCACGTTAGGAATCGGTCGCTAAAATGACAACAACCGTTTGGACTCAATGGGATGACTTGAACACTCCTGATGGAATCGTCAGGCTTTCTCCACGCACAACTCCGTTGGAGAGTGCTGATCTTTCTGAAATTACTTTTTATGTTCCTTCATATATGGGCGGACGTACTGCCTTGGAATTCTCAAAGAAGATGCCGAATTTGAAAGTATTACAGATGCCCAATGCAGGGTATGACGATGCAATGGAATTTATGAGGCCGGGCATGACACTGTGCAACGGACGTGGGATTCATGACGCTTCAACGGCGGAACTGGCGGTCGGCCTAACGATTGCAAGTTTGCGTGGTTTTCCTACCTTCGTGCGTTCGCAAGATAAAGGTGAGTGGAATCATGCCAAGTTCCATTCAATCAATGATAAGAAAATTGGCATCGTGGGCTTTGGCTCTATCGGCCAAACAATTGCACGAAACCTTTCTGGTTTTGATGTTGAGGTGATTGGATTTTCTAAGTCAGGCCGAGATGGTTCGATTACGATGGATAAATTTGACAGTTACTTGCCTTCACTTGATGTTGCTATTTTAATTCTCCCGCTGAATGATGAGAGCCGCGGTTTATTTGGAGCCGATCGCCTGGCACTTATGAAGGATGGGGCGCTGCTAGTCAATGTTGCTCGCGGTCCCATTGTCGATACTTCAGCGTTGATTGCCGAACTTAATTCTGGCCGTATCAGTGCGGCCCTAGATGTCACTGACCCTGAACCGCTTCCGATGGGCCATCCATTATGGAGCGCAAAAAATGTCTTGATTGCGCCACATGTGGGCGGAAATACGAGCGCATTTGAACCTCGGGCACGTAAACTCGTTGAGGCACAACTTCAGAGAATTGCCGATGGCCAACCACTCGCAAACATCATCGTGGCTGGATAGATTGCTCACATGCTCAATCAAAGGTTAAACTACCGAACGTGAAGGCATCCGTATTTGACGATCGCCGCAATGAATTAGGAGAAGGCCCTACATCCAGTGGCCCAAAAAATCAGCACATAATGTGGGTTGATATTCCTGGCAAGAAAGTCCGCTCGCGGGATATGGCTACCGGCAGTATCAGTGAGTACGACACTCTCGAAGATGTTGGTTTTGCCATCCCACGCCTTGCTGGTGGTGAAATTATCGGAACGGCGAATGGCCCTGTTCTTAGAGATGTTGATGGAACTACGCACATATTGCCAACACGGGAGTTAGCCGATGGCTATCGTGATCGCAATTCAATTCGCTGGAATGACGCCAAGGTCTCACCTTCGGGAGATCTTTTTCTAGGCTCCATGGCTTATGAATTTACTACCAACGCTAGCGCGCTCTATCAGATGCGAGACGATGGTAAACATATTCGTCGACTCTTTGGTGATGTGACCATCAGTAACGGTTTGGACTGGACTCCCGATGGTCAGACTATGTTCTACGTAGACACACCTTTGCGGCGCGTGGATATTTTTGATGTGGATCAGAGAGATATTAAAAACCGTCGGACATTGGTTCACTTCCCAGAAAGCATGGGATCACCTGACGGCATGTGCGCTGATGCCGATGGAAATATCTGGGTTGCTTTTTGGTTGGGCGCTGCCGTCCGATGTTTTGATGGCAAGACGGGGGCTCAACTTGCCGAAATTTCATGTCCTGCTCCGCGAATAACGTCATGTGCTTTTGCTGGTGAAAATCTCGACCAACTGATTATTACAAGTGCTGGTCAAGAAACCGACTTAGAGGAATATCCAGAAGCTGGATTTGTTTATATTGCATCTCCTGGAGTTACGGGGCAAAAGACCACACTCTTTGGAACCTAATGTTTGATTTGTTTACATTTGGTGAAGCAATGGCGCTTTTCTTATCTCAAGATACCGACGATGTAGTGAGTGCGAAAGTGTTCGCACGCAGCGCCGCGGGTGCCGAAGCAAATGTCGCCGTGGCTGTTACGCGTCTAGGTTTGAGTGTGTATTTCTATACGCATTTAGGAGTGGATGAGCTGGGTTCTGCGATGATCAACGATTTTTTGGTCGAAGGTGTTGATGTATCAGGAGTAAAGCGCGTAGCGCAATTTACTGGCTCTATGGTGCGAAATCCGGGAACGAGCAGACCTGTCGAAGCTACGTATCTAAGAAAAGGTTCAGCGGCGTCCACTATTGCATCGAGTGACATAAATGTTGATGTGATTTCACAATCGCGGTGGGTACACACCACAGGCATTACTTGTGCGATTTCTCAATCAGCAGCGCAGGCCGTCAAGTTTGCTCTGGAGACCGCTAGAGAGAAGAAGATCCCTTGCAGTCTCGATCTTAATATTCGAAGAAAATTATGGAGCGAAGAAGAGGCAAGAAGAGTTTTGGAGCCTTTGGCTCATGGCGTTGATTTACTCATTGGCGGGGAAGACGAGTACCAACTAATTTTTGGAGAATTAGACCCTAGAAAGGCCATCGAAATTGCGCATGAGCGTGGCTGCGCCATTGTTGTGATGACTAAAGGTGATCAACCGATTCGATATTCCATCAATGGAGAATATGGGGAGACTGTCCCGCCAAAAGTGCATGCGGTGGATCCCGTTGGATCTGGTGATGCCTTTACTGGTGGAGTGATTGCTGGCCTACTGAGCGGGCTAAGCCCTGTGGAGGCGATTATTCAAGGCTCTTTCTCGGGTGCGCGCGTAGCAAGTTTTTTTGGCGACTGGGCGGGACTGCCGACAGGCACCCACGGACGAACAGACCCTGCGATAATTGCAGAAATTATTGGGGGAGCTAGCCGATGAATGTTGTAGAAAGACTCACTGTTAGCGGCGCCCTCGCAATCGTTAGAGCGGCCGATCAAGAGACTGGACAGAGAATCGCAGATGCAATTGTCAGCGCTGGCCTGACATGCATTGAAATCACGTTGACTAACCCTGGCGCACTTTCCATCATTGAATCTTTGGCAAATCGCTCAGAAGTTTGTGTCGGTGTCGGTACTGTGATTAGCGTTGCTGATGTCGCTCGCGCAAAGAACGCCGGAGCTAAGTTTGTTGTCTCTCCCAACACAGATGCTGATGTTATTGCTGCGACAAAGGCTGCCGGACTAATCTCGTGCCCAGGAATTGCTACAGCAACCGAAGTAGGAGTCGCGCTAAAAGCGGGCGCAGATGTATTTAAACTTTTCCCCGCCTCAACATATGGCCCTACGCATCTTAAAGCGCTCAGAGATCCTTATCCGGGACGCATGTGGTGTCCAACCGGTGGATTAACGATTGCTTCTATTCCTGAATGGTTTAGCGCTGGTGCAAACTTTGTTGGACTGGGTGGTCCATTGGTTAAAGGTGGGATTGATAATGTTGCAACAAACGTTCGTGAGTTTATGACGGCAATAAATCAAGCACGAGAAGTGAGGGCTTAATTCATGAAGCTAGCCAATAACCACATTTTCGTCACGGGCGGTTCCAATGGGATCGGCAGAGCAATCGTTCGAGATTGCGCAGAAGCTGGTGCCAAAGTTTCCTTTGTAGATATCGATGTTGTTTCAGGCGAAAAATTCGCTGAAGAACTGCGCGACGCAGGCCATTCGGTGATCTTCGCAGAGGCTGACGTGGCAGATTTTGGGGCACTCTCAAAAGCTTATGAATCCTTTGTTGCCCAATTTGGCGACGTCACTGGTGTTGTCAACAATGCGGGTGTTAACGCTTATGCAGACCCGGTCACAATGACCGACGAAGAGTGGGACGCGTTTTTTGCAATCGACATGAAAGCCATATGGTTGACTGCTAAATTGGCACTACCTGGAATGCGTAAAGCCCACAAAGGTGCAATTGTGATTATCGGATCTATCCATGGGCGCCTCACCTCTCCAAACTTTTTTCCATACGGGGCAGCGAAATCGGCAGTTATTGGGCTCACCCGAAGCTTGGGAGTTGATGAAGGCAAACATAATATTCGCACCAATGTTGTAGCACCTGGTTATGTACTCACCTCCCTGACGCAAGGTTGGCTAGATTCCGAACCTGGCCGAATGGAGAAGTCCCTTGCAGTACAACCCATGGGACGAATGGGCCAACCTCAAGAAATTGCGAAGGTCGTAAGCTTCTTATTATCTGATGATGCCTCCTTCGTTAACGGTTCTGATTGGGCCGTTGACGGTGGACTTAGCGCAAGGTCAGCGTGATCGCATGAGACTCAACAACCAACACCTACTCATCACTGGCGGGGCACAAGGAATTGGCGAGGCGATTGTTATAAACGCGGCAAAGGAAGGCGCGCGGGTTTCGTTTGTAGACATTGATGATGACCTCAGCAATGCTCTCGTGAAGTCGCTTGTTGACCAGGGCTACCAAGTGCAGTTTCAGCATGGAGATGTTTCTAAGTTTGAAACTTTTAAAGTAGCTTTTGATAAACTTACTGCCACTTACGGTCCAGTCACGGTCGCTGTATCTAATGCGGGTAGAAATTCATATGCCGATCCTGTCGAGTATGCAGATGAAGAGTGGGAATCTTTTTTTGCACTAGATTTAAAATCGACGTGGTACATCGCGAAATTGTGCCTTCCAGAAATGCGCAAAGCTCACAAGGGTGCGATCGTCAACATCGCATCTATTCACGGGCGCATGACATCACCAAACTTTTTCCCTTATTCCGCTGCTAAGCATGGAATTGTTGGGATGACGCGTAACTTAGCCCTGGATGAAGCAAAGAATGGGATTCGCGTTAATTCTGTCTCTCCTGGTTACACGCTGACGCCTTTGCTTAAGGGATATTTCGAGCAGTTTCCGGAAGCTGCGGCTAATGCGGTGGCTGTGCAACCTATGGGACGTGTTGGACTACCTGAAGAAATTGCAAAAGTTGTCACCTTTGTTCTCTCCGATGAAGCCTCTTTCATTAATGGAGCCGACTTGATGGTTGATGGCGGGTTACATGCCCGCTACGCCTCATAACGTGATCTAGATAAAGCGATGCCCTTAGCTCGTCTCGTTGATTTTTCGCCCATTGACTGGGGGAAAGTTAAGAAGAGTATTAGCAGCGATTCGATCTTATCTTTGCGGCTTTCTATACTATTTACATTGTTTTCCCTCCCCATTTCCGTTGTTATAGAAAGAAAATCAATTGAAGTACCTGGAAATATTGCCAAATGGCTAATTGCCAATACATGTGGTTTCGCGGCAATGGGGATTTTTTGGTTTAGCGTAAAGAAATTCACAGAGTTTAGCGATCGACGAATTCGCTCGTGGGTACCTTTTTTCCTTTTGAGCGGACTTGGCGGTTTGGTACAAGGCATCACGGCCGGATGGGTTATTCGGATCTTGCATGTGCAGGATTTCTACAGCATTAATACGAGAGCGATAACAGTTTTTGTCATTGCTTTATTTTGGCTACCACTTGAATTACTTATCACTACTTCCATCGATTCCTTTGCACGTATGGAGCAAGGAATATTTGATGAGATTGTCATCGCGGAAAAGGTGAAGCTTTTACAGACGGATATCGTCCAGGTCATTAACAATTCAGTTGAGGAAGGTCTAAAAACTGAACTCCGAATTTCGGCCGATCGCACCCGACGCGAGCTACAGGGGTCAAGTAGGGCGGATGCGATTTCTTGGGGGTCTCCAAATCCCTTAGCCAAATTGGCATCGGGCGATGTCAATCAACTTGCCACGAGACTTTGGTATAACGCACAAGATTTGAGATATGAAGACCCTTCAACTCGAAAGATTATAAGTACACCATGGAGAGCGCTAATGGTGGGCACGGATGTGGAACCCTTCAATTTGTTATCTATGGTGCTGATAGGGCTGTCGACCTGTGGAACGATCTTCATCCGAAATCTTGGGCTGCACACGGGAACTTTGGCACTGCTATTTGCCGCCTTCCCGCTGCTGGCTACCGCGACGCTCAGTCAAATTATTTTTTGGCGAACACGAATCCAAGGGCGGTATATCTTTCTTATTTGGGCAAGTGCAACATTCCTCATTCTGGTATTTGAACGTAGCCACAGGACTTTCTACTACAACATTTTGGGTATCCCCTCCGCAAATAGCAAAGGCATATTTTTGGGACTTCCATTATTCGTGTTATTTATCGGGATTCAGGTATTGATCAATCTAGCCAAAGGCTCGTACCTATCCCACGAAGCCGC
>CAIYBL010000048.1 GCA_903924485.1 uncultured Actinomycetes bacterium
ATCTGGGGCGGCCTTTCTGAAGATGACCGCGTTGCAATCATCGAACAAGGAGAGCGATCTATCCGTCCGGTTGCAGTGCTAACCCCCGCTTCCTAATTTTAGGTATTAAAAAAACCCCGGTCGCAATGACCGGGGTTTTTTTGATTACACCACTACTTCTTAATCTTGTAACCAACGGGGCATCTAGGTGTAGTTCCAGTTACCTTCTTCGTCAACGATCCCTTGATGCAAACAATTATCTTTTTAACCACCTTTGGCTTCGCAACGACTGGAGTCGTTAATTGAAGTGTGGGGGTGGGAGTTGGAATTGGCGTTGGTGTGACCACTGGTGTTGGAGTTGGAAGTGATACTCCACCGCTGATCGTCACTGCCAGAGGAGCCGAGGTGAGGCCACTGGCGATAACTCGCAAACTAGATGCTCCATTTTCCGTAGAGCTATCAATTGAGAAGTTGAAAGTTGATGGCGTGTTGGGCGCTATGGAGGTATTGCTAAAATTGGAAGTGCGCCCATAAGAGACATCATGTGTGGTGTTGTTAACGATCTGCACAAGCCCGTAGTTCGAAGCATTCTGTTGCTCATCACCCCAGAATGATCCTTCAGTCAATCCAGCAAGTTGCTTGCCCGCCAGCGTGTAACTGACATTGGGCGAAAGCGTCGTTGAAGAAATGCTATCTACGACAGGCGCCCACGATGGATCGCTCTTCGCTGTTGCTGTGTAAAAACCTGTCTGACCTTCGCTCGTGACCATGATTTGTCCGTTGGGAAGGACCAGAGCTTGCGTACCGTTGGCTAGCATGCTCGCTGAAGGGGTCATTGGATCATCTGCGACAGTGAGCCAAGTGTTCGATGCAACGTCGTATTCGAACCAACCTGCTGGAGCCATCCAATAACACGCTGAAGGATTACACATAAAGACACTCGTTATAACCAACACATTTCCATTTGGAAGAATGGCCGCCTGATTATCTGCAGCTTCCTCTTGGAGACCATTCTTCAACTTTGGAAAATCCGGAACTGCGCTCCAGGAATTTGCGATTGGATCGTAAAGTGCATTCTTTCCTGTGGCTCCCATGGCAAGAACTTTGCCATTAGGTAGAGTCAGTGCTGGTCCAATTTCGCTATGTCCTAATATCACAGGGACGCTTGCTGCGGCGCTCCAGAGCCCAGTTGCTGGATCGTAAACCTCCGCCTTCTTCAGCAGAACCGCGTTGTCGTCCCCGTTCCACAAACTCAAAACTTTATTGTTTGCGAGCAGGGTGTAACCCTCTTCACCATTCGCCGTAACTTTATTTTCACCAGTACTGGTCCACAATCCCGTTTTCTCGTCGTATAGCATCGCGCCATATCCTGGGGATTTACCGGCTACCCCATTATCTCCAACCATAAGTCGTCCATCGGGTAACAATACAAACGGAGAAGCGCCGATTCCTGCCCAGTCACCAGTTCCGTTATTTGGAGGCGCAACCTCAGTCCAAGTGTCTGTTACGACGTTATATGTAAAGCTTCGATTTGAGTTAAATTCCATTACGCCTGAGGTATTAATGTTTTGCTCTCCCCCAACAACTATGAAATTACCACTATGCAGGACAGCGCCATTCATATTTTGCGGGTTGTACCCCGCAGGTGGCTGCGCAATTTGGGTCCAACTTCCATCGGCGTAACTCCCCGTTTTATCAGGGGTTAATAGGGCCCACTTTTCAAAACCTGGTGCATCGCGCGTCTGCATCAGCACTTTTCCATTGGTCATTAGGTAAACGTGCTCAGGAGATCCTGTCACCGTTGGTTGACTTTTAAGCAGTTGCCATGGGTCGCTCCCAGTCACGGTGCGCTTAAGAACGATGCTTATCAAATAATTACCGGAGGAATCCTTGGTCATCGTCTCATCGGCTGCCGAAAGCACTTTTACAGCGCCATCTGCCTGCGGGGAAATCAGATACTGAGTTCCCGCATTTGATCGGTAATCTCCCTGACAGCTATTGCAACGTGAACCCAAAATGTAATCAGTCGCTGCGATGTCAAAACTCACGACTCCATTGGCATCAGTTGCTACCTGCTGGCGATCCTTTCCATTGAACTGAAAGACATATACCTGCGAATCCGCGCCAACATTTGATTTTGTAGATGGGTTCATCAAGACGAAGGAAATGTGTATCGGCCCTGCCGCGCTTGCCTGGTAGGGCGCTAGAGCTGATACCAGCAAGAACAATGGAATCAATATCGTTAGTTTGCGCATTGAGACTGCCTCTCCTCAAAACCACCAGGAAGATGGCTTTCTGGGATGAGCCCAGCCTCGGCGAAGAGTGGGCGAACTGTCTTATGTAGACAATAAGTACAGTATGAGTGGTAGCCCTCACCCCCGCAAGAGGTCACACAAAACCCCTCTTTTCGCGCACTTGCCTTGCACTGGAGCAACGTCACTCCCAGGGCCGATCCGAGAGCCGGATTTCTCGTCTGGGAGTACGGGGTAAGAAAAAACCCCGGTCACAATGACCGGGGTTTTTTATTGGCTCTAATTAGTGGTTGTGCCCACCAGGACCATGGGAATGACCATGGGAAGCAGCTTGTTCGCGTTGCTCATCTTCAGGTGTCTCGAATACGAG
>CAIYBL010000049.1 GCA_903924485.1 uncultured Actinomycetes bacterium
GAGTGAAGGAACGCCTACTTGACGAGCAAGGAGAACGTGCTCCTTGGTCTGTGGCATTGGGCCCTCAGTAGCTGCAACCACGAGGATTGCACCGTCCATTTGTGCTGCACCAGTAATCATGTTCTTGATGTAGTCAGCGTGACCTGGGCAGTCAACGTGCGCGTAGTGACGCTTCTCGGTCTGATACTCAACGTGAGCGATCGAGATTGTGATTCCGCGTTGACGCTCTTCAGGAGCCTTATCAATGTCAGCAAATGCTGTTGCTGCATTTAGGGTTGGAAACTTGTCATGCAACACCTTGGAGATCGCAGCGGTAAGAGTGGTCTTACCGTGGTCGATGTGCCCGATGGTGCCGATGTTAACGTGCGGTTTGTTCCGCTCGAACTTCGCCTTTGCCACTTTTGTCCTCGTCTCTCGTTTGTGTAAGTACTTGGTATTTGGTTATTAAATTGTTTTTTTTGGCTATTCGCCGCGTGCTTTCGAGATGATGTCCTTCGCTACGTTTGCAGGTACTTCTGCATACGAATCGAATTGCATGCTGTAGTTCGCGCGACCTTGTGTTCTGGAGCGGAGATCCCCGACATAGCCGAACATCTCTGACAGTGGAACAAGTGCCTTAACAATGCGGGCACCTGACCGCTCCTCCATAGCCTGGATTTGGCCACGACGGCTGTTGATATCGCCGATGACATCGCCCATGAAGTCTTCAGGGGTAATGACTTCGACTGCCATCACTGGTTCGAGAATCGCAGGACCAGCAAGTTTTGCTGCTTCCTTAAATGCTGCGATACCAGCAATCTTGAAGGCCAATTCCGACGAGTCAACATCGTGATAGGCGCCGTCAAGAAGAGTTACGCGTACATCGGTCAATGGGTAGCCAGCGAGTGGGCCTGCTTGCATGGCCTCCTTGCAACCGGCATCCACGGAAGGGATGTATTCGCGAGGGATACGGCCACCGGTTACCTTGTTGACGAATTCATATCCGCCTTCAACTGAACCTGTTGGTAGTGGCTCGATAGCAATTTGAATCTTTGCGAACTGACCAGAACCACCAGTTTGCTTCTTGTGGGTGTAGTCGTAGCGATCAACAGCCTTACGAAGAGTTTCGCGGAATGCGACCTGTGGCTTACCAACGTTAGCTTCTACGTTGAACTCACGGCGCATACGGTCTACAAGAATTTCAAGGTGAAGCTCGCCCATACCAGCGATGATTGTCTGACCCGTTTCTTCATCAGTCTTCACGTGGAATGTTGGATCTTCTTCAGAAAGACGTTGAATAGCTACGCCAAGCTTTTCCTGATCGCTCTTTGTCTTTGGCTCGATAGCTACCGAAATAACAGGAGCTGGGAAGTCCATGGACTCAAGAATTACTGGCTTATCAGGATCACAAAGAGTTTCACCGGTTGTGGTGTTCTTAAGACCCATAACGGCAACGATCATTCCGGCGCCCGCACTGTCACGCTCTTCGCGCTTATTTGCGTGCATCTGGTAAATCTTTCCGATGCGCTCTTTACGATCCTTTGAAGAGTTAAGAACAGCTGATCCGGTCTCAAGCACACCCGAGTAGATGCGAATGAAGTGAAGCTTTCCAAGGTGTGGATCAGACATGATCTTGAAAGCAAGGGCTGAGAAAGGCTCTTTGTTATCTGGGTGACGAATTACTTCAACTTCTGAATCCGCCATGCTGTGTCCAACAATGGACTCAACATCAAGTGGGCTTGGCAAGTAACGAGTTACTGCGTCCAGCATTGGCTGAACACCCTTGTTCTTAAATGCAGATCCGCAAAGAACTGGA
>CAIYBL010000050.1 GCA_903924485.1 uncultured Actinomycetes bacterium
GATTTCATGGGGCAATCCTTCATTTTTAGTTGATCGTCATATTCGTGCATTCACTCCAGAACCTGGTGCATGGACTATCTGGCGGGGAGAAAAGATGACTATCTCCAGCGCCGCGGTTGTAGATATTTCCTTCAATGCACCCGCAGGAACAATCGTCATTGTCGATGGTTCGGTATTTGTCACCTGCGCGAATCAGGGCGCCGTGAAACTGGAAAAAGTTACCCCTTCCGGAAAGAAAGAGATGCCTGCTCGTTCATGGATAAATGGAGCGCGATTGCGCGAAGGAGAACTCTTTGAGTAACGAGGCGAAGAAACCTGCCCGAGCCGGAGTAGACAGTTTTAGAAAGCCACGACCGGATGCATCGCGACTACTTTCATTTGAGGTTTTCAGCGAAGTAAATAATGGTGAAGCCTATGCCAACCTCATCTTGCCCAGAGCACTGACAGAGAGCGCTCTGGATCAACGAGATCGATCATTTGTCACAGAACTTGTTTACGGCGCACTTCGCATGCAAGGACGCCATGATTGGATTTTGCAGCAGGTAAGTGATCGGCCATGGAACGAAGTTGATGCTGGGATTGTTAACGTCGCCCGCCTGGGTGTCCACCAGCTCTTTGAGATGCGCGTCCCTACCCATGCCGCTGTATCTGCCACGGTAGAACTTGCTAGAAAAGTCTTGGGGGAGTCACGAGCAACCTATGTCAATGCACTGTTGCGCAAAGTCAGTTCGAAATCTTTAGAGGATTGGCTCGCACCGCTTGAGACGATGGAGGACAAGGTAACTCAGCTGGCTGTTCGATATTCGCATCCAGAGTGGATCGTCTCTGCCTATTTTGATCTGCTCCGTGAATACGATGAAGTAGCCCTAGCTTTAGGGGCAAACAATGTTCCCGCTGTTCCAACACTCGTAGCCTGGCCTGGACGCTCTACTCAAGCAGAGCTCGTTGACCTCGGTGGGGTTGCGACAAAGTTTTCACCCTATGGGGCGTCCTCTCCTGTTATGCCGGGGGAGTTAGAACTCATTCGTACGCGTTATGCAGGAGTTCAAGATGAAGGTTCTCAAATCGTCGCTAGCGCTTTTTCGCACGCTGCATCCGAACACGATGATTGGTTAGATTTATGTGCCGGTCCAGGCGGTAAAGCAGCCCTCGTCTCCAGCATTGCCGCGCAAAAGGGCAAAGGATTCTTCGCTAATGAAATTTCTGCCAGTCGCGCCAATCTCGTGGAACAAGTGATAGCCCAAGGTGAAGTCTGGATCGGCGATGGCAGAACGATCATCGAACGTGGTCACGAGTTCGGAGCGGTATTGGCCGATGTTCCTTGCACGGGAATTGGAGCTCTGCGCCGCCGGCCCGAGGTGAGATGGCGGAGAAAGGCATCGGATCTTGCAGGACTTGCACAATTGCAGAGTGAACTACTTGATAGCGCAATTGCAATTACGAAAGTTGGCGGGATCATTGCTTATGCAACATGTTCTCCGCATATGGCGGAAACAAAAGTGCAAGTGAGCGCTGCCCTTAAAAGGCACGAGACAATTTCTCAGATCCCCGTCGCACCATACCTGCCGAGCAACCTGACCAATGCCACTGCTGGAGATTCCATGCAGTTATGGACACATCGTCACGGCACAGACGCTATGTTTTTAGCGCTTTTTGAGCGAGTTTCCTAAATCCAACTATAGGATCCCTCTATGTCCCGAGAGATTCGAATAACACCGAGCATTCTCAATGCCAATTTCGATGACCTTGTAGGAGAAATAAGGAGAATTGCTGCTGTCTCTGATTTAGTGCATCTGGATGTGATGGATAATCTTTTTGTTCCGAATTTCACATTTGATTTTGACATGGCATCTAGCATTATTGCCCAGAGCGTTTTACCCGTTGATGCACATTTAATGGTGCTGGATGCTGATTCAATCGCTCCGCAGTATGCCGAAATAGGTTGCGCCAGCGTTACCCTGCATGCAGAGGCGACAGAGGATATCCCGGGAACACTGCGAGCAATAAGAAATGCAGGTGCTCGTGCGGGGCTTGCTGTTAAGCCCGGTACAGATATTAGGCAATACGCAGATGTATGTGATCTGGTCGATATGTTTTTGATTATGACGGTAGAGCCCGGTTTTGGGGGTCAATCATTCATGACCGATATGTTGGAAAAGATTTCACGAACGCGATCCATAATTGGTGATCGACCAATTTGGCTTCAGGTTGACGGAGGTATCTCCCTAGAGACGATTGAAATGGCGACACGGGCGGGGGCCGATACTTTCGTGGCTGGGAGCGCGGTTTTTCGGGCGCCAGACCCAGCGCAGATGGTCTCTACATTGCGCGCTTTAGCCTCTGCTGTGGAATGATATGGATGTTGTTCCGGGGGTCGGTGTAAATCCGAACCGGCGGTGAGAGTCCGCGACCCGATCACATCCAGTGATCGGTTGACTTGGCGAAATTCCAAGACCGACAGTTAAAGTCTGGATAAAGGGACACATCGTCTAAGGACGTACCTAGGTTCTTGGGCTTTGAGTGCTTTATGTTTCACCCCCCTTTTGATTTTCTACGAAAGGGAAAAAATGTCAGTTATAAATTGGTTTCTCAACGAGCAAGTTCACTTTGGATCTAAAGCCATCTATTGGCGCGAAATCATCGGCGGCACATTCGGCCTAGCCAGTGCAATCCTGGGAATGCGCCGAAAGGTCAGCGCCTGGCCGATCGGCATCATCGGCGATGGTTTACTCTTCACTGTTTTCCTTGGTGCGGTCTTTAACCATGGCACTAATACCGCGAACTTCTATGGTCAAGCAGGGCGCAATCTTCTTCTGATTATTGTGAGTATTTATGGTTGGACTCGCTGGCTTTCTCTGCGTTCACGAGATAGCAGTAAGCCTGCAGTAGCCCCGCGATGGACTACGACAACGGAAAAGTTCTATCTCCTGCCCGCCGTAATCACCTTCTACGTGATCTCGTATTACATTTTCAAGGCGCTGGGAGAGTCTGGTGCCTGGCTGCGCGTTGATACCTGGATCTTCACAGGTACAGCTCTTGCAACCTATGGAATGAGCCGAGGTTACGTCGAGTTCTGGTTGGTGTGGATCGCCGTTGATGCAGTGGGCGTTCCTTTTGCCTTCAAGAATGGATACTACCCAACTGGAACCCTCTATGCGATCTATCTGCCATTTGTTCTGTGGGGCTTTGTGTCGTGGCTCAAAATCAGTAAACGAGAAAGACTCGAAGAGCTAAATAGCGCCCGAGAAGCGCTTGGCGTCCATTAAACTCCTGCAATGAAAACATTCGAAGACCTCTGGGCGCAATTGAACGCTATCGCCCTTGAGCGCCCAGAGGGCTCCGGAACAGTTGCTTTGCTCGATGCAGGGGTGCACGCGATCGGTAAGAAAGTTTTAGATGAGGCTGGAGAAGTGTGGATAGCAGCCGAATATCAAAGTGATGAGGCGCTGGCTGAGGAGATTAGCCAACTTCTTTACAATATCCAGACATTGATGATTGCGCGCAATATTTCACTCGAGCAAATCTACACATACCTATAGGAGATCCATGTTACGAGTAGCGATCCCCAACAAAGGCTCCCTTTCTGAATCCGCGACTGAAATATTAAAAGAGGCAGGATACCGACAGCGCACCGATATGCGCGATCTCGTTTTATTGGACAATGAGAACGATGTCGAGTTTTATTATCTTCGCCCTCGAGATATTGCGCTCTATGTAGGTTCCGGAGAGCTAGAAGCTGGAATCACAGGTCGAGACCTTCTCATCGATTCAGAAGCAGCAGCTGATGAACTCATCAGTCTCAATTTCGGTCAATCGACATTCCGTTTTGCGGCCAGCCAAGATCACAATTGGTCAGTAGCTGACATTGCAGGAAAGCGAGTCGCCACTGCCTATCCTGGTCTCGTAGCTAATTTCCTTCAGAACGCTGGAATTTCAGCAACGGTGGTTCGTCTTGATGGAGCAGTGGAAAGTAGCGTGCGCCTTGGCGTCGCCGATGTAATTGCCGATGTCGTAAGCACTGGAAATACTTTGCGCCAAGCAGGGCTCAAGGTATTTGGAGAACCTCTACTGGCTAGTGAGGCGGTTCTCATCCACCGCAAGGAAAGTGCAATTCCAGCACAGCTTGAGATTCTGATTCGTCGCATTCAAGGTGTTGTTACAGCGCGTCAATATGTTCTTCTTGATTACGACATTCCCACCACCGGCTTGCAGGCCGCGTGCGCAATTACGCCAGGTCTTGAGTCACCAACGATCTCGCCATTACAGAAAGAGAACTGGATGGCAGTTCGGGCGATGGTATTGCGTAAGGATACGAATCGATTGATGGATGAACTATGGGCGCTGGGCGCTCGAGGAATCCTTGTTACTGATATTCACGCCTGCAGACTTTGATTATCCGATTCTTCAACATCTTCACGAGCAATTCCCATTAAATAAAGAACCGAATCTAGATACGGCGCCGAAACAGCGCTATCTGCGAGGGCTCGTACTGCTGGTTTAGCATTAAAAGCAATGCCTAATCCCGCGGTGGTGATCATGTCTAAGTCATTTGCGCCATCACCGATTGCGATTGTTTGTTCAAGTTCGACGCCAACCTCTGCTGCAAACTCACGTAAGGCGACGGCTTTGGCAGCTCTGTCAATGATCGGGCCAACAAGGTTGCCCGTTAGATGACCATCGATTACTTCGAGGGAATTCGCACGGTAGAGATCGATTTTCAGTTCTTGTATTAGTGGCTCGATAACCTCGAGAAAGCCACCTGAAACCACTGCCACCGTATGCCCTAATTTGTGCAAGGTGCGGATCAATGTTCGAGCCCCAGGTGTGAGTGAGATTTCAGATTGCACCTCCGCTATTACCGATGCAGGGAGCCCCTTCAAAAGCGCCACTCTCTTTCGCAGAGAAGCTTCGAAATCAATTTCTCCGCGCATTGCAGAAGCCGTTATCTCAATGACCTCTTGTGCGACGCCAGCCTTTGCGGCGAGGAGTTCGATCACTTCTTGCGCGATCAGAGTTGAGTCGACATCCATGAGAACCAACTTCTTAGCCCAACGCATCAAGCCACCCTCTTGGACAGCCAAATCCACTCCATGCTCAGTCGACACGGCCGAAAGGGCGGTGTGGAGTTCACTTTGGGTTGCCCCTGACACAACAAATTCGACAGCGGTTATTGGATAGGAAGCGGTGCGATGAATTCTTTCGATATTGGCTCCGTGCTCTGTAATGGCACCGGATAAAGCGGCAACAGCAGCAGGTTTAAGAGGATTGGCCAGGGCTACGACATGAATCAAACCTGACTTTGCTGCAATGGAATCCGGAGCGATGGCAGAGAAAGAAATCGCGATATCGACTCCGAGATCGGTTGCACAGGCGTTGAGATCCTCTTCAATGGCGCTGGCATGTGCTTTGTTGAGACCAATAAGGGCTGTCAAGATAAGTCGTTCACGGATGACCACTTGCTCAATATCTATGACCGTAACGGCAAAGGGGGAGAGGGTCAGAAAAAGGCGCTGGGTGATACCTGGTGTATCAACGCCTGAGAGCAGGATAAGACCCGTAAAAGTTTCTTGTGCCATGGGGTCAGATTATCGTGAAAATGAGGGGAGCTCGCGCAAAAACTAGTATCTTGTAGCCACTTATGAATGCGAGAAAAGTTCTTTCAATCCACAACGTTTCCGTTCAACGTGGAGAACGCATCATCTTGGGTCCAATTGATTTCTCTGTGGCCGAAGGAGAGCGCTGGGTGATTTTGGGACCCAATGGTGCAGGTAAGTCGACCCTCCTTAAATTATTAGCAGCGATGAGTTTTCCAACGGTAGGTACCGTCGAGATACTTGGTGAAGTCCTCGGAAGAGTGGATGTTTTTGAATTGCGTCCACGGGTGGGCTTTTGCAGTGCGCTATTGGCGGAGAGTATTCCCGAGGACGAGTTAGTGCGCGACGTCGTTCTTACAGCTGCCTATGCGATTTTGGGACGCTGGAATGAGGATTATGACCTGTGGGATGAATCGCGTGCAGTCGCACTTTTGACGACATTCGGAGTGCGCGATCTCAAGGACCGAGCATTCGGGACTCTCAGCGAAGGCGAACGAAAGAGGGTTCAAGTATGTAGAGCCCTGATGGCAGACCCGGAAGTCCTTTTATTGGATGAACCTGCCGCGGGCCTGGATTTAGGGGGACGTGAGGATTTGCTCTCGCGTTTTGCAGCATTTTCAGTCGACCCCCACTCACCCGTCACAATTCTCGTGACCCATCACATCGAGGAAATTCCAGCGGGCACCACACACGCACTTCTTCTCAAGGACGGATCTATTGCAGTCTCTGGTCCCGTCCACGAGGTAATTACGAGTGAACATGTCAGCGAAGTTTTCGGACTACCGATAACTGTTACACAAGAAGGCTCTCGCTTCTTCGCTCGAGCAAAATAAATAAGGCCCGAGACAAGAAGCATCTCGGGCCTTACCTTCAAACTATTTTTAAATTAGCCAATCCATGTATTAATTGGACCAGTCAAGAAGTAGACAACAAATAAACCGGTGACCAAAGCAAGCAGAGGATGAATCTCCTTGCGACGGCCTTGAACCAAACGTATAACAACATGTGAAACAAAACCGGCACCGATACCTACAGAGATGCTGTATGTAAATGGCATCAAGATGATGGTGAGGAAGGCAGGAATTGCAATTCCTAAATCTTCCCAATCAATTCCCTTGATCTGCGTCATCATCAAGAAACCAACGATGACCAATGCAGGCGTTGCTGCCTCGTATGGAATAACTGCGACAAGTGGAGCAAGGAAAGTTGTCAACAAGAAACACACTCCAGTAACTACTGAAGCAAGCCCTGTCCGAGCACCTTCGCCAACTCCTGACGCTGACTCAATGTATGAAGTATTAGAGGAGATGCTTGCAGCACCACCAGCAACAGCGGCTAGCGAGTCAACAAAGAGAATTTGTTCAGTTTTAGGAATATTACCTTGACCATCTACAAGTCCAGCCTCGTGCGCAATTGCTGTAACTGTTCCAACAGTGTCGAAAAAGTCTGAAAGCAAAAGGGTGAAAACTAGCAGGATTGCTGAGATTGCCGAGATTCTGCTGAATGAACCGAGAAGACTGAAATGCCCAAGCAATCCAAAATCTGGGGTAGCAACGATTTTAGATGGAACCGCAGGAACATTCAGTCCCCAACCCTTTGGATTGACAGTGCTAGGGGCAGTGAAGTTAGGACCGATCTTAAATGCTGACTCCACAGCAACTGCTGCAACGGTAGCCATGACGATTCCAATGAGAAGGGCGCCTTTTACCTTCTTAACAAGCAAAGTAATCATCAAAAAGAGACCAAAAGCAAAGATGATGATTGGCCATCCGACCAAAGTTCCACCGTCTCCCAAAGTCACAGGAACGGGTCCTTGGCTTGTGCGGCGAACGAAACCTGAGTCAACAAGTCCGATAAGTGCGATGAAGAGTCCGATTCCTACGGAGATAGCTATCTTAAGTTGCTGCGGAACTGCCTTAAATACTGCAGTTCTAAATCCGGTGAGAACAAGAACAGTGATGATCAATCCTTCAAGAACGATCAATCCCATGGCATCGGCCCATGTCATCTTTGAAGCAATACCTACTGCTACGAAAGTGTTGAGACCCAGTCCTGTTGCAAGAGCTAATGGAAAGTTAGCAACGAGCCCCATCGCGATTGTAAGAACTCCCGCGACCAGGGCAGTGGCTGCCGCGATCATTGCGAGATTTGGATGGCTACCATCGCCTCCTAAGAATTTTCCATCGCCATCTTTTGCCAGACCGATAATTAATGGATTAAGCGCCACGATGTAGGCCATAGTAAAGAAGGTGACAACGCCACCTCGTACTTCGCGCCCCACAGTGGAGCCACGTTCGGATATTTTGAAGAAAGTATCGAGCATGACGAACCCCTTACTGATTTTGTTAACGGGGGTGTTTGCGACCCCGTGTGATTTGACGGCTCCACAAGCCGGGGGAAGGTAAGGGGGAGGTTACCTGTTGGCCTTTGTTACTGGCGCGTAAGACGGGCGAGAATGCCGGCTGAAATTGCAAATGCTTGCCCGATGAGGAGAGCGAAGAGCGCGGTACCCACACCTATACGCCCACCCAGAAGGCCACCTACGAGGAGAACTATGGCTTCGATCGCTAGACGAACCCTGCCCACTCTGATTCCAGTTTTGAGATGTAGACCAGTCATCAGGCCATCACGAGGCCCAGGTCCCAAGCCACAGGTGATGTATAACGCCGAGGCAACTCCCACACAAGCAATTCCGATAAGAGCAAAAATCAATCCTGGCAAGAAATGATGTTGCATAGGGAGACGATCAACGCACACCTGCAAGAACGCAGCGATGACGATTATGTTGAGGATCGTTCCAAATCCCGGCCGTTCTTTGAGAGGGATCCATAAAAGTAACACCGCACAACTGATAAAGAATGTGGACCAACCCAGTGATAAGCCCGTCTTCATCGATATGCCCTGGGAAAAGACAACCCACGGAGAATTTCCGATATGTGATTGCACGAGAAATGCTTCGCCGGCCCCAAAAAGAGCCAGTCCCACGATGAGGATGAGGAATCGAAGCGGCGCTAAATCCCAGCGATGTGCCGCGCGCCAGGGAGTAATCGGGATCGTTTTATGTGGACGTAACCAATGAACGAGAGATTGATAGATCGTACGTTCAGGAGACATTTCAGGAGGATATCGGAAGTGTGACCCTCTCGGCTGCAAGCCTTCCGCTAGCATTAGAACTCTTATGGATCTCACATACACGCAGGCAATTGTTACTGGCTTTATCCAAGGCATCACCGAGTTATTCCCAGTCTCCAGCTTGGGTCATGCCGTACTCGTTCCGGCGTGGGTCGGTGGCTCCTGGAAGGCGCTCACAACCGATGCGAACTCGCCATATTTGATCATCACGATCGCCTTGCACTGCGCAAGCGCACTTGCTTTGCTTTGGATCTTTCGTAAACGTTGGGTTGGTTTGGTTGACGGCGGTATCAAATCCCTACGTAAGAGACCCTCAGCAGAAGGTGCACTTTTTTGGCGAATAGTGCTGGCAACAATTCCTGTCGCGATTCTTGGTCTCATCTTCGAAAAATCTCTACGCGATCTGTTTTCCAAACCCCTTGCCTCGGCTGCCTTTCTCACAATCAATGGTTGCATTCTGATTCTGGCCGAACGCTTCTCTCGCAAGGCAAAGATTGTTGACTCCATCGCAGAGGAGGATTCAGAGATCTTGAGTCACATTTCAACAAAGGTTGCCCTCTCCATTGGAGTTGGTCAGGCGCTTGCTTTGTTTGCAGGCATTAGCCGATTTGGAATAACGATGAGTGCGGGTCTTGTACGCGGACTTTCACACAGAGCCGCCTCGGATTTTGCTTTTCTCTTGGCTCTACCCGTGATTCTTGGAACATCAATCGTTAAACTCCCGAAACTGCTTGATGCCCAGTATTCCCACATGATGGGTCCGATCATTGCTGGATCTATCACCTCATTTATTCTGACTTACGCTTCCGTTACCTTCTTGGTGAAGTGGTTTAAGACTAGAACTTTGTATCCATTTGCAATCTATTGTCTTGTCGTTGGAATGGCTTCGTTGATCCGGTTTGCTTAATGTTTCCTGGCATAGGAACGGTTATCAATGTTGTCACAATTGTTTTAGGCGCAGGCATAGGCGTTCTAGTCGGCTCACGAATGCCGGCTCGTACACGAGAATTACTTACCGATGTTCTGGGCCTCACAACTCTTCTCGGTGCTGCTGGCGCACTTTTTAGTTTATGGTCCAAACGTTATGTCTCAGCACTACCAACAGGCTGGAGTTTGCTCACAGTTCTGGGCGCACTGTTAGTCGGTGGACTAATCGGCTCTGCGGCTCGGCTAGAGGATCGCCTGAACGCGGTGGGGGAAAGACTTCGTCTTCGTTTTCGCGCGTCGAGTGAAAGTACCTTCGTTGAAGGATTTGTCTCTGCCGCTCTTTTATTTGCGATTGGACCTCTCGCGATATTGGGAAGCATCAGCGACGGAATGTCTACAGGAATCAATCAGTTGCTTCTTAAGAGCTCCTTGGATTTCTTCGCGGCTATGGCTTTTGCTGCATCTCTTGGCTGGGGGGTTGCCGTCGCTGCGGTCCCGGTCGGAATTTATCAAGCTTTTTGGACAGTGATCGGTGTCGGACTAGGAAGCATTTTGACGGGCTATCAAGTCGATGCAATGACTGCCACTGGAGGGGTTCTGTTGATTTGTATTGGTCTCAAACTTCTTAAAATCCGTGACATTGCAGCTGGCAATCTTCTCCCAGCCCTTGCGGTAGCCCCACTTCTGGCATGGGGGCTACACGCCTTCGTTTAAGAAAGTTTTAGATAGTTGATGCATCAATCACAAAGCGATACTTCACATCACTTGCGACGGTGCGGTCATAGGCTGTGTTTACGTAGTCTGCGGTGATTACTTCAACGTCACTCGTAATGTTATGAGTTCCGCAGAAATCCAGCATCTCTTGCATCTCGGCTATTCCGCCAATCATAGATCCAGACATCGACCTACGTGCCCCAAGCAAAGTGCCTGCTTCAACCGCATATGGCTTACCAGGCAAACCGATAACAACGAGTGTGCCATCGAGCTTCAATAGGTTGAGATAAATATTGATATCCAACTCTGCAGACACCGTGTTAAGAATTAAGTCGAAAGAAGCTGCGAGAGGTGCAAGGTTCTTTGGGTCCTTTGTGACCACAAAGTGATGGGCGCCCATTGCTTTCGCATCAGCTTCCTTGCTGGGTGAATGTGAGAACACGGTGACATCGGCGCCTAGCGCTGCTGCAAACTTAACGCCCATATGGCCCAACCCTCCAAGGCCCATGACTCCTACCTTCATACCTGGCTTTGCGTCCCAGTTTTTCAACGGGGAGTAAAGCGTGATTCCTGCGCAGAGCAAAGGTGCCACTCCGGCCATATCTAGATTCTCGGGTACGTGTACGGCATAGTCTTGGTCGATCACAAAAATATTTGAGTAACCACCCATTGCAACAGTTGATCCATCACGTTCTAAGGTGTTGTAAGTACCGGTCATTCCCTCAGTGCAATATTGCTCTAGCCCGCGAAGACAGTTAACGCATCTGCGGCAAGAATCGACAAAGACGCCAACGCCGATGCGATCACCAACGGCAAATTTTGTTACAGCCGACCCAATTTCGCGGACCGTTCCAACAATCTCGTGCCCGGGGACCATTGGGAAGATTGCGGGGCCCCATTCCTCGCGCGCTTGGTGAATATCTGAATGGCAAATACCCGCAAAGGCAATGTCTAGCGCAACATCGCCGGAGCGAAGTTCGCGACGGTCAAATTCCCATGGGGTTAAAGGGGCACTGGCACCGTGAACTGCAAGAGCACGTGTTTTCATTTGACACCTTCCGTATATGTTATTTAAGAGTTGAAGGGTAGTGGGTCATAGGAGGAATGTGCAGCGCGAGATGCCCGGGCAGTGACTCGTCTCATGTGATGGCGCCTGCATAAAACCTCATACGAGATTTCTTTTCCAGGAGCGACATCACCGACGACAACTTGCTCGCCTTCAGTGATCATGACTCCACCGGAGGTGCGAGCATTATGTGTAGCGCGATTTCCACACCAACACAGAGCCTCTACCTGCAAGGTATTTACTCGGTCAGCCAACTCCACTAAGCGCGCGGAGCCCGGGAAAAGCGAGGTGCGAAAATCGGTGAGAATGCCAAAAGCGAAGACATCAATACCAAGACCATCGACGATCTTTGCAAGTTGTTCTATCTGTTCTGGTTCATAGAACTGAGCTTCATCACAAATTACATAGTCAATTCGCTCACCCATAGAGAGTTGATCTACTACAAAGCGATGCAGATCTAGGGATGGATCAACTTCAAGTGCCTCGCGTTGAAGCCCAAGGCGCGAAGAGATAACTCCGCTGCCGGCTCGATCCTTGCTTGTGAAGATCACGCCTGTACGGCCACGACTTTGATGGTTATGCGCAGTTTGCAAAGCGAGAGTTGATTTCCCGCTATCCATCGTTCCACAGTAATAAATGAGTTCGGCCACGGGTCAATTCTGTCAGGTAGGAGCCAGAAACTGTAAATCTCTGGCTACGGCGCGAGAACTCCTATAGAGACGAGGGTGCTCGTTAGTGGTTTAACGAGGTGAAGAGCAAATTGAACACTCATATGCGTTGTATCTCGATAGGCGACGATGCCATCTATTACCGAAGGACACTCTGACGTACAAAACCAAGCTTTTGGATTTATAACATCGATCGAAGGGCTCCACGAGGTGACCGGTGAAGGTAGGGCGAAACATTGTGATGCCTTCTTGGAAGAAAGGCAGATCGGGATATCTGAATTTGGTAGGGGAGTATCGGAAATCGAAAGGACCCGTGACCGTGAAGGAAGAAGGCGGGACTTTAACGAAGTCTCACCGGCTCTCCACCAGAGGATGGTATTGGGAACAACTTTGGGCGCAATGTAGTGGCTAAAACTGCTAACAAAAACTATCTCAGGATGAATTGCATTTATGCGGTCTATCGAGTTACTTCTCCATGTACGACACGGTGCATTCTTAAAGGCACCGCGATCGGGAAGGTCGAGGGAGACTGATGGACAACTGGACTTTGTTAGGACAATCAACTTTGTTGCTCGGGCTCTCGCAATTGCATTCAAAGTAGGAAACCATTGAGCCGCATGAGAATCGCCAAAAAGTACCCACGTTTTGGTCGAACTGCGATCGCCATACTCGCATGGACCAGAGATCGTAACGCCCTTATCTACCTGACACCCATCGGCGTAGATGGCTGGCTTTTGCGTAATCTGTGCTAAAGAAAATGAGGTCGAATTGCTACCGGAAGTGATGTTGATCGAGGTTGCAGATGCACTGTAGATCCCGACACCGAGAGATACTGAAACCATAGTCGCCAGAATTGCCGAGATATAGACCTTCGCTGGTTTGTAACTGCCTCGTCGAAAGCGTTCCTCGACATAACGATGAGTAAGCCCTGAGAGCACTATCGTCAGAGCAATTGCCGCCAACTTCTCCAGAAGATTGAGAGGACGGCCAAGGATGGCCACAGGTAAGACCAAAACTGGCCAGTGCCACAGGTACATGGGATAAGAAACCGCGCCTAGCCATTGCGATACTCGTGACTGAAGCAAGGCTCGTGCCAATGATGGAATCTTGGCTGCAACATGCACTGCATACATGATGAGAGCAACCGATAAAACGGGAAGAAGAGCAGCCGTTCCAGGAAATGCAGTATTGGAGTTGAAAACAATGGCAGAGAATGCCAGTCCCGCAAAAGATAGCCCAACGAGTAGATGTCCCGAGACTTTACGTACTGGTGCCAACAAAATAAGTGCTCCAGCGCCTAACTCCCACGCCCTGCTTGGTAGCGAGTAGAAAGCCCAGATCGGATACTTGGTTGTCATGTAGAGCGAGACGAAAAATGACAATGCAGTAATACTTGCGACCCACACCAACAAGGTCTCTCTCCTTCCACGTTTGAGAAGAAAAAAGATGAACATAGGCCAAAAGAGATAAAACTGCTCTTCAACTGCCAACGACCAGAAGTGAATAACCGGAGAGGGAGTTGCTCCTAAGTTTTGGTAATCATTCTGCCACCACGCAAAAAGGTAGTTACCGACATATAAGGCTCCAGCCATTACATCGCGTCCGAGTGATGACCTGGTAGAGGCTGGCATGAAAAGAAACCCAACCGCGGCAGTAACAAATAAAACGAGAAAAGATGAAGGCAGGAGTCTTTTGAGGCGCCGCGCATAGAACGCCCTGAAAGAGATAGTGCCAGAACGATCGAATTCTCGGAGTAACAACCCCGTGATCAAGTAGCCCGATATAACGTAGAAAATATCTACACCGATGTAACCACCCGAGATAAAGCCTGCATGAAAGGCGACAACGAGAAGGACGGCTACCGCCCGTAAGCCTTGAATTTCGAGAATCACACTTACACCTGAAAGAGAGAATGAAAAGCGAGATCGGGGAAGTGGCTATTCACTTTTTTGCGCCCTTCAAGTTCTGAGATTTCCAATAGCGCTGCGCCTGCTACCAATGAACCACCTAGCCGAGTAATCAATGTGGAGGCCGCCACAACCGTGCCGCCGGTTGCAAGCACGTCGTCGATCAGCAGAACTCGCGTTCCAGGTTCAATTGCATCTTCGTGAATCTGCAAAACATCATCGCCATATTCCAGACCGTAGGACTCTTCAATTGTGCGATGTGGCAGTTTGCCTGCTTTGCGAATGGGAACAAAACCTAGCCCCAAGGATTGTGCCAAAGCCGAGGCGAAAATAAATCCACGAGCTTCTATTCCCGCAATAACGCTGGCATCTTGGACGAATTCTTCGAGCGCTGCAGTCACTTGAGCAAAAGCCTGCCCATCACCTAATAAAGGAGTGAGGTCCTGAAATCGGATACCAGGTTTTGGGTAGTCCGCTATCTCCCGGATGAGTGAACGGGCGCGCGTGAGGCTCATGTTAGGGGAGTCTAGTGCGAGATTTAGGCGTCAAGCAGTACTGAGGATGCGTGAATCTGTACATCGACCAAGGAGCCAGCAACAAACTCTAACGCGGCTGCACTCGGCATCGACACAAAGAGGGTGCGCGCATCGGCGTTCATTCGAACTGAAATGCGAGTCAGAGGTCCTAGAAAAGTCAGGTTAAAGACGGTAGCTGATGCAGCACCCTGAGTTTTCGCCATAGTTAAGGAAAGTTGTTCCGGACGCACCAGCGCGAGTGGTTCTTTAGCTGATGTGGTGGATGAGCCGCGCAACGCAACACTTTGACCGTAGATTTTTAAGGTATCTGAGGAGAGGACTTGGGCGGGCATGAGATTCATAGCTCCAACGAATTTGGCTACTTTTACGTTGGCAGGGTTGAGATAAACCTCTTGAGGTGGTGCACATTGTTCAAGAACACCGTGGCGCATAACCCCTACACGATCGGCAATAGCCATCGCTTCCTCTTGATCGTGAGTCACAAAAAGAGTTGTCGTTCCCACTTCTACTTGAATTCGTTTGATTTCATCTCGCAACTGCGTGCGTACCTGGGCGTCCAGTGCCGATAGCGGCTCATCCAAAAGCAGAACGTTCGGTTGAATGGCAAGGGCGCGTGCCAAGGCAACACGTTGCTGTTGCCCGCCAGAGAGTTGATGGCCTAATCGAGCACCCATCTCACCAAGTCCAACCAAATCGAGAAGTTCTTGTGCCTTCTTGTTTCTTTTCTCTTTATCGACTTTGCGAACCCGGAGGCCGTAAGCCACATTCTCTAGAACGGTCATGGTCGGGAAAAGTGAATAGGCCTGAAAAACCATTCCCATATTTCTCTTATTTGCAGGAACGCTAGCAATATCTTTTCCGTTAACAATTATTTGACCTTGGTGATCAGTATCCAGTCCAGCGAGAATTCTGAGTGCTGTTGTTTTGCCGCAACCGGATGGACCAAGGAGCGCCACTAACTCACCTGGCGCAATATCCAAACTGAAGTCCGCCAGTGCGACCGCTTCGCCATAAACCTTCCGAAGTCCCTTAAGTTGGACTGAGACTCGATTTTCTGTGGTCACGATGTTGCCTCCTGAGATTTACGTGAACGAAGTGATTTTGGAGCAAGAGCGAAGATCATGACCACGAGCCATGCACCGACTAAGGAAAGAACCGAGAGCGCAATGGCATTCAAAATATGACCTTGAGAGACATTCGCAATCCATGTCGGGAAGGTATCCCAATGCAAAAGCACTGCCAATGTGAACTCGCCTAAGGAAAGTGCTACAGCCAAGAAGATCGCTCCATTGACGGCGCTTCTGATAGTTGGGATCACAACGAAGACAAGGGTTTGACGCATGGTGGCACCCGATGCTCGCGAAGCCTCCACTAGCGTTAAAAGGGGGATCGAGGAGAGGCCAACATCCAAAGCACGGTAGGTGTAGGGCAAGGAAACAATTACATAGAGAAAAGAGAGTTCATAGACAGTCGATTGTAAAAACGTTGGGAAAGCGGTGGCCACGCCGAGCGCAAATGAGATTACTGGGACCACAAGTGGGACAAGGCAAACAAACTCTACGAGTCGTTTCCAGCGAGCTCCGCCTAAATGTAAGTAGACAATGGTCGGGACCATCAAGACCAGAACTGCAACTGCAGTCAACAAAGCTAGGCGTATCGAAACGCCTAGATTAGTTCTAAAACCTGGTTCGTGAAGAATCCACTGGTAATTGCTCCAGTCGTGAGATTTACCTTGGTTTGATCGTAGCGAAAACTCAAAAGCAGCTATCAGTGGGAAAACGAAGAATGCTGTCGCAGCAAGCAAGACGATGTAATTAGATATATTGAGTTTCTGCTTCATCGTTTAACCTTTGAAAATTTCAAAACCAGCAGATAGATGCTCATCACGATAATAGAAACGCCAACCATGCACACGGCCATGGCGTGACCTAGGTGCTCTTGATTTGCAATGACATTTCCATCCACAAGGTTTCCAATGAGCAAAGGCATGAGCGGCAGCGTTCCCGATGTCATCGCGCGAGCGGTGGCATAGGCCGAAAACGAATTTGCGAAGAGCAATAGCGCTGTCGAGAGAAATGCTGGAAAGAGTAGGGGCACGGTAATCCGGAGGAAATAAGTGAGTCGATTTCCACCTAGTGAGTCGCTAGCTTCGCGCCATTCTGGTTTAACGTTTTCCAGCGCAGGTGAATAAATCAAAACCATTAAAGGTATCTGAAAAAATGAGTA
>CAIYBL010000051.1 GCA_903924485.1 uncultured Actinomycetes bacterium
CAAGCCGCTGCCGCTTTGAAACCTCTTGCTGGAACTCTTGCTAAGGATTTATTTGCGATCGGTCTTATTGGTGCTGCGTTGCTTGCTGCATCTATTTTGCCGTTGTCAACGGCGTATTCAGTCAGCGACCTCACTGGGCGTCCTGCTGCTCTTGATGATGGATACGCAGAGGCGCCGTTGTTCTACGGAACTTTCGCCGCAATTACAGTGATTGCCGCTGGGCTTGTCTTATTGCCCGGTGCACCGCTTGTGACAATTTTGATCTGGACTCAGGTGCTCAATGCAGTCCTATTGTTGCCACTGCTGTTCTATATGTTTGGCATTGCGCGCGATAAGCGCCTCATGGGTGAATTTAGTGCAACAAGAAATATGCAGGCGGTCTATATGGTGATCATCGCCATGGTCGGAGTCTGTGTGAGTTGCATGCTTTGGTTCACCTTCCGCCGCTAATTCTTTTCTTTATTACCCTCTTTTTCATCAGCTTCGCGTGCGAGGGCATCAAGATCTGGCCTAGGAATTTTTGGCATGTCACCCTTGAGAAGTCGTCGCCATAAGTAAATGGCAATAGCGCCAAAGAATGGCCATTCAAATGTGTAGACCCACGCCCGCCAATTGCCGTGTTGTGCGCGGCCAAATTCAAACCAACCGGCCCACATGCAAAAAGGAACTGCCAGGACCATGCCTACCGTTAGCCACTTTTTGGCTTTGTCAGAGACTGGTTTTTCCCCGCCTGCTTCTTCGTGAATCCAAGCTGGCTCATTGGTTTCAAAATCGTGCGACGAATTTTTAGCCATCACGATTCACCTTTCTCTTTCCCGTTATCACTCAACAATTGCGCGGCTGCGTCGGCAGCAATTTCCGCATCCACTGAAACTGATCTTCGTTCCTCGCTTTTGATCCAGTGATAAACAGCAAAGGACATCCAGATCGCGTCGATGATCATGCCGCCTGACCACATGATGGATCCACCTCGGCGCTGATCATCCAAGGTAAACATATTGTTGTAGAGAGATTTAGGGGATATGTAAATAAAGAAACCAGTAAGAGTTTCTGGAACCATCATGAGAAAGAGAGAGATCACTGCGAATGCTGGTGAAATGCGACGGCCGAAAAGGTTGCGATCGAGCAGATTGAAATAAAAGAAATATGCCACGATGAAATAGAGCGGAACCTCAAGGTAGTTGTGTACCCATGGTCGCTCCATAATAAATACGTGTGGACCAGGAAGGTGTACTCCGATCATCATTGATGCGTAAATCAACCAACTAAAGACTGGAGAAGAAAGAAACTCGAACACTTTGTTCTTTGGGTGAAAAGTGGAAGGCGTGCCAAGAACTAGAAGCGGTCCCGTGGCCATCATCAAAGTGACGTGTTGAATCATGTGACACCAAAAGAGATTGGCCGAATGCACCCCAATAGGAGTACTTACAACAAAAGCAATTGTGCCTAAGCCTGATAAAAAGAATCGGCGTTGACGTTTGGCTAGCGGGTTCACGGAATTGGCCGTTGCGCGTAGGTAAAGGTATTCGGAGATAAGTAATGGAATCGTGATTGCCGGTGCTAATTGCCAACTGGACCAAAAGTCCGTAGCTGCGCCCATGTCCATAGGTTGCGAGAGTAAACCCAACGGCAAATGCGCGCGAGGTTTCTAGCCCGAAAAAAACAGGAGGTATCCCCACTCAGAAAACTCTCAGGTATAAATTCCTGAGATAACACCCAAAAAAGGTATAGGAGATTGAGAGAAGACCCTTTACTCTTTACCGATTAGGCTCGCTCACTTGTGGCCTGGTTCACCTCGAGGGGGGTCTTTATGAATAAGCGGTTCTTCGCCGCACTCGGAACAGTCATTCTAGGCGCAGCGGTAATCGCTGGAATTGGTACGTATGTTGCCAGTGCAAAGAATGATTCACGAGTGCTCGCTGCAACACCAGCAGGAACAATGGTGACTCCTCAAGGAACGTTGCCTCACTACACACTCGATATGGCTGCCTATCCCGATTCAATGGCGGGAAGCCACGGTAAAGATGGTGGCGTTCATCCTGATTGGGTGACATACGGCGATTACACAAACTTTAAAGTCCCAGCACATTCAGTGATCACAATCACCATTAAGCAATATGACTCGGGCGCTCGCATTACTAATGACTTCTTTGCAACAGTGCACGGAACCATGGATGGCACGGCAACACTCAACGGCAAGGTAGTTACATCCGTGGATCCAGAAGCAGTGGGTCACACATTTACCCTGCACGGTTTAGCTGATGCGAAATCACAACTCTTTGTCAGTGTTCCACTGCCGTCACTTGCCGATTCTGCAGTTCCTGATTCTGGTTATTCCACAACACCGAACGTGGTCACCTTTTCCTTCATCACTGGCGATGCCGGTGAGTATGTGTGGAACTGCGAATACCCATGCGGTGATGGAACAACAGCTCGCTTTGGTGGACCAATGTCTACACAAGGTTATATGTCCGGCAACTTCACCGTAGCGAACGCATAAGGGGGCGCACACAATGTCTGAAGTAGAAACTCCAAAGCGTCCTTCTATTTTGAAGAGCAAGGATGTACAAAAAACTGCAATCCTTTGGGTTGTCTTCACTGCGATTATTGGTTTTGTTGCTTCCACTGTTCAGGTGCGCGCAATGGGCGCCCCTGCATCAGAGACAATGTCAACGACGATCAACATGATGCGCGTCTTTACCTGGGCGGCCTCTCCTGTAGCTGGACTAGTTGCGGCAATGGCAGCAACAACCCTTATGGCAAAGCGTCACTATGGAGATGCGCCACCCGCAGATGCCGATCACGGGATTCGAAATAGCCCAAAAGCTGCATCGACATGGCTGGTTGTCTCGGCAATCTTGTGTCTCTTCGCGGTTATCTGGGGAATGATTGTCTTGCAAAACGACAACGCTGCCTTGCTTAACGGAAAAGCAATGAACATTAATGTCACGGGACAGCAATGGGTTTGGAACTTCGATTACGTCGATAACGGCACCACTCGAAGTCAAGATCTTTATCTCCCAGTTGATAAGCCTGTTGTATTCCATGTGACATCTAAAGATGTTGTTCACTCATTCTGGATTGTGCAGATGGGTATCAAAGTGGATGCAAATCCAGGTTATGTGACAGAAACTTCAGTGACACCTAACAAGATCGGCATCTATGACTTGCGGTGCGCAGAACTTTGCGGCCTCTATCACGCATATATGCAGAAGAAAGTTCACGTTGTGAGCCAGGCTGACTATGACACCTGGATCCAAAGCCAAGGAGGCAAAGCCTGATGACTACATTAACTAATCGTCCAGCTTCTGCTCCGGGACATTCAGCGTCAAAGAAAGCGCTGATAGAAAGATTGAACGTCTTCACGGCATTTGGTCTTGGAATTATTATGGCCATTGTTTTCTGGTACGCCGCGAAAGCGTTCTTGCCAGCAAACACTGACGGATCATTCATTAAGTCCAACCGTGATCAGTGGGTCTTGCTTTCTATGATCGGTTGGTTTATCGGTTTCATGACTGGAATCGGCGCACTCATCGGGCCATTCCGCTGGTTACTCGGAAAAGATCTGAACCATGACGAAAATATGTTTTATGCCGGTAAAGATCTTGGCATAAAGCGCTACTTCCGCTACACAACAGATCACAAGGTTGTCGGTATTCAATACTTGGTAGTTACCACCATCATCTTCTTTGTTGGCGGTGTTCTTGCAATGTTGATTCGTACCAACCTTGGTCATCCAGGTGGCGGTTGGCTTCAACCTCAGACTTATAACGCGATTGTCGGAACTCACGGAATCATCATGATCGTCGGAACGATCATCATGATCACCGGACCTTTCGGTAACTTCATCATGCCAATCATGATTGGCGCGCGCGATATGGCATTCCCTCGCCTAAACGCACTGAGCTTCTGGTTGATCGTGGCCGCAATTCCGCCAATCCTTTCTTCCTTCTTCTTAGGTGGAATTCCAACAGGATGGTCTGCGTATAACCCCCTCGCAGATCAGGCACCTCCTGGCATGGATGGTTACATCATGTTCATCTGCATCTTTGCGATCTCAACGATGGTCGCTGGCGCAAACATCACAACAACTGTTGTGAAGATGCGTGCAAAGGGCATGACATGGAACCGCACACCTATCTTCATCTACGGAACGGTGGCCTCGGTTGCATTGGCTTTGCCAGCGTTCCCAGTCTTTTTCCTTTCCCAAGTTATGTCGGCGCTGGATCGCGCAACGGGATCCACTTTCTACGACACTCGTGGCGGCGGAAGCGGATGGCTATACGAGAACCTGTTCTGGATCATGGGCCACCCTGAGGTATACGTAATTCTGATTCCTGCAGTTGCAGCCTTGATGGAGATGGCGCCTGTCTTTACGCGTCGCCCACTCTTTAGCTTCAATTTGGCAATCATGGGTATTGCTGGAATCTCGGGACTCTCGGTTCTCGTATGGGCTCACCATATGTACATGACTGGATGGGCGCCGCTATTGGCTGGTCCATTTATGTTGACGACCGAATTGATTTCGATCCCAACAGGAATGCTCTTCTTAGTGCTTATTGGAACGCTTTGGCGTGGTCGTCTTTGGATGACAATGCCAACAGCTTCCATTTACGCACTTCTCTGGAACTTCATGATCGGTGGCATTACTGGCATCTATCTCTCTGACGTTCCTGCTGATGCCTTCTTGCATGGTTCGATGTATGTGACTGCGCACTTCCATTACACGCTGATGGGCGCAGGACTTACTGGTGCAATCGCATCTCTAGTCTTCTGGTTCCCAAAGATGACAGGGCGCATGTTTGATAAGACTTTGAGTTGGGTTGCCTTCTGGTTAATTCAAATCGGGTTCAACGTCGCATTCATGGGAATGTTTATGGTCGGCCTTGCTGGTCAACCACGACGTGTTGAGGCTTACGCTCACATGTTTAGTCAGGGCAACATGGTCACCACTGCTGGTGCCTACGTAATCATGGCTGGAATGTTGGTTCTGTTGTACGGCATGATCTCATCATGGCGCAACGGAATTATGGCGCCGATGAATCCTTGGTTTGCAAAGACTTTGGAATGGACAGTGCCGAATCCGGTTCCTCTAGAAAACTTTGAGGTTCTTCCAGTTGTTACTGAAGATGCCTACGGATATGGAAGGACGCAATCATGAGCGTAGAAACTCACGCACATTCAAACCCACATCACGAGCATCCAGATGCAGTCGGATCACGAAACCGCCTCGGCGCAATCTTGATCCTGGTTGCTGATATTGCATTCGCACTCAGCGTCATCTTCGTTTACTTCTACCTCAAAGGTCAGAACGTCAACGGAATGTGGCTACCAAAGGCAAGTGACACAGCAGGTGCAACAACACCTGTGTCCAGTATGGGTGCTTGGTATCTGACGGCGATTGCTGCAGTTGGATTACTAACACACCGATACGCACTTGCTGGAGTTCGCGCAAAAAATCAGACACAGTTGAAACTGGGTTCATTGATGGCTTTGATTGCAAGCCTTGTCGGTCTTGTGTATCAAGGTATGCAAATCAACAGCGCATCATTCACAATCACAATGGGTGCATATGCTTCTTGCTATTACTTAATAGCCGGATTGAACTTCATGCACTTACTGTTCACGGTATTTATTTCACTTGGCAACTGGAACCGCTCACGTCTAGGGATCTACGTTTCTGACCATTGGCATGTAGATATCGTTAACGTCTGGTGGATCTGGATGACTGTTTCATCTCTTCTAGGAGCATTCACTCTCTCGTTCACGTAGAACTATTTACCCTTAAGAAGAAGGCACTGCGCTAACCTTGCGTGGTGCCTTCTTTGATTTCTAACAAGTCCTGGCTTCCTGCCTATATAGCTTTGGGAATTGTGTGGGGATGTTCATTCATTTTTATTAAATTGGGATTGGATTTCTTAACTCCCGTCGGAGTCGCCTTTGGGCGCACCGCCCTTGGTGCACTTGCACTAGTTGTTGTCAGCAAATCTCGAAAGATTTCACTACCCACAGATAAGCGGATATGGGCGCACTTGTGGGTTGTAGCGATGTTACTCAACGTTGTCCCTGGGGTGCTCTTCGGAGTTGCCGAAACTCACGTCACGTCAATTTTGGCAGGAATCATTAATGCAGTAACTCCACTTATGACGCTGTCTGTGATGATGATTGTCTTTCGCGAAGAAAAGGCCAAGAGTCACCAGGTGATCGGCCTGGTGATTGGTTTTCTCGGAGTTCTCACCGTCCTTGGTGCATGGCATGGGCTTGGCAGCAATCCCATCTCCGCGATTATTGCTTTACTCGCTGCAGTGCTTTGCTACGGGTTTGCCTTTCCCTATTCGCGAAAGTTTGTCTTGCCTTACAAGTTAGAACCAGAAGCTGCTGCAACCACACAAGTCTCACTCGCGGCTGCGACACTTCTGCCTTTCTATTTGATGGACGGAATCGCCCGTGATTACTACCGCCCGGGTCCGGTATTCGCGATGGTTGCATTGGGAGTCTTTGGCACGGGATTTGCCTACATTTGGAATTTCCAGATTATGGCAGCTGCGGGAAGCGCCATCGCTAGCTCGGTCACATATGTGACGCCAGTGATTGCCGTTCTCGTAGGTGTGATTTTCCTAGGTGAAGGTATTTCCTGGAATCAACCAGTAGGTGGCGCAATAGTTTTATTAGGCGCGGCAATCAGCCAAGGGAGAATTCGCCTTAATCGATCTTAAAAGCATCACGAATTGGCCCTAATTCAATTCCCGCCTTTGCGTGGTCAGAGATTTCACCGCGGTTGAGTTGTGAAGTATGTGCCTTGTTGTGCCAACGCTCTTCAATTTTGCCAAAGCGCCAGAGAGCCAAGGCAACAATCCACACCACTGCGAAGAGCCCGACAATTATGAAGCCAGCAGAGTTGAGATTAAATCTTCCCGCGTAGTCCCATAGTCCACCTGTAAGGTTGAGCTGCTTAACAATCACTTGCAGGATTTCAAGGCCTCCAACAAAGAGCGCAACAGAAACAGAGAGCCCGGTAATCACAATGTTGTAATACACCTTGCGAACGGGTTTGGAAAATGCCCAGCCGTATGCGAAGTTCATGAATGAACCATCAATAGTGTCGAGCAAACTCATTCCTCCGGCAAAAAACATCGGCAAAGAAAGTATTGCCCACCAAGGAAGCCCTGCAATTACGGATGACCCAGCAAGTACAAGTAATCCGATCTCCGTTGCGGTGTCAAAGCCAAGGCCGAAGAGAATTCCAAGCGGATACATTTTCCAACTAGCGTCAATCCGACGCGCTATTGGACCAAAGAAGCGCATCAGCAAGCCTCGTGAGTTTAAGTGCTTTTCTAGCTCTTCTTCGTTATACATACCCTTTCGCATGTCAAAGAAAACTCGAAGAATTGAAATCAAGATAACTAGGTTGAGAACGGCGATCAACATCAAAAACGTTCCACTGATTGTTGTCCCGATAAGTCCCGTGTAATGGTGCAACGAAGAATTCTGATCTTTTAGTTGAACACCTAGCGCTTTGATACCAAAGTTGAGCAAGATTGCGAGCGTTGCAACGACCGATGAGTGGCCAAGGGAGAAGAAGAACCCGACCGCGAGGGGGCGCTTTCCCTCCGACATCAATTTACGAGTCGTGTTATCAATGGCGGAAATATGATCGGCATCAAAGGCGTGACGCATGCCTAGTGTGTAGGCCAGGGCAGCGGTGCCCCATCCAAAGAGGGAGCCATCTGACAACTTGTAGTGCCCGCTGGTTGCAGCGAACATGAGAGCGGCACCGGCGATATGCAAAAAAGCAATGAACCCAAACATCGCGTATATACGGCGCCATTCATCGCGACTCAGGCGCTGGCGCAAGGGGATCCGCTGGGGCTCCTTCACGACGATATTCATGCTCAAACCCCTCGGAACGTCCTAATTCTTAGATGCAAATCGTTTGCATCTAGCAAAGTATAAAGGGAGATTTTCACCTCGTCCTGCTGAAATTGAGCATTCTCACAGCAGGTAGGCGTGCTTTTGGTTGGCTTGCTGGGGGCGCTGTCCGTAACCTTGGAACTTGTAGGTTTCCTCACTCGATTGGAGTTTCATCGTGTTTGCGAAAATTAGATCCCCACTTATATTGATTGTGGCTTGCGTCCTTGTCCTACCCATTATTTCTGAGTCACAAGCCAGCGCTGCTCGAAAATCTGTGGCATCCACGGCATGCGGGTGGGATAGCGCAACTGGGTGGGTTAAGCGAGAAAATCTCAAGACTGGTGATGCAGCCTGGTCAAAAGGAATTCCCCTTGAATACAGTGGAGATTATGGGTCTAAAGAGAAGAAAACTTCTCCGATCAAAACACTTGCTCGAGCACTCGCGGCGAAAACTGTTGAGGGTTGGTTTGATGCTCAAAGTGCCACTTGTGGCGAAACTATCGGATTACACATTACGGGAAATGACGTACCCGTAAATATTCGAGTTTTCAGAATGGGCTATTACGGCGGTACTGGTGCACGTTTAGTGGAAACCATTACGACAAAACCAATTCCTGTAGGGTCAAAGATACAAATATCTTCAGCGCCGAAATCCACCGTGACAACGAGTTGGCCGGTGGCATGGGAATTCAAAGTTACCAAAGATACCGTTCCAGGTCAGTACTTAATCAGGTTGGATGACGGAAGTGGCGATGCTTCATTCGTTCCGTTGACAGTTATTGATCCACAGAACAAAAGCGAAATCACTTTTGTCTCATCGGTTTTAACATGGCAGTCCTACAACCAGTGGGGCGGATATTCGTTGTATAAAGGTCCAAATGGAACGCGTGCTACAAAAGCAAGCGTTGTTTCGTTTAATCGCCCGTACGATGGCGATGGTTCTGGTCAATTTAGATACATGGAATATCCGGTATTAAAATTGGCCGAGCAACTCGGCATTGATATGAACTACGTAACTGATATTGAATTGAATAAAGATGCATCGGCACTTGCTAATACAAGCTCAATTATTCTCGGAGGCCATGCAGAATATTGGACGACACGGATGCGAGAATCTCTTCAGTCTGCAGTTGATCGTGGTGTAAATCTTGTTTCCTTCGGCGGAAACGCAATTTACAACAGACCTCTTTTGGATAGCAGCGCGCGAGAAATGACAATGTGGCGTGGTTCTAAATCAGATCCCACTCGTTTGAACCCGCTATTGGCTACCACCGAATGGCGTAACGCCCCAATTCATCAGCCAGAATCAATGCTTTTAGGCTCCCAATATGTCGGACTTGGGGTTGATGGCGATTACACGATTGCACATCCAGATCGCTGGCCGTTCAATACAGAAAGACACCCCAATGCTCTAAAGAACATCGTGGGGCGCGAAGTTGATTCACCTCTATATGCACCCGGACCTGCAGTTGAATCGCTTGCTAGCTCGAGCATTAAATTCCGCGGGCAACTTATTACGACAATGGCGACCTATTACACAAACTCAAAAGGCGCGGGCATAATCGATATTGGGACAAATGGATGGACCTGCGTCATTGATGATATTTGCCCGTGGCATCCAAATATTTCCAAAGATACTCAAACCGATGCTCGTTTAGTAACGATCGAGATTCTCAAGGGACTGACTAAGGGTCCGCTGGCTAAATGGAGACCAGCCATTACCGATGTGCCGGCTCGCGCAAAGAATGCTCACTCGGGAGCAATTGCCTAAAACTCTCAATTAATTCTCAGGTTGCGCGGTCACTTTCACACCGCTCTCCCATCTGAATTTGTCATCATTCACCCTTGCCCACACGCCCATCATAAGATAACTAGGAGCTACATATGAAGAAGATTGTCGCCACAATTGCACTTGCCACTGGTTTAGTCCTTGCAGGAACTTCCGTTTCATTTGCAGCCTCGGCTGCACCAACAATTGCCAAGCCAACTAAAAAGGCAAAAGCAGGGGAAGGCACTGCAACTCACGAGATGAGTGAATCTTCCACTGGGCAAGCTGAAGAGGGAGCCTCTAAGCCAAAGACGAATTTGATCAAGAAGAGCCTGATTAAGAAGAGCTCTAAAGCGAAGGCAACAAAGAAGCCATAGTTATTTGTTATCCAGGGAAGACCACAACTTTGATTAATTCAGAGTCGTGGTCTTCTTTGTTTCTATCGTACGTGAACCGATAAATGCCTCGGCTCGCAGTGTTGCCAATCCTATTTTAGGTAGATCAGAATTCTTGCGGAACATCATGTAGCGAGGGACCCACTCTGGCCTAAATTTTGAGTTAAACCGATACAGAGATTCCATCTGCACCCACCTGGAGAAAAAGAGCAGGATACTTCGCCAGGATTTAATGACAGGTCCTGCCCCCAATTGCGCACCTCGCTCGAAGGCCGATCTAAATGCGGCAAAGTTGAGTGAGACGCGATCTATGTCGTGTTCACGCGCATAATTGATCGTTGCATCAATCATCAACTCATTAATGCCCGACTCGGAATGCGGCGCGCGTCTCATGAGATCAAGGGAAAGACCCTTTGCGCCCCACGGAACATATTGCAAAATACCGCGAAGCTCTCCATCTTTTGAAGCGGTAACAATGAGTAAATCTGGTTCGTTCTCTTCTGCAATTCGACCAAGTCCCATCATGAATCCGCGCTCTGTCGCGCCATCTCTCCACTTTTTGGAGTCGTGCGTAAGTTCGGCTCGCATTGCAGGAGTCATTTCAGAAGATCTATAAACGTGAGTTTCGAAGCCTTGTTTAAGAATTCGGCGGACTGATTGTCGAACATTTCGATAGCGGGGATTATCTGGTTCGTACTCAGCCACATGGACGATCGCTTCATCACCGATTTCAAGGGCAACCATATTGGCCTCACGCACCCAGATTTCTCCCGCTTCTTCGCTGCAACCCACTGCCCCAGGTGTCCATCCATTTTCTCGACACAGTTGGATAAATGATTGCATTACCTGTGGCCATGCATCCGGATTTCCAATCGGATCACCACTCGATAGGGCGCATCCACCAACAACTCGATAGGTGATTGCAGATTTGCGGGTACTTGACCAAATAATGCTTTTATCTTCGCGAAGTGCGAAGTACCCTACTGAATCTCGCTCACCAAATTCCACCAAGAGTGCGCGTAGTGCGTTCTCATCTTCCTCACTCATATGTGGCTTAGGCGGGCTGGGCTGTAGGAGTGCAAGTAAAGGGGAGATGAGAGTGAGAAGCCCTAAACCAGCCATTGCATAATCGAAAACATCTTGTTCTCTATGGCTTACAAAATGCGAAGGACCCGAAAGTCCAATGAGTGAGCGAAGAACCGTTTGAGCCATCTGTGAAAAACTCACTTCAGCCTCAAAAAGTTTGTCTGGAGCGAACAATAAAATTAAGCCGATCACAAAACTCATGAGCGCAAACTGAGCGAAAATAATGCCAGCTCGGGTGAAAACTTTTCGAACTGGTTTTGCGTAGAACTCTTTCCGAATAACAAACAGGAATACCGCAAGTGTTAACGCGGCAAGTGCTGGGGCGAGATAGAAACCCTTGAGGACATCCAACGCTGCACTGGTGATGAGCAAGAATTCGGTAATCAAATGCGCCACGTGGTTGCGCCTGGCGATGGCGAATGAGAGAACCATGAGAAGGACACCAACGATGATGGATCCTGCAGTAGCCAGATTTGGCCAACCCTTTGGGGCAATTGACTCTATTAAGTGGATTCTTCTATGAAAGGGCTTTGAGATGCTAGAGCCGATATTTACTATCCCGAGAATGAGCAAAACCCGTGCCGCCAAGAGGACTTTCCAGCGTGAACCTTCTAGTTTTTTCATACGCGTTATGCTCACCGTCCCTTGGCTGTAAGTATAGAGTTTGAAGGGTGACGGAGGCGATATGAGCGAAGATGATGAGGCAGGTCAGGACGAGCTCATAACTGAAGAGATGTTGTGGGATCGCATTCCTGAGGTGGATGGTGCAGAACGTGCCAGTACTTACTACGAGTTGAGTGCACGGATCTACGCGCGCGGCCAATACGACGAGGCGCTCGCGCTGGCGGAAACTGCCTGCGATATTTATTCAGACCTTGGATCAAATGCACCAAGTGAGGGTTTAGCACAGGCTTACTCTGCAATTGGATACAACCTTAATCAACTCAAGCGCATGGAAGAAGCTGCACATGCAATGAGCAAGGCTGTTGAGATCCTGCGCACTAATAAATCTCCGATTGCCCTAGAACTCGCGTGCACTCTTGGCGAGTGGTGGTATTCATCCAAGAATTATCAGAAGGTTATCGACACGATGCGTGAGTGCGCTCAAGAGCATCTCGTTGACGGCGATGAAATTGGCGCAGCAAATGATTTACACCTCATTGGTTGCGCTTATCGCGAGATAAAGAATTGGGATGATGCGCTAGCCAGCTTCACGGAAGCTCGCGCTTTGTATAAGAAAAATCGCGAAGTTATTCACGTGGGACGTTGTGACCAAAAGATTGCTGGTTGCCTCGTTGAATTAGGGCAAGGTGATTTAGCGTTGGAGACAGCAAGAAAAGCACTTGATGTCTTTGAGACCGCGCATGATCACTCCCGTGAAACTTTCGCTTTGTTGGAATATGGCAAAGCGCAGATACTCTTAGGTAAATTGGAAGATGGCTTGGCCACGTTAGATCGCGTGCTTCAAACTTCCACCGATGAGGACCCACGGGATTTCGATTTCATCATTGACGTTGAAACCCGAATGTCAGATGTCATGCGCACCCTTGGGCGAATTGAAGAAGCTGACGAAATCCTTAGGCGGCTTGCTTCGGTTTCAGAACTTCTTAACGAGGAAGATGTTGCAAGGCCCAGTGATACATAGCAATTGCACCGGCGGCAGACGCATTCATTGATCTTGTTGAGCCATATTGATCAATCGCGTACATAACCGAGCAAGCAGCAATTCCTGCATCTGACATACCAGCACCCTCTTGCCCGAACAAAAGCACGCATTTCTCAGGCAATTGGGCGCCTTCTAGGCGAAGGGATCCAAGGACGTTATCGATGCCAATAAGCGGAAGGTCATTCTCCGCAGACCACTGAGCGAGATCTTCAACGGTGGGGTGGTGGATGACGGTGAGGTATCGGTCGGTGACCATGGCGCCGCGCTTATTCCAATCGCGCTTTCCTACGATATGAACGCCAGAGACATTGAATGCATTGGCAGTACGAACGATTGATCCGATATTGAGATCGTGTTGCCAATTTTCAATGGCAATCTGCAAACCGTGCCGCTTCGTGTTGAGATCCGCGACAATCGCCTCGACGCTCCAGTATCGGTACTTATCTAAAACATTTCTGCGGTCTCCATTGGCGAGAAGTTCAGGGTCAAAATGAGCGTCACTCGGCAAAGGCTCAGGATGAGGACCAACGCCAACGACAGGGAAGAATTCGCCGGGTCCTATAGTTGCTGGTGGAAGCATGATGGGCACTCTAAACTGAATACATCGGAAACGCTATCTGCGCGCTCGTACGAAGGAGAAATTTGTGACTGCACTGGGCTGGGTTAATTCTGTTCTGTTAGTGATACATATTCTTTCGGTAGTAGGACTCTTAGCGCTCCTGCTTCTTCAATTTAAGAAGAGCCCTCGCATGGTTCCATCTGGCGCGCTGCATAGCGCTCTGACTGCTCTAGTTGCTGGACTCGCGATGGTCGGTTTACGCACGCCTCTTCATTCGGAAAATGCAGATAAATGGCCGCTCTTGAACAATGGATGGGTAAGTGTCAAGTTTGCAGTTCTCGCTGTGATTTTGATTTTGCTATTTCGTAATTCAAAGAAGCCAGAAATCAAGAATTCTGTTTGGCTTTCCTTGGTAGGGCTCACTACGTTCAATATTCTTATCGCTTCATTCTGGAGATAGTTCCTTGAAGAAGGGCTTTGCAGCACTATCAGCAACGGTTTTGGTAGTACTTGCGACAACGCCCGCTGATGGTTCAACTCTCCTTTCGGGAGCCGCAATTCCTAAATACTTTGCTCAGATTTCTATGTCACCCACTCTGGCTAGTCCCGCCCTCTTGCTGATTGATGAATCAACGGGGGAGGTTGTCTATGAGAAGGATGCTGATTCGCTGAGGCGACCCGCATCAGTTTTGAAGACATTTTCTGCTGCTGCCGCTCTTGAATACTTAAGTCCAGATTTGCGATACACAACGAAGTTATTCTCGGGTGATAGCCCAACGGCATTTTTACTTACCGGCGATTTCGATCCATGGATGACAACAAATTATGTCGACGCGCAAAAGTACCATCGTGCGTGGACTTCTTACTTTGTCAATAAAGTTATAGCAGAAATCAAAAAGAGTTCGCTATCGCACTCGATTACTCTTTCTTATCGCGGCGTGTATTCACAAGATGTGGTCGCGATGCAGAGCGCCCTTCACTTAAAAGGAATTACAGCAACTGTGTTAGGGGTGTCTTCTGCAACTGTGAGCGCCAATACTGGGCTTGAAATTGCATCAACAACTTCTCCTACAGTCTCAGATATGTTGAAATTCGCTCTAACCTATAGCGATAATTTAGTGGCCGAGCGACTCGCTCGAGCAGCAGCAGGCGCTGCTGGCTTTGGGATGAACGATATTGGCGTGGACTTAGTAATTCGTTCGACTTTGGCCAAGCTAGGCGTAGCAGCTACAGGTATGTACATTCATGACGGCAGTGGGTACTCCAAAGCGGATCGACTTAACGCCCGAGTGATAGGGAATTTGTTATTGGCGGTTAGGAATGATCCTCGCTTTACGCCGCTTTACGAAGGCCTTCCAATTTCCGGTGTTAGCGGAACACTTGAAACTCGCTATCGCACAACTGCGCCACAAGCAGTGGGTTTAGTCCGAGCAAAAACAGGGACACTCGATGGCACGGTTAGTTTGGCCGGATATGTTGAATCTGGGACTCATGAATATATTTTTGTAGGAATTGCTGACCATATTCGAGTGGGAGATTTACCCACTAACGAGGCACGAACGACGTTGGATCAAATGCTAGGAAAGATTGCTGCTCCTAAAATCGAGCAAGCCGCGACTACAAATTAGTCGTCGCTTCCCTCGTTCTCATTTGAGGCCCGATTTACTGGCTTGGTGAGAGAGATGGTATTCGCAGCCTTGTTCGTAGGGGCAGAGGCTTGAGAAACCTGGGCGGGCGCCGTGACCTGGGTGGCAACAGCTGCCCCTGGGTCAGAGACTTGGGTATATCCAAAGGCGGTGGCAACCAAGAGAAGAGGAGCTGCCAATGCCACTATACGTCCACGTCGGGTTATCCCGCCACGACGAGCAAAGGCGCCCTCATTGTCGACATCTGCTAGCTCAAACCACTCAGGCTTTGGAATATTCGTAGTCATGATGACTCCCTTTCGTTAGGTGAAAATTAACCTGCCTCTCTGTGAGAAACCTGGGAACGCCGTTCGACGATGCTGAGTAATCTTGCCCAATGACAATCTTCACGCCTGTGAGCACGCGAGAAAAAGCCCGCGGGTACATGGACCTAATGAAATTGAGGGTTGTTGAACTCTTATTGATTTCAACGCTACCTGCGATGGTCTTAGCGAACAAAGGTTTACCAGGTTGGGGGGTAACTCTCGCAGCGATTATTGGCGGAACACTTGCTGCTGGCTCTGCAAATGCATTTAACATGGTGATTGAAACAGATTTAGATCGGTTAATGGCTCGTACTGCCAAACGTCCACTCGTCACTGGTGTGCTTAACAAAAAACAAGCAATTATATTTGCGAGTTTCATTGGCGTACTTTCGTTGGTTATTTTTTGGGAGTTCACTACCCCCCTTGCAACACTCTTAACTTTTATCGCTATTACTTTCTACGTTGTGGTTTATACGATGGGATTAAAGCGTCGTACGGCACAGAACATCGTGTGGGGAGGGGCCGCTGGATGTATGCCGGTTTTCATCGGATGGGCCGCTATTACTAACTCATTATCAATCTCAGCAGTCGCATTCTTCTTCGTAATCTTTTTCTGGACGCCGCCACATTTTTGGGCGCTCGCAATTAAATATAAAGATGACTATGCAGCAGCGGGAGTCCCAATGCTTCCTGTTGTTGCGACGCGTGCCCGCGTTCGACTTGAGATGTGGTTGCACACGATTGCAATGATCATTTCGTCGATCGTCCTCATCGAGACGGCGAAGTTGCCTGTATGGGCACTGGCGATAACGATTGCTTTAGGACTCGTATTTGCCTATCAACTCTTGCAGTTGCGGGATAACTCAGATTCCTACGCGAAGACTGCAGGAAAGATTTTCCATTGGTCTATTACATATTTGAGTTTATATTCACTGCTACTGGTTGCGGCGCAACTAGTAGTTTAAAGGGCTTGTTCGATATCCCGTAGAAGATCTGCTGAATGTTCTAGCCCAACAGATAGTCGCAATACTGATTCGGTGATGCCCATCTCGGCTTGCACTTCAGGCGCCAAACGCCTGTGAGTGCTAGAAGCAGGGTGGGTTATGAGTGACTTGCTGTCTCCTAAGTTATTAGAGATATCTATGACGCGTAAAGCATTCATAAAAGCGAAGGCATTAGCTCGTTTCCCGGCAAACTCGATACCAATCGTAGATCCACCACCATCCATCTGCTTTTGCGAAACTGCATAGCCAGGGTGAGATTTCAATCCTGGGTAGCGAACACTCTTGATTTCAGGACGCGTTTCAAGAAATTCAGCGATTAACTGCGCACTCTTATTCATGCGATCTACACGCATGCTCATAGTCTCAAGTGATTTAACAAGAACCCATGCGTTAAATGGACTCAGTGAAGGTCCGGTGTGACGAATAAATGGATTGAGTTGCTCTTTGATGTATTTCTCATTGCCCAAAATCGCACCAGCAAGAACACGGCCTTGTCCATCAATATGTTTTGTAGCGGAATACATAACTACATCGGCGCCGTGTTCAAGTGGCTTTTGCAAAACGGGAGAAGCCATAACGTTGTCAATGATCACAGTGGCGCCCACTTTGTGAGCCAAATCGCTCACCATACGAATATCTACGACATCCAGCATTGGGTTGCTTGGAGTTTCTAAAAAGACCACTTTCGTTGGTTGCGATAGTGCTTTCGCCCAATCCTCTGGATCATTTCCCTTGACGAGTTCTGTCGTAATGCCCCATTTGGGAAGAATTTCCATTAGGACAACGTAACAAGAGCTAAACATAGAAGCCGATGCAACGATGCGATCGCCCGACTTAACTAGGCATGCAACGGATGCGAACATGGCTGACATTCCAGAACCCGTGCCGACGCACAATTCGGCACCTTCAATTGCAGCTAGACGTTGTTCGAACATTGAGATCGTTGGGTTTGCAAAGCGGCCATAAACAAAATGGTCGGTTTCCTCAGCGAAGGAGGCTTCTGCCTGCTCTGCACTTGAATATGTGAAACCGCTATTGAGGTAAAGCGCCTCTGATGTTTCGCCAAATCCACTTCGAGCCAAACCCGTTCGGATCGCATGCGTATCAGGGTGTAACTCCCAGGATGGCTCCGGACGTTCATTTTGGGGCTGATAACCCCAAGGGCGTTTACTCATGCAATTAGTGTAAGGTGCGAGCGTGCCCACTCACACTGATTCAGTATTAGCGATCTCCGTAAAGGACCTCACCAAGGTCTATGGGGATCGACCAGCCGTCTCGCACGCCAACTTTGAAGTACCCCTTGGCACGGTTTGTGGTTTTGTTGGTCCTAACGGATCAGGCAAAACGACGACGATGCGCATGCTGCTTGGTTTGATTTCACCTACGGGCGGGACAGCAACGATCTTGGGTCAGCCAATCAACCACCCCGAGCGCTATTTGAATCGCGTGGGCGCGATGATTGAAGGACCAGCTTTCTACCCAGCGCTATCGGGAGATGAAAACTTACGAGTACTTGCAACACTGGGCGGCTATGAGACCGAACAAGTGCAAGGACTTCTCGAGCGCGTAGGACTGGGCGATCGTGGAGATTCTAAATATAAAACTTATTCACTCGGTATGAAACAGCGACTTGGAATTGCAGCTGCACTATTACCTAATCCGCAATTGCTCATGTTGGATGAACCAACTAACGGTTTAGACCCTGCTGGTATCCAAGAAATCCGCGAATTACTTCGCGACCTAGCAAATGAAGGAACCACGGTTTTTGTTTCCTCTCACTTGCTTTCTGAAATTGAAATGATTAGCGATTCATTGGTCATGCTGCGCAAAGGTGAAGTGATTTTTGCAGGCAAGACACAAGAATTATTACTTCGTCAGCAACCTACGATTATTGCAAAGAGTTCGGATCCACAAGATCTTGGTAAGTTGTTGAAGATTGCACATGACGCTGGCCACGAAGGAACGATTATTGACGGCGCAGCCCACATTCTTGGTCCTACTGACTGGGCGCCGATCTTAAACAAAATCGCCTTTGATGCAGGAATCACTTTGGCACAACTTTCGCCAGTGCTGCCCACTCTTGAAGAAACGTTCTTTGAAATGACAGGAGATTCAGAATGATCCGCGTATTTTTTGCAGAGTGGCGCAAACTTCGCCGACCAACTCTTTTCCTTGGAACTGTCGGCGCTGTAGCTGCAGTTACTGCATTGGTGACTTCAGTACTTTTCCTTTTAATTGATTCCAGAAATGGAAACGGACGTGAGGGCAGAACGATCACTCGGGAAACTCTCCAGCTACCACATGGCTTAACAATTGGTTTCAGTACTGCTGCCGGATTACTTGGTTTAGTTGCACTCTGTGTATTTGCTTCACAGATGGCGCAGGAATATACCCATGGCACACTTCGCAATTTATTGGTTCGTCAACCAAAACGTTTGACTCTGCTACTTGGAAAATTTCTTTCGATGTGTTCATTTGCGCTAGTGACGGTGATTGTCTCGGCCATCGTAAGCATTAGCCTTGCTTTTGGTCTCTCTGGAAAAGCGAAAGTCATTACAACGGCATGGACAACAGGAGATGCACGTATTGCATTCCTTCATACCTTCATTAACGTGTTTCTTTCTGTCATTGCCTACGGCACTGTAGGAATGATCCTCGGATTGATATTTCGTGCGCCGATTCCAGCGATTTCTCTTGGAGTTGCATGGCTACTAATAGTTGAAAATATCATCGCAGCAACGGTTAAACATTCTGGTAAATGGATGCCCGGCCAGCTCATTACAACAATTTCATCAGGTGGAGATATCACAGCCTCCTATCTTCATGCGATGTGGGTTGTTTCGGCCTATCTGGTACTGGGAGTTGTTGTTGTTTCAGTTCTTTTCAGGCGTAGAGATGTTGCCAACTAAAGACACGGTCCACATCTGCATACGTTTTGAAGGGTGATGATTTAGCATTGTGCCCTCAGGAGGTTCCCCAGTGAGACGCACGCGATTGATAGTTCTTGCCATGGTTGCAGGATTACTCTGCACTTCAACTCCGGCGTACGCAAAAACTCCCAAACCAACTCTTGCACAAATTGCGGCGGCGAAAAAAGCTGAAGCTGCAAAGAAAGCAGCGGCCGATAAAGCTGCTGCCACTCTTAACGCAGCGAATCAAACGCTGCGAACCTTGACTGCAAAGTCAGATAGCGCGAGGGCTTCCTATCAAAGGGCCCAAAGCGAACTAGCAATTGCGATTAAAGTTTCTATTGCTGCCGCAGCCCATGCAAAGTTGACGGCAGATGCTGTTGCGGCGGCACACCGAACGATTGGCAAGCTAGCGGCTAACGCCTACATCATGGGCGGAGGGCTAACAGATATCGAACCACTGTTGAGTTCAAGTGGTCCCCAGGATCTTGCCGACAAACTGTCAATATTAGGAACTCTTGGTGCACAGAATTCCACAGCGCTCGACCGATATACAGCAGCCGAAGTTGCAGCACGCGCAGCAAAGGCTCAGGCAGATTCGGCAAAAGTCGCTCAACAGGCAGCGACGGACAAAGTTGCAGCAGCGAAGAAAATTGCAGATGCGGCAAAGGCTGATCAGCAAGTGGAAGTAAGTAAGTTGCAAAAAGTTCAAGATCAATTGATGAAAGAGTTGGCAAGCGCTAAAAAAGTTCGAACAACACTTGAACAGCAGCGACAATTGGCTTTGCTCGAGGAAGCAAACGCCAACCAAGCCGCAATAACTCCAGGACAGAAAAAAGTCTGGCCCGATACTGGATTTAAAGGACGCTCCACAATACGTTCTACCGAAGCGCAAAGAGCTAAGGCAGTTGCGTATGCCAAGAAGCAAGTATTGGCGCGAAAGCCATATGTCTGGGGCGCTCAAGGACCAAATTCATATGATTGTTCTGGACTTGTCTATGCAGCATATAAATCTGCCGGGCTTGGATATCCGGGGTGGGATCGATTAAATGCTGCCTTGTACTCAGTAGCCACAATGCATGTGAAACTTGCCGATCTAGTGCCAGGAGATCTTCTTTTCTATTCATTCAACGGAACAATCGGCTCCATCCACCACATCACGATTTATGCAGGTAACGGCATGATGTGGGAAGCCAATTCTCGAAGCAAGGGCCTGATTTTCTCGAATATGTATAGCGTTGCAGGGCTTATGCCATTTGGCGGTCGGGTCTAGTCTTATCTCCATGATGGCCACTAGCGCGATGGTAGCGATCCGTAGCGCAGTGCGTAGCGAGTTAGAAAAATGCAGTGCTGGTGAGAAAATTATTGTTGCATGCTCTGGTGGCGCCGATTCTTTAGCGATGAGTTATGCAATTGCCCTTGAAGCTCCAAAATTAGCTCTCGAAGTTATTGGAGTCACGGTCGACCACCGACTGCAGGATGGTTCTAAGACACAGGCAGAAAAGGTTGTTGAGCAACTCGCAGGATTCGGTATTAAAAATTGCGAGATTGTCCAAGTAGAGGTAAATCTGACAGATGGGATGGAAGCATCCGCCCGTCGTGCTCGTTATGAAGGTCTTCAATTATCCGCGGAGAAGTTTGGTGCGACAAGAATTTTTCTTGGCCACACTCGCGATGATCAAGCCGAAAGCGTCTTACTTGGATTGGCTCGAGGTTCAGGTGCGCGCTCATTATCGGGAATGGCAAAGAACAACGGTATGTATTCTCGACCGTTGCTGGATATCACTCGTAAGCAAACGTTGGAAGCGTGCTCTGAAGTTGGTTTAACACCTTGGCACGATCCACATAATCTTGATGATGCCTACCTACGTGTTCGCGTACGTCGCACACTTTTACCCGTCCTTGAAGATTCACTAGGGCCAGGTGTTTCAAGCGCTTTAGCGCGTAGCGCAGACCTCCTTCGTGATGACGCGGATGCCCTTGATGATTGGGCCTCTAGGGAGTTCACTCAGATGGATCCCACCTCGTTAGATGCCTCATATTTAGAAAAGCTCCCTAAGGCGGTTCGAACTCGGGTCATCAGATTGGCTATTTACGCCGCTGGAGCCCCTCAAGGCTCGATTAGCGCCGATCATGTGAGCGCAATTGAGGCGCTGGTCACTTCCTGGCACGGACAAGGTGCCTCCAGCCTTCCTGGCGGTGTGAAGGTTGAGCGATTATCGGGCAGACTTTCGCTCTTAGCCCCATCATCCGACCCAACTTAAGAGCAGCGAGGCACCGTGGATCTATCAGCTATTGGTAACGACGTAGAACGAATCATCGTCACCGAAGAAGACCTACAAGCAAAAATAAAAGAATTAGCTGCGCGCATTGATTCTGATTATGCAGATCAAGATCTTTTGTTGGTAGGTGTTCTGAAGGGCGCAGTTATGGCAATGGCAGATTTGGCACGTGCGTTGCAACGCCATGTTGAAATGGATTGGATGGCCGTTTCTTCCTACGGTTCAGGCACAAAATCGAGTGGTGTTGTGCGAATCTTAAAAGACCTTGATCGCGATATCACTGGACGTGAAGTGTTGATCGTTGAAGACATTGTTGACTCAGGACTGACGCTGTCATGGCTTAAGTCAAACCTTGAATCTCGTGGAGCAAAACGTGTTCAAATTCTTGCGGTACTTCGTAAGCCTGATGCAGCGAAAGTCGAAGTTCCCGTTGAATACGTTGGGTTTGAAATTCCATCTGACTTTGTTGTCGGGTATGGATTAGATTTCAACGAAAAATATCGCAATCTCCCATTCGTTGGCGTCCTCGCCAAGCACATCTACTCCTAAGAGAAGAGTTCACAAAAAACCATGGCGGATGAGAAAAAAGCTCCTAAAAGTGTAAAACCGAAGAAGCCAACGACTAGGTATCAAAGGATTCTTCGCGGACCTCTTTTTTGGATTCTCGCTGCCATCATCGGAGTAACCGTTTTTGGGCAAATCTCAAGCGCCGGTAATCAGTACACCCAAGTAAGTACCTCACAGATCTTGGATGCGATTTCTAAGAGCCAAGTGGATTCTGTTGTTTTGGTCGATAAAGAACAAAAGATTCAAGCAATTCTTAAATCTGGTAACGCGATAAAGGGTTCCACCAAAGTACAGGCGTCATACATTACGGGCCAAGAGCCAACGCTGATTGATGCGCTGACTAGCAATCCGCCTCCAGGATCTTGGACAGTTAAAGTTGCTACACAGTCACTGTTGATTTCTCTCTTCTTCTCTTTTGGACCGATCCTTATTATCGGTTTCCTTTTCTTCTTGATGATGAGTCAAGCCAATGGTGGTTCTCGCGCATTTTCATTTGGAAAATCTCGAGCGAAATTGCAGTCCAATGATGTTCCCAAAACTACTTTCGCTGATGTGGCTGGCGCACAAGAAGCTGTGGCCGAACTTATGGAGATTAAAGATTTCCTAGCCAATCCTCCAAAGTACGTGGCCTTGGGTGCGAAGATTCCAAAGGGCGTCTTGCTCTATGGCCCTCCAGGAACAGGTAAAACACTGCTCGCCCGCGCTGTGGCAGGGGAAGCGAATGTTCCTTTCTATTCAATCTCTGGATCAGATTTCGTTGAAATGTTTGTTGGTGTTGGCGCAGCCCGTGTTCGCGATCTATTCACCCAAGCCAAAGAAAACGCTCCAGCAATTGTCTTTGTCGATGAAATTGATGCAGTAGGTCGTCAACGTGGCGCCGGACTTGGTGGCGGACATGACGAACGTGAGCAAACTCTTAACGCTCTGCTTGTTGAGATGGACGGGTTTGAAAGTAATGGTTCAGTTATTTTGATTGCAGCTACTAACCGCCCAGATGTTCTTGACCCTGCACTTCTTCGTCCCGGCCGATTTGATCGACAGATTCCCGTTGAGCGCCCAGACTTGAAGGGACGCGAGGCCATTCTTGCGGTTCACGCAAAAGGCAAGCCCCTTGCTAAAGATGTTGAACTTCTTGCCTATGCGCGACGGACTCCAGGATTTACTGGTGCTGATTTAGCAAATGTTTTGAACGAAGCTGCACTTCTCACGGCTCGCGAGGAAAAGAAGATCATTGGTAACCTCGAACTCGACGAAGCAATTGATCGCGTAATGGCTGGACCACAACGCAAGAGTCGTTTGATGAGCGAAGAAGAGCGCCGCGTTACCGCGTATCACGAGGCAGGACACGCGCTCGTCGCTCACGCATTACCGCACACGGATCCGGTTCATAAGATCACGATCATGCCGCGCGGCCGGGCCCTTGGATACACGATGATCTTGCCGGATGAGGACAAATACTCGGTCACTCGCAATCAGTTGCTAGATCAGTTGGCGTATTCACTTGGCGGACGCGCAGCTGAGGAATTAATTTTCCATGATCCCTCTACTGGTGCAAGCAATGACATTGAAAAAGCGACAGCTCTTGCACGTGCGATGGTTACTCAATACGGAATGACTGAGGCTATTGGAGCTATTAAATTAGGCACCGATGCTTCGGAACCATTTATGGGTCGTGACTACGGACATACTCGCGATTTCTCAGAGTCCATTGCCGCCGTGGTGGATTCAGAAATACGTCGCTTGATCGAGAACGCACACCAAGAGGCCTATGACATCTTGGAGCAGAATCGAACAATTCTCGATGAGATGGTTGTTCAGCTTCTAGAACTTGAAACTCTAAACAAGGAAGAGATCGCACAGATATTTGCTCACGTAAAATCTTGGGATAAGCGACCTTCGTGGACTGGTTCGCCAACGCGAATTCCTTCAGCACAGCCGCCTGTTCCAACCCAGGCAGCACTTGCCCCTGTTGAAGAGGCCCCCGTAAAGAAGCCTAGGAAGGCGAAAAAACAAAGTGAGTGACATCTCCCCGATCTCCATGGGGCCAAGAGATGGCCGGGCTAAGAGTGAATTTGATCAGCAACGGGCGCAGGCAGCGGTTAAGGAATTGCTTCTTGCTATCGGAGAAGATCCCGATCGTGACGGATTGCGAGATACCCCGGCACGAGTTGCTCGTGCATTTGCCGAAAATTTTGCTGGACTTTGGAAATCTCCAGATGATGTACTCACGACAACATTTGATATTGGTCATGAAGAGTTAGTGATTGTTCGCGACATTGATGTTTTTTCACACTGCGAGCATCATCTGACTCCATTTCATGGAGTAGCTCATGTTGGATATATCCCCTCTGGTCGAGTTACGGGGCTTTCGAAGATTGCCCGCCTTGTAGACCTATATGCGAAACGACCACAGGTGCAAGAGCGAATGACTTCCCAAATCGCAGATGCCCTTGTGGAGATTCTCGACCCTGCGGGTGTAATTGTGATTATCGAATGTGAACATCTTTGTATGTCCATGCGAGGTGTGCGCAAAACGCAAGCCCGAACAATTACGAGCGCCGTACGTGGCGTTCTAAGAGATTCCACCACTCGCGCTGAAGCAATTAGTCTTATTACAAAACGGTAGTCACATATGTCATTTTTTGGTTTGCCCACTGATCGTATGATCGTCATGGGGATTCTAAATGTCACACCCGATTCCTTCGCCGATGGCGGACGTTTTAATAGTACTGACACGGCAGTTGCAAGGGCTCTTGAAATGATCGATGAGGGAGTAGACATCATCGATATCGGCGGCGAATCGACACGACCCGGCGCAGAGCGAATTTCTGGAATAGAAGAACAATCACGGGTGCTTCCAGTGATCAAGGCTTTGAGTAAATATGGCGTCATCATCAGTATTGATACAAAACAAGCGGACACGGCTCGCAAGGCGATTGAGTACGGCGCACACATTGTTAATGATGTTAGCGCCGGTCTTGCCGATCCGCAGATGCTTGCTTCTGTGGCTGCCTTAGCTTGTCCTTTTATTGCGATGCACTCTCGTGGGAATTCTCAGGAGATGGGATCCCTCGCGGTTTATAAGAGCGTTGTTAAAGAAGTGGTCTTCGAACTTTCACAACGAGTTGACGAAGCCCTTGCAGCCGGAATCACTGCACAAAACCTGATTCTCGATCCAGGCCTGGGATTTGCCAAGGAAGCTGATCACAATTGGGAACTGCTCAATAATCTGGATGAGATCAAGAAAATTGGCTTCCCCGTATTGATCGGCGCATCTAGAAAAAGGTTCCTTTCAATGGCTACCAGTGCTCAGTCTCCGGATGATCGCGAGGAAGCAACCATTGCCCTAACTGCTCTAATTGCCAATCAAGGGATTTGGGGAGTTAGAGTTCACAGCGTGAAGCCACATAGGGACGCCATTGCGGTAGCGAGGCATATGGCATGAGTGATTCGATTTCAATAACTGGGATTAGTGGTTTTGGGTACCACGGGGTATTTGAGCATGAAACCAAAAACGGGCAAGCGTTTTTTGTGGATCTCATATTAAAAGCTGACCTTGCTCAAGCAAGCATCACCGATAGCCTTGAAGACACTATTGATTATGGCGCCGTATGCGATTTAGCGTTGAAACATATTGAAGGTAAGCCAGTGCAACTTATTGAAAAACTTGCTGGAAATATCGCTGGAGAGGTTCTCGAAACTTTTGCATTGGTTAATACTGTTTTGGTGACGGTTCACAAACCACAAGCACCAGTCAATGTAGAAGTACTAGATATTTCTGTATCGATCGAGCGCGCACGATGAAAGCAGTGATTGCGCTAGGCGCCAACCTTGAAGATCCGCAATTGGCGATGGATTTGGCTGTGGGTTTGTTATCAGAGGCTACGGAGTTGCTGGCTGTATCCACTTTTCATAAAACAAAACCAGTCGGGGGACCACCGCAACCTGATTACCTCAATGCTGTGTGCATTATCGAAAGTGATCTGACGGCACGTGAGTTATTAAGTGTTTTGCATGGAATCGAAAAGAGTATGGGACGCGTTCGAGTTGAGCTTTGGGGCCCGCGAGTTATTGACCTAGATCTCATTACCTTCGGTGATTTGGTAAGTGATGATCCCGATGTATTGCTGCCGCACCCTCGCGCGTATCAGCGAACTTTTGTTTTGGAACCATGGTTGGAAATTGATCCCGACGCAGAACTTCCAGTACATGGACGCGTCGATCAACTTCTTAACTCATTGCGGGGAAGTGAATTATGAAATTGTTAGCACCGAGTCCAGGGTGGACAGCTTCTGCAGACGTCATCGTTGTTGGTTCCGGTGTTGCAGGTTTAACGACGGCTCTCCAAATTCGAACGTACGGGCTTTCAGTTTTGCTTGTCACTAAAGCACGTGTTGATGCGGGATCCACGAAATGGGCTCAAGGTGGAATCGCCGCCGCACTTGGGCCTGGCGATACACCCGATCAACATGAGAAAGACACACTTGTTGCGGGCGCGGATTTGTGCGATATCGAGGCAGTGAAGGTTCTTGTCACTGAAGGCCCAGAAGCTGTTAGAAAACTCATTGCGAGAGGTGCGGTTTTTGATAAAGAAGAGACCGGTGAAATTGCACTGACTCGCGAAGGTGGTCATTTACGCAATCGCATTTTGCATGCAGGGGGAGATGCAACAGGTGCTGAAGTATCACGAGCATTGCTTGCTGCCGTTCATAACGATCCAGAAATTGAGGTTGTTGAACACGCCCTTGTTCTGGATGCCCTTAAAAATGGTGCTGGGGCAGTTTGTGGAGTGACCCTTCACGTTATCGGCGCAGGAACGCGCGACGGCGTTGGTCAAGCCATGGCACGTGCAGTAGTTCTAGCAACAGGCGGCCTTGGCCAAGTATTTGCACAGACCACGAACCCGTCAGTTTCTACGGGCGATGGGGTGGCGTTAGCGCTGCGCGCAGGTGCGAAACTGGCAGATGTTGAATTTATTCAGTTTCATCCCACAGTTTTATGGCTGGGAGATGATTCACAAGGACAACAACCGCTCATCAGCGAAGCAGTACGAGGCGAGGGTGCCTTCCTTGTTGACGATCAAGGTGTGCGGTTTATGCAGGGCGTTCATCAACTCGCAGAACTGGCACCACGCGATGTCGTAGCAAAAGCGATTATGCGACGCATGAATGAGACAGGTGCGCATCATGTCTGGCTAGATGTGCGACATATTGATGGATTCACAGAACGTTTCCCCACAATTTATGCTTCTTGTTTGGCACATGGAATTGATCCCCTCACTGAATTGATTCCAGTTGCGCCAGCTTCTCATTACGCCTCTGGGGGAGTTCGAGTGGATCTAAACGGCCACACAAGCGTTGAAGGTCTCTATGCATGCGGTGAAACTGCATGCTCTGGAGTACACGGTGCAAATCGCTTGGCATCAAATTCTCTTCTCGAGGGCCTAGTTTTCAGTGCACGCATTGCCGCCGACATTGCAGCAACGCCTCGTGAATTTACTCAGCCAGTTATTTTTGATGAACCAACCATCTTGCTAGATCCGCAGATTCGCAAAGAACTTCAATCCAGCATGAGTCGCGGAGCCGGTGTTTTGAGATCTCGAGATTCACTTTCAAAAACAGAATTAGAACTTGGAAAGCTTGCAATCAAGACTAGCAAGCTGCCATGCGTTGAGGCGTGGGAGACAACAAACCTATTTCAACTCGCCCAAGCAATTGTGCGCTCGGCTTTGCAACGTGAAGAAACTCGGGGCTCTCATTGGCGAGAGGATTTCCCAGAGAAGTTGAATGTTTGGTCTAAACGAATTCTTCAACATATGGATATTTCAGGTAAGTGGGATACCTCCTACCAAGAGGTCAATAAGCAATGAGTACCGCAGATGTCTCCCAAGCAACGATGGACCTTATTCAACGTGCAATTGCTGAAGATCTGGCGGGCGGTGAAGACGTAACCTCCGTTTCCACTGTGGATGCAAAGGCTGTGGCGGTTGCACATTTTTCCGCCAGAAATGAAGGAGTAATCGCTGGTCTTGATGTTGCGCGGGCTACTTTGGAGTCGCTTAATGTCACAGATATCCAACTTCTTGTAAAAGATGGTGATCTAGTAAAACCCGGAACGGAAATAATGCGCGCGCGAGGTTTAACAAGGAATCTTCTACTTGCCGAGAGAACCGCGCTTAACTTCCTTGGGCATTTAAGTGGAATTGCAACACTCACTCATCTTTGGGTTGAAGCTGTTGCAGGAACTAAGACGAAGATTCGGGATACACGAAAGACAACTCCAGGACTTAGGGAATTAGAGAAGTACGCGGTGCGGATGGGGGCGGCGAAAATCATCGGATGTCGCTGAGTGCGTCAGCGCTCATTAAAGATAATCACGTCGAAGCTGCAGGTAGCGTGAGTGGCGCCTTTGAGAGTGTCCGACACACATTTCCAGATATCGATATAGAAATTGAGGTTGACACTCTTGAGCAATTGCGCGAGATTTTGGAACACCAACCCGACCTAGTTCTTTTAGACAACATGAGCCCAGCGCAGTGCGCCGAGGCGGTCGCTCTTGTGGCCGGACGTTGCAAGCTGGAAGCATCGGGTGGAATCTCCTTGGGTAACGCCAAGGCGTACGCGGCATCAGGGGTTGATTACATAGCCATTGGCGCACTCACACATTCTGCGCCAGTATTAGACATCGGACTCGACCTTAAGGCGGAGATCTAAATGCTATTAACAATTGATGTAGGAAACACGAATACGGTTCTCGGAGTTTTTTCCGGCAAAGAATTGGTTCGCTCTTGGAGAGTAAAAACAGATCCACGAAATACTGCTGATGAATTATGGTTGCAGTTCAGCGCACTTGTTGCTGGGTACGAAGTAGGCGCACTTTCCGTTTGTTCGACAGTGCCGGCCACATTGCGTGAATTGCGCACGATGATCGCAAATTATTTCTCTGATATTCCAGTCACGATCGTAGAACCAGGTATTAAAACAGGAGTTCCCCTTCTTGTAGATAATCCAAAAGAGATCGGCGCCGATCGCATTGTTAATACCTTGGCCGCCCATACCTTGTATCCAAACGGCTCCGCGATTGTCGTTGATTTCGGAACCTCCACGAATCTTGATGTTGTTTCACCCACCGGTGAATTTCTCGGGGGAGCTTTGGCGCCCGGTATTGAAATATCTGTCGACGCGCTAGCGGCGCGGGCCGCGCAGTTGCGAAAAGTGGAACTCGTTCTGCCCCGATCTGTAATCGGAAAAAACACGGTAGAAGCGCTGCAATCGGGAACCATTTATGGATTTGCAGGCCAAGTTGATGGATTAGTTCATCGAATAACCCGAGAACTCAACATCACCTATCCAGGAGCGCCCACTGTGATCGCCACGGGCGGACTTGCTCCGCTTGTCTTGGGAATTTCAGAGACAATCAATCATCACGAACCCGACCTGACATTGATTGGATTACGGCTGATTCACGAGAGAAATGCCTAACTCGGTAGAGTGCTCCCACTATGACTGAGAATCCGAATATCGAAGATGACCTTCCCGAGCAATTACGAATCCGCCGGGAAAAGCGCGCCAGCCTCATTGAAAAGGGTGTTGAGCCGTATCCGGTGAGCGTTGCCCGGACAAAGTCTCTGGCTGATATTCGCGCGGCATATGTTGGTCTTGAGATCGATGTTGCCACAGGAGATATTGAAAGTGTCACGGGGCGAATCATCTTTAAGCGCGACACTGGGAAGTTATGTTTCGCAACATTACGTGAAGGTGATGGCACCGAACTTCAAGCAATGTTTTCTCTTGATAAAGTTGGTGAGGAATCCCTTGATGCATGGAAAAGTGATATCGATTTAGGTGACATTGTTAGCGTGACTGGTGAAATCATCACATCTAAACGTGGCGAACTTTCAATCCTTGCAACTGCGTGGAAGTTGGCTTCCAAGGCGTTGCGACCATTGCCAAATGATCACAAGCCGATGTCAGAGGAGACACGTGTGCGCATGCGCTATGTGGACCTCATTGTTCGTCCGGAAGCGCGCTCTAATGCCCGCATGCGGCCAGCTGTAATGCGTTCATTGCGCGAGACATTCCATGCCCGAAATTATCTTGAAGTAGAAACACCAATGCTTCAAGTACAACACGGTGGGGCAGCTGCGCGACCTTTTAAGACCTATAGCAATGCCTATGACATGGATTTGTTTATGCGCATTGCGCCAGAACTCTTTCTCAAGCGTTGTGTTGTTGGCGGCATTGAACGCGTATTCGAAATTAATCGAAACTTTCGAAACGAAGGTGCAGATTCTAGCCACTCTCCAGAATTCGCCATGATTGAAAGTTACGAGGCATACGGAGATTGGCGCACTGTGGCCGATGTGGCCCGATCACTTGTGCAAGATGCAGCAACCGCAATTTTCGGTTCACACATTGCGCTTCATCATGATGGTCGTGAATCTGATCTTGGTGGTACTTGGAAAGAGATCTCCTTGTATGACGCCATCTCTGAAGGAGTCGGCGAGCCCGTTACGGCACTTACCCCTATTGCAGATTTGCGAAAACTTGCCGAGAAATTAGGCATAAAAATTGACCCTAATTGGGTAACTGGAAAACTAGCTGAAGAGATTTTTGAGCATGTTATTTCAGGAAAATTAAATGAGCCAACTTTTGTTATGGGATTCCCCGTAGACAATGCGCCACTTGTGCGCGGACACCGAGAAATTCCAGGAGTTGTTGAAAAGTGGGATCTTTATGTCGATGGCTTTGAATTGGCTACGGGTTATTCCGAACTTGTTGATCCCGTTATTCAACGCCAACGACTTGTTGAGCAAGCAACTCTTGGCGCAAAGGGTGACTTCGAGGCAATGAGTGTTGATGAAGATTTCTTGCGTGCGATGGAATTTGGAATGCCTCCAATGGGTGGATTAGGCATGGGCGTTGATCGCTTACTCATGGCGCTAACTGGTTTAGGTATTCGAGAGACAATTCTTTTCCCTCTCGTGAAGCCAGAGAGCGAATAGCGATGATCGAGATTCGCCCAGCCAAATCCACTGATATCAAAGGGATTCGAAAGATTATTGACACCTACGCGCCACAGCGTCGACTTCTTTCCAAGGAGACGGTAACTCTTTATGAGAGCGTTCAAGAATTTACCGTTGCTGTTGAAGATGATCAGATAGTCGGTTGTGGGGCACTTCATGTGCTGTGGGAGGATTTAGCCGAAGTTCGCACCGTCGCTGTTTCGGAACATTTGCGCGGCAAGGGTGTCGGTCATCTCATTCTCGAGGCGATCATCAAACGTGCCAAAGACATCGGAGTCTCTCGTATCTTCTGTCTGACCTTTGAGACGGAGTTCTTTGGACGCCACGGATTTGAGGAGATTGAAGGAACCCCCGTGGATCCTGAGGTTTACAAGCAACTCTTACATTCTTATGACACTGGTATCGCCGAATTCCTCGACCTCGAGAGCGTCAAGCCGAACACTCTGGGCAATACCAGGATGCTCAAGCATCTCTAATCTTTCGTCTAGATATGGCGCTCATTCGGGCATAAATCGCCCATATCTAGGGTTATAGGGATGACGGATAAGCCCGCCTCGCAGCTAAACCCCGCGTGGCATTAGGCTTAGCAACTAGCCAGTTTTACAGAAGGAGTCCTGCGATGTTTGAGCGCTTTACAGACCGAGCCCGCCGTGTTGTTGTCTTGGCTCAAGAAGAAGCACGCATGCTCAACCACAATTACATTGGCACCGAGCACATTCTTCTGGGTCTCATTCATGAAGGCGAAGGCGTCGCCGCAAAGGCTCTTGAGTCACTAGGTATCTCCCTTGAGGCAGTGCGTTCTCAAGTGGAAGAAATCATCGGCCAAGGTCAGCAAGCTCCCAGTGGGCACATTCCTTTTACTCCGCGCGCAAAGAAGGTTCTAGAACTTTCACTTCGCGAAGCGTTGCAGTTGGGGCATAACTACATTGGCACCGAACATATTTTGCTTGGACTTATTCGCGAAGGTGAAGGCGTTGCGGCTCAAGTATTAGCAAAATTGGGCGCCGACCTTGCGCGCGTTCGTCAGCAAGTTATTCAACTTCTTTCCGGATACCAAGGCAAAGAGACAGTAGCTACTGGGGGACCAGCCGAAGGAACTCCTTCAACCTCACTCATTCTTGATCAATTCGGTCGCAACCTGACTCAGGCCGCTCGCGAAGGAAAGCTTGATCCTGTAATCGGTCGCGAAAAAGAAATTGAGCGCGTCATGCAGGTTCTATCGCGCCGTACGAAAAATAACCCAGTGCTCATCGGCGAACCAGGTGTTGGAAAGACAGCAGTTGTTGAGGGACTTGCCCAAGCAATCGTTCGTGGAGATGTTCCAGAAACTTTGAAAGACAAGCAGCTTTATTCGCTGGACCTGGGTGCACTCGTTGCCGGAAGTCGTTACCGCGGAGACTTTGAAGAACGCTTGAAGAAAGTACTCAAAGAGATTCGCACCCGTGGCGATATTATTTTGTTCATCGATGAGATTCACACACTTGTTGGCGCAGGAGCAGCTGAAGGTGCAATTGATGCCGCAAGTATTTTGAAGCCAATGCTGGCACGTGGTGAACTCCAAACTATTGGTGCTACAACGCTGGACGAGTATCGCAAGCATCTCGAGAAGGACGCCGCCCTTGAGCGCCGCTTCCAACCAATCCAGGTTGCCGAACCATCACTTGAGCACACGATTGAAATTCTTAAGGGACTACGCGATCGTTACGAAACACACCACCGTGTTTCCATCTCTGACGCAGCCCTTGTTTCGGCTGCAACTCTTGCCGATCGCTATGTCTCTGATCTCTTCTTGCCAGATAAGGCAATCGATCTTATTGATGAGGCTGGTTCTCGGTTGCGCATCCGTCGCATGACTGCCCCACCAGAGCTTCGTGAATTTGATGACAAGATCGCTAAGGTTCGTAAAGAAAAGGAATCCGCCATTGATGGTCAGGATTTCGAAAAGGCCGCCGCGCTTCGCGACACGGAAAAGAATTTGATTCTTGAAAAAGCTGAGCGCGAGAAGACCTGGAAAGCAGGTGATCTTGACATGGTGACTGAAGTTGATGAAGAACTCATCGCGGAAGTTCTCTCCATCGCAACCGGCATTCCAGTATTTAAGTTGACCGAAGAAGAAACTGCGCGGCTATTGCGCATGGAAGACGAATTGCATCGTCGCGTCATCGGTCAGGACCAAGCAATTAAGGCGCTTTCACAAGCAATCCGTCGTACGCGTGCGGGTCTAAAAGACCCTAAGCGTCCAGGTGGATCATTTATTTTTGCTGGCCCATCAGGTGTAGGTAAGACTGAGCTTTCACGCACGCTCGCTGCATTCCTATTTGGAAGTTCAGATGCTCTCATTCAATTGGATATGTCTGAATATTCCGAGCGCCACACTGCGTCACGACTATTCGGTGCTCCTCCAGGATTTGTTGGATATGACGAAGGCGGGCAGCTAACTGAAAAAGTACGTCGCAAGCCTTTCTCTGTTGTCCTTTTTGATGAGATTGAAAAAGCGCACCCAGATATTTTCAACTCGCTACTTCAGGTTTTGGAAGATGGGCGCCTGACTGATGCACAAGGTCGTGTTGTAGATTTCAAGAACACGGTCATCATCATGACAACTAACCTCGGAACTCGCGATATTTCAAAGGGCGCAGGACTTGGCTTTGCTAACTCTGAGGATGAGCTCAGCAACTACGAGCGCATGAAGGCAAAGGTTGGGGATGAACTTAAAACTCATTTCCGTCCAGAATTCCTAAACCGTATCGATGACATCATCGTCTTCCACCAGTTGACCAAGCCAGAAATTATCCAGATCGTTGATCTCATGATCACCAATCTTGATGATCGCCTAAAGGCCAAGGACATGGGTATCGAATTAACTACGACCGCAAAGGAATTACTTGCTACTCGTGGTTATGATCCTTTGATGGGTGCGCGTCCATTACGTCGCACGATCCAACGCGAGATTGAAGATGCACTCTCCGAGAAGATTCTTTTCGGTGATCTAAAAGCTGGCGAGATTATCGTTGTCGACGTAGAGGGCGAAGGGGCCGAGGCGAAATTTACTTTCTCAGGGTCACCGAAGGCGCTCATGCCTGATACTCCTGGAGATCTAACCCAAGCACCAACCGCTTAAGGTTCTGATTTCCACTTCACATTTCCTAGGGTGATAAGCCCCACGATAAGAGCCACTTGCAGGGCAATTGCTGCTGGTGAAGTGATTTCTCGCGCTATCAGCTCACCTAATGAGGTCGAGCTCAATGCGCTTGCACTCGAAACGTAGAATGAGTAACTGATTACTCGGCCCAGCGCAAATGCCATCAATAATGGCCTAAGGGCTATATTCCTTATGATTCCAGCCGCTTCAAATAGTTGAGCAGAAGAAATCGGCGATAAGAAGAAAAGAAACAGCAGCCCCCAAGTGCTTTTAGAGTCCGTCTTAATCCGCGAACCCAGTTGCTCTAGGTTGGTTACATACCCACGCGGTAGCCGAGGTGAGATCTTGCGAAAGGTAAGGGCTAAGCCACTTCTGCCCAAAGTCGCGCATGAAACTCCAAGCACAACTAAGAGTGCAGGGTTCATATGTTCTTTAAAAACGAAATACACAAGTATCGACCATGTCGGTGGCGCAAATGCGGGGAGCAGATTGGCCAGCGCAATGACAAAGCCCGCTACGAGGTAGGTCGTCATGCATCCAGCCTAGAACTTGTCTCTGTTGTTTCCAAGACTAACCAGGGAGTGAGTAGGTCTTTCTCGATTTTCTCGCGATTAAGCCGTCCTTCAGTAGAGTTTCAATAGCTTTTTCAATTTGTGAGTCATCGTGCCAAATTTTCTTGAGTGCACTCTCAGTCATTGATTCGTTCTCTCTTAGTGATTGCACGATTGTTCCTCGGCACTGGCGATCGCTGCCGTGCCAAGTTTGAGTCTTGGCAGTGGTTGTGGATTTAGGAAAGCCTGCTTTGCTCCAGGCACACGTTCGCCTGACAGGACACTCTTCACAGCGTGGGTTGCGGGCAGTGCAGATCAATGCACCTAGTTCCATTGTTGCCGCCGCCCAAAGATGAGCGCCTTCGGTTGGAAGTAGATCTAGCCGGGATGCCCTTTCTGATTGTGAAGGGCTGGATGAAGGGGATTCGATTCCATCGAATAGACGCCCGAAAAGCCGACGGATATTCACATCCAATACAAGTGAACTCTCACCGTAGGCAAAGGCGGTAATAGCTGCAGCGGTGTATTCACCAACGCCGGGTAGCGTCCTTAGAAGGTCTTCGCTGCGAGGCACTTCGTTATTGAAATCTTGAGCGATGATTTTTGAGCTCTCATGAAGACGAAGTGCCCGACGCGGGTATCCCAAACGCCCCCATGCAGTGATCACCTCACCAGCAGTAGCTGATGCTAGATCTGTGGGTGTAGGCCAGCGCTCCATCCATTCAATCCATTTTGGAAGTACTCGATTAACCGGTGTCTGCTGCAACATGAATTCACTGACCATGACACCCCATGGCGTTGTTTTTCGCCACGGAAGGTCTCGCTTATTATTTTCAAACCAAGCAAGGATTTCTTTCTCTACGTGGCTCATTCTCCAGAAATCTTGACTCGGCTCAGAGCTTGATCTAGTCGAGATACTTCAACAATTTCCATTCCATCAATTTTGGTGTCACTACCGAGTGGAACAAGGGCGCGTTTGAAACCTAGGCGGTGTGCTTCAGCTAGGCGACGGCCAACGCCGCTAACTTTTCTGATTTCACCAGCAAGTCCAACTTCGCCAATTGCAACGAGATCACCTGGAAGGGCTAAACCTTTAGCAGCAGATGCAACCGCTAACGCTAGAGCCAGATCTGCTGCGGGTTCGGTCATTTTCATTCCACCAACCGTTGCGGCATAAACATCTCGGCCTGCGATGCGAATATTTGCGCGAAGTTCTAGTACAGCCAAGGTCATAGAGGTTCGTGCGGCATCAAGTCCGCTTGTGACACGTCGGGCATTTCCGTAATCGTTATCGCGACCTAAGCCAACCAGTGCCTGTATTTCTGCAAGAAGTGGACGACGGCCTTCAAGGGTCACGGTGACGCATGTACCCGGAACAGGTTCGGTGTGGCGAGTAGTAAACAGACCAGTGGGATCGGCAACACTTTCTATTCCGCCATCATGTAAATCAAAACACCCAACTTCATCACTCGCTCCGAAACGATTCTTTGTTGCGCGAATTAATCGCAATCTGGAATGCCGCTCACCTTCAAATTGCAAAACAACATCAACAATGTGTTCCAGCAATCGAGGACCTGCAATAGAGCCATCTTTAGTCACATGTCCAACAAGAAGCAAGGTGATGTCTCGATCTTTAGCTAAACGAATCAGCGCTCCAGCAACTTCACGAACCTGCGTCACGCCACCGGCAGCGCCATCTGCAGCGCTGCTACTCACGGTTTGGATACTGTCGATAATGAGAAGATTTGGTTTTACTGTATCGATGTGAGTGATTACCGCTCCGAGATCATTTTCTGATGCAAGCCATAAAAGCGGATCAACCGCGCCTATGCGTTCAGCGCGAAGTCTCACTTGTGAGGCTGATTCCTCACCACTTATATATAAGGCGCGAATTCCGCGTGATGCACTTTGCGCAGCCACGGTCAGCAATAGCGTGGATTTACCAACGCCAGGTTCACCCGCCAACAAAATCGCGGCGCCAGGGACTAATCCACCACCGAGAACGCGATCTAATTCAGTGACACCAGTAGAACGAGCTGAGGCGCTAGAAAGATCAACTTCACCAATTGGTGTTGCCACATTTGTAATCGCGCCTGGTACTAATGACAATCGCTTTGGTGCAGCAATTTCTTCAACGCTTCCCCAAACCTGACATTCACCACAACGCCCCGCCCATTTATTGGTAGTCCATCCGCATTCAACGCAGCGGAATGGATCCTTCTCGGGTTTAGCCATGGGGATAGCCTAGAGCGAAGGGCTGACTATTTACCTGCACCCAAGGTAGCTGGGTGCGTGATAACAAAGAGTGGCAGCGAACGCCGATCGATTTCCTTGATTGCCGCAATTCGGTCTTCGCAATGGCGCGCCAAAATGTCGTAGGCCTCCTGGCTCATCAGCGCAATGAGCTCGGTGCGGTTGGAAAGATAGACGGGCTCAATTCCAACGTGGGCCTCAGTATTGCTGGTGCAGTACCAATCGAAATCATCGCCGCCATCGCCCCAAGCAAGTCGCTCGTACTCTCCAATAACAGTTACCGAATATTCGCGCTCGCCAACTTCGCGTGTTTCAAAACTTCGGCGAAGTGGTAGTTGCCAACATACATCAGGCTTTGTGTCAACGAAATGGATACCCTCTTTTTGCGCAAGATGGTGAAGCACGCACCCAAAGGAACCGGTGAACCCTTCAGCCTCATGACCTTTGCGATTGAGAAAAATACATGAACCGTCGATTGTACGAGTCTTTCGCTCGTCGTCTTCATCGCGTTCACTGATGCGAAGTTGTCCACGAGGTTTCTTGGGTTGGGCTTGATTGAAGAATTGCCACATCTCGGGAGTTAACCTTGCTGCGGTCGCGAGAACTTTTGCTTCATCGCTTTCATCGGTATACATGGCACCTTCAGTGCAACATCCATCGTTTGGACGATCAGCGAAGACGCCCTTACAGCCGTCTCCGTAGATACAACTCCAAAAGGAAGTCAGCCAAGTCAGATCGCACTTGAACATTCCTGTTTCGTCATTGGGATCAGTGAATTCAATCCAATCACGGGCAAATCCTGGCTTAACTTCAGACATAGTTGCAGAGCCTACGGCTAAATCTATGAATACGCACATCAGTCCAAGGTAGCCTTTGACCATGACGAGCGACTTCACACCTTCAGCAATTGGCGTCATCGGCGCAGGCATTATGGGCGAGGCACTTATCAGTGCATTGATTGCATCGGGAGTATCGCCGAGCACCATCACGATTTCTGAAAAGCGTGATGATCGGGCAAGCGAACTGATGGCCAAGTATGGGGTTCACAGTGCATCCCTTGAAGCCAACGTTGCAAAGACTGAAGTTCTCCTACTTGTTGTAAAGCCACAAGATATGGCCACAGTCCTTGAGGAGATCAAGGATGTCCTGAATCCAGCGGCAGTTGTTGTCACCTTTGCGGCAGGCAAGAAGATTGATTTCATCGCTTCAATCTTGGGCGGCAAGCGCTCCATCATTCGCGTTATGCCTAATACTCCGGCGCTAGTGGGTGAAGGTATGGCGGCAATCTCTAGTGGACCTGATGTTTCACCATCACACACACAATTCGTTCGTGGTTTTCTTGAGGCCACTGGCCAGGTCGTTGAGGTAGATGAGAAGTTGCAGGATGCGGTCACAGCGGTAAGTGGCTCAGGGCCCGCCTATTTCTTTGCCTTTATTGAAGCCATGGTGAGCGCTGGTGTTGACTTGGGTCTTAGTAGCGAAGTGGCAACTCAACTGAGTATCCAAACTATGGTCGGGGCTGCAAAGCTTTTGACCACGTCTGGAAAGAGCGCCACAACGTTACGTGAAAACGTCACCAGCCCTAACGGGACGACAGCAGCTGCGCTCGCTTCTTTCAATGATGCTGAACTAGGAAAGATAGTAAAGAGCGCTATGCGCGCGGCACGCGATCGATCACAAGAATTGGCGTGAATGCGAAAATCAGCGGTAGCTCTTGTTTTAGTTGGCGTTAACCTGCTTTCACCGCTAAATCTTTCTCAAGCTGCCACAAAAACAATCACAGTGAAAGCAATGTCCTTAATAACAACGCTGCCTGGTGAAGAAATCGTTGCTGGTGTGCTTGCGAAAGGTGCGACTGTATTTGTATTCGGAAATGTCAAAACCCCAACAGGAACTGACGGATTCATTAGTTCGATAGATTTGACAGGCACGACTTTGTGGTCGCTTCCACTTCATGCAGGCGAGGCGAACGTTGTCACTTCCGCAGCGATTGATACAGCCGGAAACGTAATCGTATTTGGTGCCTCATCTAACCCCGACATTGTTCTTTCATCTCCTTCTACTATCCCTTATCAAAATCCTGATTCGGTGACGGTGGATGCAGTAGCACCTCAAAGAAATGATGTGACTGAAGCCCTCATATGGAAAGTTTCTGCGACTGGCCAACTGATCTCAAGCAACGCACATGATTTGAAATCTCCAGTGCTTGTAACCGCGGGCGTGCTCACCTCGACTGGATTTGCACTTGTTGGAAACATAAGTACTTCAACTGGAATGGCAGGATTTTTTCTCACGATGACTTCTGCGGGAGCTTATTCAAAGCCAGTTTATATAGGCAAAGTTGATACTGAATTGAATGCCCTTGTAAAAAAGTCCAATGGATTTCTTGTTGTGGGCGCTAGCTCGGAAACGATTTCTTCCAAGCCTCCCAAAGGCAAACGCGATGGTTTAGTTATATCCCTTAGCGTCTCCGGCAAGACATCTGCAGTTGTTCGAAGCACCAATGCAAATGCGATGAGAAATTGGCAAAGTGCGACCAGCTCCAATTTCCTTGGGGGGATAAGCCGATTAGGAAATAAGACAGAAGCAGTCGTTACACAGTTCAACGCCGCCTTGATACCGACATGGACTACGCGCTTTTTAGCTGGTGGGGGAGCCTTCGCTGCGGATATATCTGCCACGTCGCGAGCAGCCTTCTTCGCATCAACTTCTACGATTACCGGGGTAACTGGATGGAAAGCCAGCAAAGGAGCTGGTCTCACGCTGATATTTGGTGCCAACGGTGCACTTGCAGGGGCATACAGCGCCCTAATGATTACTGCACCGATTGGATTGGCATATAGCGCCGATCTTGGCCTGGTGGCGGTTGGGTCAGGGCCAAAAGGCGTTTCGGTCTTTCATGCACTTCCAAGGTAACCTAACTGCCTTGGGGTTCTTTGCCCTAACAGCATAAGGAGATCGTGGCGTATGGGTTCAGTAATCAAGAAGCGACGTAAGCGGATGGCTAAGAAGAAGCATAAGAAACTTCTTAAGAAGACCCGCATTCAGCGTCGCAACGCCAAGAAGTAGTTTTACTAACTCTTAACTAGTGCGAGCTTTCCAGAAATGCTCGTTACTGCGTAGCGCACTTTATTCAGCACAACCCATGAAGCATCATTACGGGTTGTGCTTCGGACCCCCGAAATCAATTGCATAGTCGGTTTCTGCGCTGCGGCATCTAGCGTCAATGCGCAAACTCTTGTCTGGCAACCGAAGATCATTGTTTTCAAATCAACACTCATCGGAGTAGTCGGGGCCCCATAGCCGTCGGGAATTACCGTGTTGATTGCTGAGCCAGCATCGACATTCATCCAGCGAATTTGAACCGGGTTCGGAATGGATGTGCTTGTTGCCCCAAGCCAAGATGCAATCAAGCCTTTTGCTGTCTTGTTGAGAGAAACCCCATACCCAACAACTGCAACATCGGGTGAGGAAGTATCAAGGGTTCGATAACTCCAATCAGCCGCAGCAGCAGTAGACCTTGTGGCAAGACGAATCTCTCCGGCTGTTGCTTGCTTTTGTTGATTAACGGCCAAGTTTGAGTCATAGATAACGCTCACCTTTGCACCAACAGTCACAGCACGAATATGGAAAGCAACATCTCCTGTTGTTCGTCCATCTGTCTTTCGATCACCATCTACCAATTCATAATTCCATTTACCGGCGCTACTTCGGACAGCGCCCAGCAAAATACCTTGACTCTCATCGCGATAGAAAACTTGGACTCCAGCGGAGGTAATAGCACATGCGTTGCTGACGCTTACATCGCTAGCGGTGCGGACTCGAACTGGTTGGTCGTAATTGTTAACTGCAGGTCCATTGCCATCAACAATTTCATATTTGAAATTCACACTGTCGAAAGTGGCATATCGCAGGTCTTTGTCGTCCAGATCTGAATAGAAAATATGCATGATCTGTTTAGTTCCGAGCCCGCTAATACAGACGGAAACTGGACCCGAAACATTATGCAATGTTCGCCCTGCAGTGCCACCACGCCCATCCACCACCACTTTTTTCCATGTCTTACCGTTCCAAAGTAAGAGCTTTAGCCCGCCGGAGGTGCTGTCGGTATATGCAATTGCTGGTTGATTTCGAAATGAAGTTACGGATAAATATTTCGCGTCAGCTGCTGTATCTAGATATGTGGGTACCGTCGTTGCTTGTGGAATAACGAGGGTGGTAGTCGCTGCCGGTGAAAATCCTAAGTCATTTACCGCTGTGATTGAAAATGAATAGCTTGCGCCGTTTTTCAATCCAGAAATAAATGCAGGGCTGGTTGCAGTGCTTTGCACGACACCTGTTTGCAGGTTCTTTATTGAATAGCTAGAGACTTGAGCAGCGCGAGCATTTGTCGGCGCATCAAAAGTAATCACAGCTGATTTGTCTGCGACTAGAGCCGCCACGTTTCGCGGTGCCTCAGGAAGTGCGATTGCGATGCCAGCAGGTGGCTTATTTCGCAGGTCCTCCATCATTGCGAGCAATAAGGGACCTGGATCATGAAAAACTTCTCCAGCATCTAAGTTTGGAGTCATCACCGAGTTAGGGCCAGCCGATGAATATGTTGCTTCATCAAGGTGGCTGACGGAGGATCCATCCGAATACCGAGATGGCGTATAGAGAACTGGTTTAACACCACCATTGGCCTTAACCCCAAGTGCCCCCGACCAAAGCAACGTATTCGTGAGGGCCTGACCTAATTCTAGGGAAGGGGATGGAATATCAGATAGACGTCTCCCATCAGGCAGTTGCGCATAAGCATCAAACGCTGTTGGTTGATCGATGCTTCCAAATTTGTAAGTGGGGTATGCGGGATTGCTGTCGTAGGAGTCTGTTGAAAGAAAGCCGAGTCCGTGACCTAATTCGTGAACGAATACAGATTCAAGATCATATTCAGTTGTTGAAGGCTTCCCATCATTGCGTTGATCCCAATTGGCAGCTGAATTAACTTGAATGACAATCTCTGGATTGTTCTTATCTAAATCTGAACCAGAAAGAGCGTTGGCCAATGCCGAGGGATACCAAAGCGTTGGATCTGGTGCATTAGGAAAGTTGATGAAGTAGTTTCCAGGACGCGCACTGCCAAGTACTCCATACACGGGAGAGCGACCCCACGTTGCCTCAACTGAAATAGGAAGCGATGATGCGAAATTCTGCGCCCACACGTCGATAGCTGCCTGAACATCGGCCTTAGCCCAATCTGGAAAGTTGGTGTAGTTCACAACAAAGTGACTCTTTGCAACGGCTCGAGCTCCGCCAGATTGTGTAACCGAAGCTGTTTTTGTTGATGCTGGTCCAGCGTAAGTATGTCCCCAGATTGTTGAAGGTGCCTCGCGAGTAAGTGAAAGGGCATTGGCTGCCGGGGCGGCGATAAGCCCAGCGAGCATCGCAATGATCGCGATTGCGCCTCTTACGTGACTCTTACTCTTGGTGAACATATTGGGAAACCGTATCAGGGTGAGAAGATAAGACCATGGTTCAGATTGGGACAGCACCCGAATATGCGAGAGTCACAGGGTATTTTAAGGTTAAAGGTAGGGATCAATGCCAAATGTCATAACAATCTACTCTCGCCCTGGATGTCATCTGTGTGATGTCGCATTGGATGTTCTTGAGAACCTTCAGAAAGAGTTGGATTTCGACATCGAGAAACTTTCGATTGAAGGAGATCCTGAACTAGAGCGTAAATACGGAGATCAAATTCCAGTGATAAAGATCGACGGGGAACATCACGATTTTTACAGCGTTGACCCTGAACGCTTTAGAGCTTCCCTTGCGAGACATCGTCAGCGTCAATAATTTTGTAGGAGTAACCCTGTTCGGCTAGAAAGCGTTGGCGGTTTTGCGCAAAATCTTGATCGATGGTGTCACGAGAAACGATGGAATAAAAACGCGCGGTTCGACCATCAGACTTTGGTCGCAAGATTCTTCCTAGTCGCTGCGCCTCTTCCTGACGAGATCCAAATGCCCCAGATACTTGAATTGCAACTGTCGCGTCCGGCAAGTCAATAGAGAAGTTAGCGACCTTAGAGACGACTAAACATTTGATTTCGCCCGATCGGAAAAGATTGAATAAGCGCTCTCGTTCGTTTACAGGAGTATCACCCTTGATCAGGGGCACTTGCAATACTTCAGCAAGTTCATCTAATTGATCTATGTATTGCCCGATAACTAAAACTTGATCATCCTTGTGATGCTTCGTCAATAATTCAACAACGGCTCGTTTGGTTTTGGTTGTCGCGCATTGGCGGTAGCGATTTTCTGGTTCTGCTGTCGCGTAGAGCAGTCGTTCGGCCTCGGTAAGAGTTACGCGAACTTCTATGCACTCTGCTGGTGCGATGTAGCCCTGGGCTTCAATCTCCTTCCAAGGAACATCAAATCTTTTCGGTCCGATTAGGGAGAAGACCTCGCCCTCTAAACCATCTTCACGCACGAGCGTCGCGGTGAGTCCCAGGCGACGCCTCGATTGGATATCTGCGGTGAAGCGGAAAATTGGTGCGGGAAGAAGGTGCACTTCATCATAAATAATTAAGCCCCAGTCATGGGTATCAAATAAGTCTAAGTGTGCGTACGTTCCATTTTTCTTCTTAGTCATCACTTGATAAGTGGCGATTGTGACGGGGCGAATTTCTTTCTTCGCGCCGGAATACTCACCAATTTCATCTTCGTTGAGTGTTGTACGAAGCAACAACTCGTCTCGCCATTGGCGGGCAGCAATTGTGTTGGTTACCAAAATGAGGGTTGTTGCTTTTGCATGTGCCATCGCTGCGGCGCCGACAATCGTTTTTCCAGCCCCACAAGGAAGAACAACTACGCCAGATCCACCATGCCAAAAACCTTCTGCTGCGAGTTCTTGATAGGGACGGATCTTCCATCCGTTTTGCACGAGGTCAATGTCATGAGCCTGTCCATCCACATATCCCGCGAAGTCTTCGGCAGGCCAGCCAAGACGCAATAGCGATTGTTTAATGTGACCGCGCTGACTTGGGTGCACCGCAATTGTTTCGGCATCGATGCGAATACCAAGTAGCGGAGCTATCTTCTTCGCGCGGATTACCTCTTCAAGGACGGCTGTATCGGTGGTGATCAAAACAAGACCATGGATGGGATCAGCTTCCAAACGAAGGCGGCCATACCGAGACATGGTTTCGGCAACATCTACCAATATGGAATGAGGAACTGCGTATCGTGAATATTTCAGCAGAGTGTCGATAACCATCTCTGCATCATGTCCTGCAGCGCGTGCGTTCCAAAGACCAAGTGAAGTTAGGCGATAAGTATGAATATGTTCTGGAGAGCGCTCAAGTTCAGCAAAAGGTGCGATAGCCCTGCGACACTCGGTGCTTAGTACGTGATCGATATCTAAAAGCAGAGTCTTATCACTCTGGACGATCAGTGGTCCATCAGTCATTAAGTAAATCCAAAATGAATGCGTGTAGGAACTCTGTTCGTTCGTGAATGGCGCTCACACTCGCCCATTCTGTGTGCGCATGGGCGCCGTGCCCAACAGCTCCTAGACCATCGAGAACCTTGGCACCCGCAGCCGCTGCAAAATTACCATCGCTTGCGCCGCCTACTGCCGCATGCCCCAAAGTCATACCTAATGTGGCTGCAACTTTCGCTGCTCGTTCATATAGTTCTTTGGTTGAGCTCAATTCAAGCGGTGGGCGATTGAGTCCGCCGGAAATTTCGATACGCGCTTCTGGATGCTGAGTTGCGAATGCTCGAATGGCATTATCAACACGAGTGAGGTCATCTTGTAAGAACGAACGGGCGTCAACATCCAAAACCGCTAAATCTGGAACGGTATTTGACGTATTACCTGAACGCATAAGAGTTGGCACGACGGTAGTGCCGTGTTCAATGTTTTCAAGTGCTGCAAGTTGTAACACTAGGCGAGCAATTTCTACAGTGGCGTTGACGCCTTTTTCTGGCTCCAGTCCAGCATGAGAGGCACGTCCATGAACACTGATGTTGTACATCGACGTTCCCTTTCGGCCTGTCTTAACTTTGCCATCGATGGCAGCCTCTAGAACCAAAACCGCCTTCGAATTTCTAGCCAGATTTTTGATAAATTCTTTTGAAGTAGCGCTGCCCGTTTCTTCATCGGTGGTAGCAATCAGAGCTACAGATCCTTCGATATTTTGCATTGCATATAAGCCTTGAATGAAGCCTGCCTTCATGTCATAAATCCCGGGACCTCGAGCAACATCACCCTCGACGCTCCATAGCGGAGTAAATGAACCATGTGGCCAGACGGTATCCAAATGTGCAAGCAAAACAACATCAGGATTCTCTGCACCCCACCAAAACACGGGGCGCCCTTCAACCTGGACGATGGTGGCTGGAGATCCCAGCACTTGCGTTGCTATCTCGTTGGCAAGGTTGATTACAGAGATGCATGCTTGTAAATCTTCAGTGGGAGATTCGCAGCGAACAAGTTTCTCTAAGGCTGCCAAAGGTGTAATCATGGGTTTAATTCTGCCGTATTTCTCTTTTTGGCGCTCATAGTGGGGCTACGCCTGTAATACGCGGAATTCTGAAGGATTGGACTTCGCCAGTTCCATGGTCGCGAGCGAGAAGTGAGCCTGCAGAAATACTCAATGGATCAATGATTCTGTGTGTTGCTGAACCATTGTTATCGGCGTACCCAATGGAGAGGGTGCGTTGTTCTGCAATGAATTTGTTGAGGATATCCAAAGTTTCATTTGCGGTTGTCCGTGGGAGTGATCCCAGTGCCTTCGCTGCCACATCCCTGAGAGAGGTTTGCTTCTTGCTTGATCGTTCACCTGCACGGATTGCTCGAACAGCTGCCGATAAAGTTTCTGGTGTTGGGGATTCGATTTCGCCAATAATTCGTGGAGGGCGAGGACGCGACTTAGCGCGATTGAGTTTTGGACCAGAAAGCAAGATGCCGGAACCAGATTCTGCGGCGGGCATATATCCAGCTTCACGTAGGGTTGCGATCAATTCATTTGCTTCGTGCTCACACACGAGAACCTCTGGTGCAATTCGCCGCAATCCCAGGCCTTCAACTTTTCGGTCGCTCAGAATTTGTGTAATGATGCTTGGATCTTCGCAACGAATGTAAGCAGTTGTATTTCCCACGCGAAGACGGCCGTGTCTCTTAGCAACATCTGCGATGAGGTATTCAAGTGGTTGCGGCATTGGCGTCTTGGAGGTTTTGCGCAGGAATTCTCGTATCTCATCGCCCGTTTTGCCATGATCTAAACCTCTGCGGATAGAAGCCTCACTGAAGCGATAAACAGTGGCTCCACCGCGACTTTCAATATCAGCAATGGAATCAAGGATTCGTGCTACTTCAATTTCTAATGGTCCTGGCGCAATAGCGGTGTTATCACTCTGCAAGAGAATGTGATCAACAGGTTTTGGCAGATCCTCTGAAATTCCAAGCACATCATCCGCTGCAAGAAATCTCTTGCCATATTTGGAAAGGGCGCCTTGGCCCGTAATGCCCAACCATTCAGCTTCGCGTAGCGTCCATTGCACCAACTCGGGTTGCAATGTAGAACTTCGCCGGGAAGGCGCTCGCCATTTATTTAAGGATAGAAATGATTCAATTTCTGGCGTGAGGTAAGGATTGGCTGAAAGTATCCCAAGAGCCAATTTTCTGGCACTGGCCGCATTAACTCGATCAAGTTCTGGGCCGAGTGCGGAAATATGTTTCGAGTCTGCTCGACCTACTAATCCGCTAACTCTTGATGTAATCATCCATAACGAAGCAAGAGTTCTCCAACGAGTTTCATGATCTTGGGTGAGCCATAAATCAAATGCATGTGTCGGAAGAATTCGGTCATCTGCATCAATTACAACTAGACCAGCCAGGAAAACAATTTCGGCAATAAAAGCGGCACAATTTTCATCCACACCAAGATGTTCCGCTGCTGCTTTTAAGTCTCGTACTCCAAGTCCGCCTGCTCGAAGTGAACTGGGTGCTTCCTCCGACCAGAAGTTTAGAATCTCCTCCGACCAGCGAAGGACGGTTGCGATATTGGCGATCGCTGCACGATCGACCACCGCCTCCTTATTTGAAGTTCCAGTTAGGAGCGGAGGATTAGGTTGCGGATTCTTGTGGACCTTTCCGCCGCGTAAATTTAGCGCTACCTCACGCGGAAGCACGACAGTTCGTTGATCCAATGGAATGAGAAAGTTCTCTTTTAATAACCAAGCAATACCTGGACCGGGATTTCGAATATCTCCAACACTGCCGCGTGGAGGTCCCCATGTAAGTCTTTCGAGGACCTTTTTTGATGATTCGGGCGCTTCTTCAAGTTTTGCCATGGAAAGTTTTGCCATCGAAGATGGTCCAAGGCCAGCCGGTTCATTGCCTAATACTTCGCGGAGAGAATTAGGAAACCAAAAAGCTTTTGAATCACCGTAAATTAGGGCGAGGTCCAAGAGTATTGGAATGACGAATTTCGCTGAAGTATCGGTTAGCGCAATGACAGCCTTTTCGGTGAACGGTTCGGTAAGCGCTGCACATGCTTCGAGTACCTGAAATTGCCATTCGTTAAGTGAGTCAACAGCTCGGGCCAAACTTGGCGCAGAACTCGCTCGAATTCCGAGTGAAGACATCTCTGGCGGTACTGGTGAAACTAAATCTGGGCGTAATGCAAACAGGGAAAGTAGAGCCTCGTCATCGAGGGCGCGCAGATACTCTGCAAAGGAACGTGTTTCCATAACTTGCCTACATTAGTGCCAGATTGACCTCGGTACTTACCGTTCCTTGGAGCGACCCCATCTTGGAGTCAAAAGCGCGCCTAGGGCGACAATTCTGCTGATAAGTGGCCCAAGAATTCTGTTGAGAACACGAGCTTTGCGAAAATCGTGGATTGGCCACCCATCGCGAAGGGCGCGGATACGCAAAATTGCATCTGGGTTGATTGCGCTAGGAATACCAACGCCGAGTAGTAAAGGTAGATCATTATGTGAATCTGAATATGCATAGCACTGGGTCAAATCAAATCCTCGCTTGAGTGCAAGTTCATTAATTGCCGTTACTTTTTCTTTCCCATGCAAGAGGTTTCCATTCATCCCACCCGTGTACATGCCATCCTTCGTTTCTGCTTTACTGCCGAGCGCGCCCGTAAAACCCAATCGAGTTGCAATGAGCTGTGCCATTTCCTCCGGCGCTGCCGTTACTAACCACACCTCTTCATCGTTGCTTAAGTGAGTCTGTGCGATATCAATCGTGCCTTGCCATAAGGCAGGAGAGACATATTGGTCATAAACATCTTGGGCCATTAGGGCGATATCGGCCACGTTATGACCACCGATAAATTCACATGCTCCAGCCTGCCAACGTTTGATCTCCTCAGGATTTTCTTTACCAGTTAAACGAAAACGCAGATTTGCGAGCACGAATCGAGAAATATCTGACTTTGTGAAGAATCCACGTTGATACATTCCGCGGCCAAGAAAATAGAGCGTGGACCCGCGAATGAGCGTGTTGTCGACATCGAAAAATGCCGCGCGCTTAGGGGTGGATTCCATACCTATACCTTAGCGAGACGGGGTTCTCCCCGACGCTTTATGCTTAGCCCATGCCTTCAACTGTTCACGTGATTCGCCACGGCGAGGTCGAGAATCCAAAGAAGATTCTTTATGGACGCCAACCTGGATGGCGCCTTTCAACGCGCGGTCAGGAAATGGCCTCCGTCATTGGCGAATGGTCAAAAGCTATCGACTTGGGCGCACTGCACGTTTCGCCTTTACAGCGAGCCCAAGAAACTGCTGCTCCAATTGCGGCAGCACACGGTATTGAGATTTCAACCGATGAGAGGTTGATTGAGGCATCGAATATTTTTGAGGGGAAACCTTTCGGAATTGGTGATGGAGTCTTGCGTCATCCAAGCGCATGGCCTCATTTATGGAACCCGTGGAAACCTTCTTGGGGTGAGCCATACGTCGAGCAAATTAATCGGATGCTTGCAGCGGTTTTCAGTGCGCATGAGGCCGCGAATGGCAAAGATGCTATTTGTGTCTCCCATCAACTGCCGATCTGGATTTTGCGCAGCGCAATCGAGGAACGTCCAATGTTTCATGATCCTAGAAAACGCGAGTGCTCACTGGCATCTGTGACAAGTATTCATTTTGATGACGAAAATGTTATTTCTGGGATTACATATAGCGAACCCGCCCGCCACCTACTTCCACCAAAGAAGTGATGAAGCGGCATTTAGGATTTCTATCAACGTTACTTGTCGGTGCGCTCGCATTAACTGCTTGCGGTGCAGGTGGCACGACAACTGGTTCTAAAAGTTTTGTATCAGGAAATGGAACCGTGACATTTCTGACTCCTTCTAGCCGCGTGCCAGCGCCAGCGGTCTATGGAAAAACACTCGATGACACTGATTATTCCCTTGCTAAAGCAACGGTGGCAGTCGTCAATGTGTGGGCGTCATGGTGCGCCCCATGTAGGGCAGAGGCTCCTACATTGGCCGCTTTATCCTTGAAGTATCCGAAGGTCAGTTTCATTGGCGTACTCACTCGCGACAATGTCTCAACTGCGAAAGCATTCATTACGAGGTTTAAAATCCCCTACCCATCACTCAAGGATGATTCAATTCTCTTAGGGTTTCATAATTCATTGATTGCCAATGCAATTCCATCGACTGTGATCATTGATAAAAATGGGAAAGTCGCAGCTAGAATTTCTGGGGAAGTTACGGTTGCATCTTTAACTGATCTCATTGATCGGGTGTCGGCCGAATGAAAAGTTTCTTCGTAGATCAGATTCTCGGCGGAATGCTGGTTGCTGCGTTTCCAATTTCGATTATTGCTGGTTTGATTTCTTTTCTATCACCATGTGTCTTACCCCTCGTGCCTGGTTATCTCTCCTTTGCTGCTGGACTCTCTCGCAGCAGAGGGAAAGTATTGCTGGGATCAATACTTTTCGTTTCCGGATTTACTGCCTTATTTGTCTCTTACGGTGCACTCTTTGGTGGCCTAGGCTCAAAAATTTTGGTTCACGAAGGTGTCATCACTCGAATTCTTGGAGTGTTCACGATTGCACTGGGTGTGATCTTTATGGGCGCCTTTCCAATGATGCCCACCTATAAGCCGAAGATGTCTGTCGTTGGCGGGCTCGTTGGTGCACCAGTACTTGGCTTTCTTTTCGGTGTTGGTTGGACACCTTGCATTGGACCCGCGCTAGCAGCAGTAGAAACATTGGCTTTCGAACAAGCTAGCGCTGGGCGTGGAGCAATACTTTCCTTGGGCTATTGCATTGGACTAGGAACGCCCTTCATTCTCTCGGGGCTCTTCTTGGATCGCTCACAAAAACTTCGACGTTTTCTTACTCGCCGTGGAAATATCATCACAGGCATCGGTGGTGGGTTACTCGTGATCATTGGTCTCATGCAGGTATTTGGCATCTGGAGTGAAGTGATGAATTCGCTACGGTCCCTTATCTCTGATTTTATCCCGGTGGTCTAAATGAACAATGAAACTGTAATTCCAGAGCTAGGGGCTATGAGCTCACTCAGATTTGTGTGGCGCCAACTCACAAGTATGCGGACAGCTCTGTCACTTCTCTTAATTCTTGGTGTCGCATCCATTCCTGGTTCGCTTATTCCGCAACGGCCGCAAAACCCTATGAAGGTTAGTGACTATTTCAAGAACGATCCTTCACTCGCCGCATGGATGGATAGGTTCTCGCTTTTCGATGTTTATGGATCACCATGGTTTAGCGCGATCTACATTCTTCTTTTTCTCTCCTTGATTGGCTGTGTTCTTCCCAGAACATTTGAGCACTTTAAGGCAGCAAAGGCGCTTCCTCCGATAACACCGAAAAATTTAGACAAAATGGAATTCTTTTCAACATGGCACGGTAGCGGATTAGAAATAGAGGCCGCCCGTACTTTCTTGCGAAAGAAACATTTCCGTGTTCGCGAATTTGAAGGAACACTTTCATCTGAAAAAGGTTATCTGCGTGAAACTGGAAACCTCTTATTCCATTTGGCGCTCATTCTTGTGCTTGTTGGAGTGAGCCTTGGTGCCCTATTTGGAATGAAAGGCGAAGCGATCGTTAATGTTGGAGAGCGATTCACGAATACTCCGACTACTTACGACAGCCTCAGTTACGGAAAACTTTTTCACGATAGTTCGCTGCCGCCATTCACTCTAGCGATGGATGATTTTCGCGCCGAGTATGACCCTCTCACGAATGCGCCGAAGGATTACACGTTATGGGTAACGGCAACCGATAAGCCTGGCGCTACACCGGTTAAGCACATCATTAAAGTGAACGCCCCTTTGAGTTTCGGGGCCACGAATGTTTACTTGCAAGCGAATGGTTATTCCCCTGTGGTTACCGTGCGTGATAGCAAGGGAGCAGTAGTTTTGCAGGGACCTGTTCCATTTTTGCCGCAAGATGCGAACTTGACCTCTGCGGGAGCGATAAAAGTCCCTGATTCAAACCCACAACTTGGATTCGTCGCCTCATTTCTTCCCACCGCATCACGTGACAAAGTCAGAGGCGGCGTTTCTGCTTTTCCCGAGGCGCTGGACCCTTCACTTTTGCTATCGGCGTGGACCGGAAATCTTGGTCTAGATCATGGAGTTCCACAATCTGTCTATCGGATTGATACAACCAAGATGACGCGTATTGGATTGAAATCTTTAAAAATCGGAGCGACGTATTCCTTTGCTCAAGGATCGATCACATTTGATGGTTTTGTCCCGTGGGTGAACCTTCAAATAGTGAGAGATCCCGGAAAGATGTTTGCTCTCTTTGGCGCTATCCTTGCGATTCTTGGTTTGTTAGCTTCTTTGTTCACAAGGCGTCGAAGAATCTGGATTCGTGTAAGCGATGATGGCCGCGTCGAAGTTGCTGGATTGGCAAAGAATGGCGCACCGGGTCTGGACACTGAAATGGCACTATTCGTCGAAGAGTTAAAAAAGGTGGGGCAGTGACACATTCTTCTTGGGCGTATCTATCCAACTACCTGATCTATTCGGCAATGGCTATTTACACATTGGCATTCTTTGCTCACGCATTCGAGACAGCCTGGGCAGTTCGCGCACCGCAGACAGATGAAGTTGAAGGAACGCTCCTAAAGAAGACCTTTGATTTCACTCGCACTGAGAAAATGGCGCGTGTTGCCACAGCCTTCATGATCCTTGGTTTTCTACTTTTATTTGCAGGCGTTATCGCGCGAGGTATTTCTGCGGGACGAGCTCCATGGGGAAACATGTATGAATTTTCTATCACAGGTGCACTTGCATTTTGTGGGGCGTACCTAGCAGCTCTTCGAAAATATGATTTGCGTTGGCTGGGGTTGATCGTCTCCATTGCCGTTCTTTTGACTTTAGGAACTGCGATCACAATCCTCTATCGACCAAGTGCCCCACTTGTTCCTGCGCTTAAGTCAACATGGTTGATCATTCACGTATCTGCGGCGATTATGTCCGGCGGCGTCTTCCTATTAGCAAATGTGATTGCAGCTGCTTACCTCTATTTGGATTCAATGGAGGCGCGAGGCGAACGCACTGCGTGGGCAAAGAGATTACCTAGCCTTGAAGTCCTGGATCAACTTTCTTATCGCCTTGTTGCATTTGTTTTTCCGCTCTGGACATTTGCCGTTATCGCGGGAGCGATTTGGGCTGAGCATGCTTGGGGACGTTATTGGGGATGGGATCCAAAAGAGACGTGGGCCTTCATTACATGGGTTGCCTATGCAGCGTATTTGCACGCGCGAGTGACAGTTGGTTGGCGTGGAAGAAAAGCTGCTTGGTTATGTTTACTTGCGGGCTCTACTTTCCTGTTCAACTATGTCTATGTAAATATTTGGGGAACAGGAAAGCACACCTACTCAGGACTTTAGAGGTCAGATCTTTCTAAGAAAGTCTGGATCGTCATCAGGGGGCAATATTCGGCGAACAGGTGGACGACCTAGTCCAGTCCGTCGCGGACGACCAGCGATCCAGTAAGCGATAGAGCCAATAGTTCCGATGATAATAATGATGAGCAACCAGGCCGTTTTAGGTAAATTGCGCATCTCTGATGCATCTGTTCGCGCGCAATCTGCAATCGTATAAATCCAAAAAGCAATTATTAGTAGAACTATTATGAAACGCATGTGCGGAGTCTAACCACTACTTGGAAAGCCATAGAGAAATCGCTAACAGGGCAGAAAAGAGGAGTTGGAGCTGCCCAGTTTTGGCTAGCACAGGGATAAGCGCCGCTCCCTCAAGTCCTCCAGTGACCGATCGGCCCAGACGAAGCGTGATTGGAAGCAAAGCCAGCGTGAGGAGAGACCATGGGGAAAAGATGAGCAGCGCGGCTAGGTGTGCGCAGAGCAAAAGGGTGAAGAAGAAGAGTCGGCTATTTCGATCACCCAGGCGTACTGCCAGAGTGTGCTTTCCGACGATGGCGTCTTTTTTGAGATCTCGGATGTTGTTGACCGCCAAGATTGCACAAGAAAGAGAACCCATTGGGATTGAAACGATGAAACTTTTTAGAGTGACTGATTGAGTTTGAACGAAATAGGAACCCATCGTTGCAACAACTCCGAAGAAGACGAAAACAGAAATCTCTCCTAAACCCATATAACCGTATGGATTCTTGCCACCGGTGTATGACCACGCCGCCCAAATTGCCGCAGCGCCGATAGCCAGCAACCACCACGATGTGAGCCAAGCAAGCGTTAGGCCAGTGAGAGCCGCAATTGCAAATGAAATGATCGCTGCGCGCTTCACAGATGCAGCACTTGCCAAGCCACTTGCAACTAGGCGTATAGGTCCGATGCGATCGGCATCTGTACCGCGAACACCATCGGAGTAATCGTTGGAATAATTAACAGCGATCTGCAGGGCCAAACTCACGAGCAACGCCAGGAGTGCACGTTCAGCATTTGCATGACTCTTGGCTAGAGCTGTTGCTACAAGGACTGGAGCTATCGCAGCTGGAAGTGTTCGAGGGCGCGCACCTTTAATCCATGTATTGATCGAACTCATCCGTTAAGCCTTTCACGACTTGCGATTTGTGCAAGTGCAGCACGGTCCACTTTGCCGATGCTCATTAAAGGAAGTTTTTCTAAGAAGAGTATTCCTTTGGGTTTCGCCATATCCCCTAATG
>CAIYBL010000052.1 GCA_903924485.1 uncultured Actinomycetes bacterium
CTAGCAATGAGTGCACCAGCTACTGCTCCGATTGCTGCAGAGATGACTGAAAGGCGAATGGAGACATAGAAGGAGTGCCCATAGACACCTTGAAAACATTGAGCAAAATTATCAAAAGTGAATTTTCCATCATTGCTTAAAAATGCGTCGCGAAATATGAAAGTTAAAGGAAAGACGAGGAAGTAGGCAATAAAAGCGAAAAAAGGGAGAAGGGGTATAAGTGATTTCAGGTTACCTAACCTGTTTGCGAAGTGAAGCGGACCGACACCCGTATTAGGGGCGTCGGTCCGCTTCGTGATCGTTTGTGACACGAAGTTAGATCTTTGGCCAAGCGGTCTTGAGTATGGCTGTTGCAACATTCTGCTGAGCCAAGCTTGGAAGAACTGACTGAGGTAGACCAGCAGGAACAGTCAGGGCAGTAGGTGGTGAGACCTTATCTGTCATTGACGCAACTGTGATTGGTGATGCTCCACCGCTGATGTACACATTCTGCCCACCCATGACGAGTGCGAAGAGCTGTGATCCTGGAAGTGCTAGATCAGCAGCTGTGAGATCAGCAGCCAACTTGCCGTTCTTCATTGAGAACATGAGTTCTTCCCAAAGACGAGCAGCGGCTGGGTGTGGAGCGGTCTTGTTAATTGCTAATACGTAAGGAGTTCCGGCAACGAGTGCATCCTTTGGATAGGTGCACTTAACTGTCTTGCCGATTGTCTTAGCTTGAGCGATGAAGCCAGGAGCGTTGTAATCCCATGTCAAGTCAATCTTGAAGGAACCAGATGCGAATGCTGTGGCATTAGCTGTTACTGGAACGAAAATTCCTTCTGACTTGAGCTTATGGACGAAGTCGATTCCAGGTTGGATGTTCTTGACGCTTCCGCCCTTTGCAACAGCAATAGCAAAGACTGAAATCAGTGCTTGCTGAGCTGCAGTTGGATCTCCCTGAATTGCAAACATGTTCTTGTAGGCAATGTTGTCCAAACTTGCAATTGAAGTTGGAGCAGGAGTGACAGATGAGTCGTAGCACAATGCGATTGAACCTGTGTATCCGCCGTACCAATTGCCCACTGGGCTCTTCCATGCTTTAGGAATGGCATTCCATGTCTGAACGCGATAGTTAGCGAACAAGCCAGCGGCTTCAGCAACATGGGATAACCCGATGTCTACAACATCTGGCATCTTGTCCAAGTTCTTGGTTGTACGAATCGCTGCAATTTCTTGTGCTGATGATCCATCTGGATTATCGCTATTGATCTTGATGCCAAAAGCTTTGGTCATGATGTCCATGGCATCGCCATAGTTTGCCCAGTCGCGAGGTGTGGCGATGATGTTGAGTGCGCCTTCTTTCTTGGCAGCCTTAATCAAATTATCTAGGCCTCCGAAGCTTGCGGCAGAGCTTGCAGTTGAAGCATTTACTGCTGCGGTTGCTGGCAATACTGCAAGTGCAGTAGTAGCCAATACAATTCCCGCTGCTGCAGAAATAACTTTGAGTTTCTTAGACACGTATGTACCTTTCTTTCGGGGGTAATTAGGTAAGAGTTCGAACGTGAATAAATCATCGTCCAAACCGCGCTCTATGTCCAAGACTGTAGGCAAAGAACAGGTATCAATTAGGTAAATTTATGGCGCTATCTCATGAGTTAGATAAATTTTTGTTATAAAGAGTGAGTGTCCGAACGGGGACTTGAACCCCGAATCCCTTGCGAGAACTAGCACCTCAAGCTAGCGCGTCTGCCAATTCCGCCACCCGGACGAGTGCGGCGCAATAATATCAATGCAGGGCACAAGTACCAAAAGACGCCTGTAAATGTGCACACAAAAGAGGACCTTTGGGTGCAACAATGACGATATGACGACAACTGCCAGTGACAGAGAGTCCTTAGAAGCCGATGTAATCTCGCTATGTCAGGAGATGATCCGAATCCCCAGCGTTAATTTTGGGGACGGAAAGGGCGATGAAAGAGCAATAGCTGAATATGTGGTGGCAAAACTTGCCGAAGTGAAGCTAGAGGCGAAGATTTACGAATCAGCACCCGGACGGTGCAACGTGGTTCTCAATATTGCTGGGCACGATCAATCGCGACCTGGTCTTGTTGTCCACGGACATTTAGATGTGGTTCCAGCGAATGCAGACGATTGGTCTATGGATCCATTTGGTGGAGAGATACGCGATGGGATGATCTGGGGAAGGGGAGCCCTGGATATGAAGAACATGGATGCGATGATTCTTGCAGTCGTTCGCAAATGGGCTCTCTCTGGGTACAAACCCCCGCGAAACATTGTTGTCGTTTTCTTTGCTGATGAAGAGGCCGGAAGTCTTTTCGGATCACGCTGGATGGTTAGAGAGCATCCAGAAGTATTCGCAGGATGTACTGAAGCGATTTCTGAAGTTGGCGGATTTTCGGTGACCGTGGGTGAAGGTACTCGACTCTACTTCGTTGAAGCCGCCCAAAAGGGAATCCATTGGATGAAGTTGACTGCTCGTGGACGTGCAGGTCACGGCTCAATGATTAATGATGAGAATGCAGTAACCGCTTTGGCTCACGCCGTTGCAAAAATTGGCTCTCATGAATGGCCGCAACGTTACACAAAGACTGTGCAAATACTCTTTCAAAGGATTGCTCAAGCAACAGGTAAGAAGTACGACGATAATGACTTGCGTCCGCTGTTGAAGGAGTTTGGGTCAACAGCCCGAATGATCGGCGCAACGTTACAAAATACTGCAAATCCAACTTTGCTAGAAGCCGGATATAAGACAAATGTCATACCGCAAACCGCCTCAGCACTTATTGATGGCCGATTCTTGCCAGGTTATGAAGACGAACTCAACACGACAATTCGCCAATTGATTGGCCCGGATATCGAGATTGAAACGATCACTCGAGATATTGCCTTGGAGGTAGATTTCGAAGGGGATCTTGTCGATGCAATGTGTCAAGCGATTCTTACAGAGGATCCCGACGGAATTCCTGTTCCATATTTATTAAGTGGCGGCACCGATAACAAGGCACTTTCTGATTTGGGGATTGTTGGATTCGGATTTTCCCCGCTAAAACTACCGCCGGAATTGGATTTCGCTTCGCTCTTTCACGGAGTAGATGAACGTGTGCCGCTTGAAGGTTTGAAATTTGGCGTGCATGTATTGGAGAAGTTTCTAAAAAACTCTTAAGGCGCTGATATCTCGTTCAGTACATCACGCACAATCTCAGGCAACATGATTTCTTCCGACATCAAGATTCCGCGGAGCTGCGCACCTGTACGAGCACCCACAATGGCGCTCGTGACACCTGGTGCATCTCGAACCCAGGCAAGGGCAACCTCAAGCGGAGAGAAACCTAAACCCTCTGCCGCAACACTTACCGCTTCGACGATTCTGCTACTTCGATCATCTAGATAGGGATCAACAAAAGCAGCGAAATGAGAACTCGCTCCGCGTGAATCACTGGGAGTGCCTTGACGATACTTACCGGTTAACACTCCACGTCCAAGAGGAGACCAGGCCAAAAGACCCACACCTAATTGGGTAATGCATGGAAGGACTTCTGATTCAATTTCGCGATTGAGTAAGGAGTACTCGTTTTGCACTGTCGCAATAGGGGCCTTACTTGGAAAATTCTCTTGGCGAGTGATGGCTCGCGCACTTTGCCAGCCTGAATAATTTGAAACTCCGACATACCGAGCTTTTCCACTTGTATATGCGTAATCCAGCGCTGAAAGTGTGTCATCGAGAGGATTATCTGAATCCCACGTGTGCACTTGCCATAGATCCACATAATCAGTTCCAAGACGTGTGAGTGACTTATCAAGCTCGGCCATTAAAGAATGTCGCGAGGCATTGACGACACGTTCTCCAGAAACAAAGGTAATTCCAGCCTTGGTGCCGATAACAACATCTTCGCGTTTAAAGAGTGTGCCAATTAAGCCGCCTATAACTCTCTCAGAATCGCCATCGCCATACATGGCGGCTGTATCCAGGTAATTGCCACCAGCATCCAAATAAGCGCGGCACTGATCGGCTGCTTCATGCTCGTCGGTATCGCGCCCCCACGTCATGGTTCCAAGTCCCAAACGAGAAAGCGATAGCCCACTTGTTCCTGCGCGTCGCATTTCCATGCGGTCAGACTAGCAAGGCGAGAGTCAAAAAAGACCGATAACCTTCGGGGTATGCGAGTCAAATGTCAGGGGGAGTCATGAGCCTTGTCGTTCTCATCCGCCACGCCCATTCAGCTGCCAACGCCGCTGGAGTTCTTTCGGGTCAAACCGAGGGCGTGCATTTAAGCCCTCTCGGAATCAAGCAGTCAAAGAACCTTGCCAAACGTATCGGTGATGTTCATGTAAAAACTGTTCGAGTCAGTCCAATGGTCCGATGTTCAGAGACGATTACCCCATGGATAACAAAATCAGGTTCTAAATTAATGATCGATGAAGATATTAACGAGATGGATTACGGCCTGTGGACGGGCAAGAAATTGCGGACGTTATCCAAGGACCCCCTGTGGAAATTGGTGCAAGAGAAACCCTCCAAGGTGACATTTCCAGAAGGGGAGTCCATGCGAGCCATGCAAAAACGTGCGATGAAGTGCGTTCATGAAGCTGCTCTGCAATCTGGAAAGGGTCCTGCGCTGTTGGTCTCCCATGGCGATGTGATCAAGTCGATTATCGCGTCCTCCCTCGGGCTTCATTTAGATGAATTTCAAAGAATTGTTATCGATCCTGCCTCGATTTCTATCATCGACATCTCATCAAAGAGTTCCCGGCTCTTGTTGATGAATGACTCCACTGTCTCGGTCTCTGAAATACTCGCTTCAAAGTCACATAAGCGGATCATGGTTGGTGGCGGATCAGGCAACACCACGAATAAAGCGAAAAGATAGATGCCTCGAAATATATTTACATTTGATCCCGTCGAGCGATTCGTCGCTGGGACCGTCGGAGAGCCAGGGGAGCGAACTTTCTTTCTTCAGGCACGGACGGGGAAACGAGTTACGTCAATCGTCGTCGAAAAGGCGCAAGTCTTTGTGATAGCAGAGCGGATGGGACTTCTTTTGCGCGAGTTACGCAGAAATGATCCTTCAATGAGAATCGATCTCGGGGCAACATCGGCCGTCGATGATCAACCTTTAGAGCAACCTATCTTTGAGGAATTCAGAGCTGGGGTCATGGCGCTGACATGGCTCAGTGATCGAGAGTTAATCTCTATCGAGTTGCAAGCGCTGCCTGAAACTGGCGAAGAAACCGACGAACTCTTTAACGACGATGACGAGAGCGCGCCCGATCTTCTCAGGGTCATCTTGACGCTCTCTCAAGCAGATGCCTTTGCAAAGCGATGCTTGGCGGTTGTTAATGCAGGCCGTTTACCGTGCCCCTTTTGTGGGCTGCCTCTAGACCCACGTGGTCATGTATGCCCAAGGGCCAATGGCTACCGACGATAAGTTTAAGCGAGAGGAGCTTTTGCGCACCGGAGAAATCCGTGTAACGGGCCGTCTCGTGGATGCTTCGAACGCGACTCTTTTTGCTCAGCTGACATCGGGTGAGACCGAAATTGCGTGTATCTATAAACCTGTGGCAGGAGAGCGCCCACTTTGGGATTTCCCAGATGGAACTTTGGCAGCTCGCGAGTACGCGGCCTACCTTATAAGTGAAGCGGGTGGCTTTCATGTTGTGCCTTTTACGATCATGCGAGATGGTCCGTTTGGCATAGGTATGGTTCAAGAATGGATAGATCTCGATGAATCCATCGATCTCATGGATTTCTTCTCTTCGGATCACCCTCAACTTCGAGCAATGTGTTTGTTCGATGCTGTAATAAACAACACGGATCGAAAGATCGGACATCTGCTTCCGATTAACAACGAAGTAGTTCTGGGATGCGACCATGGTGTCACTTTCCACGTGGAGGACAAACTTCGTACTGTTTTGTGGCAATGGTCGCAAACACCGCTCACTTCAGAGGAAATCCAGACTCTCGAGATGTTGCTCGTTGGAATCAGGACCAATCTGGCGTCGACTTTGAGCGAATTGATCACGTCCGAGGAGATATCAGCTTTAGAAATGCGCATCGAGCGACTTATTCAAACAAGGGTTTTCCCAGCGCCTTCGCAAGAGTGGCCGGCAGTCCCATGGCCCGCTTTTTAATTGCCTTAGGATACTCATATGAATTCTTGGTCTGAGGTTTATCTTCCACCCATAGATCACAAGTTCCTTTTCCCTCCACTCTCATTACATGATTCGGCCACACGTTCGGCTGTAGCTCTTCCCATCAAAAGTGACTACACAATGTATGTCTGTGGGATAACTCCTTACGACGCCACCCATTTGGGTCACGCTGCTACGTATCTGACATTTGATTTGGTCAATAGATACTTAACGGCGATGGGCAAGAAGGTTCATTTTGTTGAAAACATAACGGATGTTGATGATCCATTGTTAGAACGTGCAAATCGCGATGGGATCGATTGGAAAGATTTGGCACATTCGCAGATAGATCTTTTTCGCGGAGATATGTCAGATTTGCATGTGATCCCACCGGAAAATTACATCGGAGCCGTTGAGGCAATACCGCTGATCATCGAAGCGATTGAAGAGTTACAGGAGGCAGATACCGTTTATTCTGTAGACGGAGATCTTTACTTCCAGGTAAATGCTGATGAGAAGTTCGGTACTCGTTCCCATCTTTCCAAGGAAGAGATGCTCACTATTTTTGCGCAGCGCGGGGGAGATCCAATGCGTTCAGGCAAAAAGGATCCCCTGGATGCGTTGGTGTGGTTATCCCACAGGCCAGGTGAGCCGAGTTGGCCCTCACCATTTGGCGCTGGCCGTCCTGGTTGGCACATTGAGTGTTGCGCAATCGCAATGGCGTACCTTCCTCTGGACACGCACTCTGATTACATGATTGACATTCAAGGTGGCGGTAGTGACTTGCTCTTTCCTCACCACGAAATGGGCGCTGCACAATCTCGAATTTTGGGGAAAAAGGATTACGCAAGAATTTACATGTACGCAGGAATGATCGGCCTTGATGGCGAAAAAATGAGCAAGAGCAAAGGAAACCTCGTTTTCGTTTCCACGTTAATTAATCAAGGTAGTGACCCCATGGCCATTCGTATGGCGCTTTTGCAGCAAGAGTATTCCCAAGATCGCATGTGGAGCAATGAACAGTTGTTGGAGGCCACCGTCTTCATTAACGAAATTCGCTTACTACTTTCTCGACCAGAAGTGGCACCAACAGATTGGTTAATCCAAGAAATTATTGACTCACTCAGCAACAATCTGGATACACCTCGAGCTTTTCGCGCACTGAGAAAATGGTGCGAGACATGTGCGACGATTTCCGAAACCGATCCCATCGGATCGGCGGGGGAGTTATCTAGAGTCCTCGATTTGCTTCTTGGGATTGCGCTTTAGATCTCTATTCTCCGTTCTGCCTGCGCAGGTACTTTTCAAACTCATGGGCAATTGAATCTCCAGTGGCTTGAGGTAGTTCGGTCTCGTCCTTTGAGGCTTCTAATTGTCGAACATAGTCGGCAATATCAGAATCTTCTTTCGTTAATTCATCAACTGTGAGTTGCCAACTTGATGATTCCTCGGGAAGAGAGCCAAGTGGAATGGAGATAGAAAGTGCATCTTCAAGTGCATTGATGAGAGCGAGCGTTGCCTTCGGTGACGGCGCGGCCGATGCATAGTGTGGAACAGGAGCCCATAAAGAGATCGCATCGATGCCACGTCGCATAGAGCTATCTTGAAGCACACCAAGGATTCCCGTGGGGCCTTCATAGCGACTCACCTCAACGTTTAATCGTTTGGATATCTCTTGGGTTGTACCGGTAGCACTAATCGAAATCGGACGCGAATGTGGCGTATCTGCCAACAATCCGCCAAGGGTGACAAATAAGGCGATATCTAGATCATCAGCCAAATCCATGAGTTCACTGGCAAATGATTTCCATCGCATAGAGGGTTCAAGTCCTTGAACGAGAACAAGATCAAAAGGTAGATGGGGAGTTGATACACCGTAAATCTTCGTACTCGGCCAGGTAATCTGACGATCTCCGCTCATATCGAGTGAAACCATTGGGCGGTTGACTTGGTAGTCATAGAAATCTTCAGAGTCCATCTCGGCAATGAGTGAATGAGACCATGTTTCCAGTAGGTGAGAAATCGCATTTGTTGCGCTTTCTCCTGCATCATTCCAGCCCCCAAAAGCACAAACCATTTTCGGATTGCGAAGCGCCGGAATACTCAAAATCTCCATGCGCTCACTTTACGCTAACCTCACTCCAGTGAAGACATTCGACTCCGGAGCCAATGGCTCTCTGCGCAGCGCCCTAGCCCTTGGCACCGTTATTGCCGATGGTGCCATGGGAACGATGCTTCAAAACGCCAATCCAACACTCGAGGATTTCCAAGGTCACGAAGGTTGCAATGAGATCCTCAATGTAAGTCGCCCAGAATTAGTCCGCTCCGTCCACGAGGAGTATTTATCGGTGGGTGTTGACGGCATCGAGACAAACACTTTCGGAGCGAATTGGGCAAACCTTGCCGAATATGGAATTGAAGATCGAATCTACGAATTGGCGTTGGCCGGCGCACAGATCGCACGCGAAGCCGCGGATTCATTTAGTTCGCCAGACAAGCCACGTTATGTCCTTGGCTCTATTGGACCTGGAACCAAATTACCGTCCTTAGGTCACACGACGTATAAAAAACTTCGAGATGCTTATTACTTGGCATGTAAAGGTTTAACAGATGGTGGCGTTGATGGAATCTTGATCGAAACGGCACAAGATCTCTTGCAAGCAAAATCTGCTATCAATGGTGCCCGACAAGCAATCGAGGAATCCGGCCGCGATGTCGTTCTCATTGCGCAGGTAACAGTGGAAACAACGGGGACTATGTTGCTCGGCTCTGAAATTGGAGCAGCCCTCAATGCACTCGAACCTTTAGGAATTGACCTAATCGGTCTCAACTGCGCTACTGGTCCTGCCGAGATGTCTGAGCACTTGCGTTATTTGAGCCAGTCATCTCACGTGGGTCTATCGGTGATGCCCAATGCAGGGTTGCCAGTTCTTGGACCAAAAGGCGCTTCGTATCCGTTGTCACCGAACGAACTTGCCCAAGCACTTAAAGGATTTGTTGTCGACTACGGAATGAATCTTGTCGGCGGCTGCTGTGGAACAACTCCAGAGCACATGAAAGCAGTCGTGGAAGCACTTGCTGGCATTTCACCAAAGAATCGTAGACCTGAAATTGCTGCTGGAGCATCATCTATTTATCAGTATGTTCCGTTTAGGCAAGATCTGACCTACCTTGCAATTGGTGAACGTACCAACGCAAATGGTTCACGGGCCTTTCGTGATGCACTTATTGCGGAAGACTGGCAAACCTGCGTTGAAATAGCGCGCGATCAGATCCGCGATGGGGCACACATGCTCGATCTCTCCGTCGATTATGTCGGACGCGATGGAGCTAAAGACATGACAGAACTCGCCAGTCGATTCGCGACTGCATCCACTCTTCCAATTGTTTTAGATTCTACGGAACCGCAAGTGATTCAAGCTGGTCTAGAACTCTTAGGTGGAC
>CAIYBL010000053.1 GCA_903924485.1 uncultured Actinomycetes bacterium
ATTGAGTACTTAAGCGGATGCGCAAATGGAGCCGTCGCCCCCATTTGCAGATGTACTTTACGTAGCGCGGCGCCCTCGAAGAACTCACTGAGGAAGCCCTTGTGTGCAGCACCAGGACAGATAGCCATAAGTTGCGCGGAAATCTTATTCCCTTGAATGTCAGTGACGTGATTACCGGTTTCGTCATGGTAAAAATCAACAACTTCAAAGTTAGGGAGCCATTGATAATCGGGGCTTTGCGACAGAAATTCCCTCAATCCACCGAGTAAAAGCGGTGGTTCTACAGCGGCATCTTGGGTGCAGAGCAATCCGCCAACAAAGGACCCTTGAAGCGCGGGATCGCGAGCGATAATTTCTTCGCGGGTTAGTAGTTCAAATCCACGTGCTGATGCGTCTGTCATATTCGCCGCTTCGTGCATCACTGCAAATTCATCTTCATTTACAGCAATTGTGAGGGAGTGTTGGGCTCGGAAGCCGATCTTGGCTTCGCTACCAATTTCGCCCCACAGTTCCCGGGCGCGAAGTGCAACTTCTAGTTCGGCTCCTGCCTCACGGCCACTGACCCAAATGAGTCCAAAATTTCGTACAGAGGAAGATTGAGGCAGGCTATCACGCTCAATGTGCGTGACTGAATATCCGGCTTTGATGGCGAGCAGAGCATGCATCGTTCCAACGATACCTCCGCCAACGACAACAACTGTTTTACGTGAGGAGGTGGTCATAATCATTTATTAGACCACCTCTTCATTGACACCTGTTAGCGTGAAGGTGTCTTAAACATGAACAAAACTATTACTTGTTGGCGCCACCGAATCCTTGACTACCTGATGGATTACCTGGACCAGAGGGATTAGCTGGGTTGCCAAAGTTTGAGGAACCGAATCCATTGAAATTGCGTGTCATGTTTTGGCCATTACCGCGACCAAACATTCCGTGGTTATGTCCGAAACCGTGATGACCGTTTCCGGCTGAGCAAATAAGAATGAGTGCAATCAATCCAGCCCACAGCGCAGTTCCAATTCCGCCGATCCACATTGCAGCCACTGCAAATGCGCGGCCCGTCAGTGTGTGCTTCGAATCTCTAATTTCGCGATGAGCTTTAATACCCAAAACCAAACCAACGAGAGGCATGAAAATACTCAGCACGAATGCGATGACTGAGGTGTTAGTCGCTTCTTGAAGGCGGATAAGCTCTTTGCGATCGTCTTTATCACTCATAGTAAAACTCCTTTGTTTCATTAAATATGGCACTTTCGACGCGGCTCGCAACCGCGCTCCGTTAGAGTGAGCCTGTGAATATCCTTAATTCTATCGAACTCAACAGCACCAACGTGATCGATGAGGCGCAGCGTGGTGGCACAGCTCGCTCACTCTTCTGGCCTTGGGCCGCCGCCAATGTCTCGCTCTTGGCCTTGGGCTATGGCGGATTGTTTCTGGATCTCTTTAATATTTCATTTTGGCAGGCCGTAATCGCCGCAGTCGTTGGAACCGTCAGCTCTTTTGGGCTCGTTGGGGTTAGCTCCATCGCAGGTAAGCGTTCGAATGCACCGACAATGACGCTTTCACGAGCAGCTTTCGGCGTCAAAGGAAATGTTCTTCCGGGCTTTCTCTCGTACCTCACCTTTGTGGGTTGGGAG
>CAIYBL010000054.1 GCA_903924485.1 uncultured Actinomycetes bacterium
ATATAGAGCGCGATCGGCAAAGAGGTGAGTTGCGATACACCGCCCGTGAGCGTTGGCCCGATGAAGTAAGCAGCAAGCCCAATGATATTGACGCGGGCCAGTGCGACCGATGGTGCGACCCCTGGCACTCGAGCTGCAGCATTCATGAAGGCGGGAACCATAGGTCCGATTCCAAGTCCTGCGGCGGCAAAACCAATACAGATGATGATGGCAGCCGGAACCTTTGCATGCGCAGAGAGCGGTACAGCAATTGCAATCGAAAGACCCCAGGTAATTCCCGCGAAGAATCCACCCACGCGTACGGTTCGGCGCGGTCCATATTTTGCCAACCAATGATCACCTAAGAATCGGCTTGTGATCATTGCAAGAGCAAAGGTTGCGAAGGCGATCGCATCTGCGCCTTTACCAATTCCCATATGTTCATGCAGAAGTACGCCACCCCAATCGCTGGCAGCTCCTTCAGGCAATAAACAACCAAGGAGCCCAAGCCCGATTGCCCATAGTGGGAGCGAAGTCTTGTCGAAGAATGAGAGCTTGCCTTCGGAAGTTCCATCTTCGCCTTTATGTTCATCTTCATTGCCGCTGAGTAAAAAGTAAATACCAGGGATGTAAAGAATGAAAGCGATCACCGCAACTATTTTGAGTTCAGTCTGCGGCGAGATGACGTGAGCGAGTAATCCACCAGTTACCGTAGAAACAAATGATCCAACGCTCCAAGTTCCGTGGAAGGTAGACATCCAACGCCGATCTAAAATCTTTTCGACGGCGACCGCTTGCGTATTTACGGTGATGTCCAGCATGACATAGCCGAAACCCATGACGAAGAGACCAATGAACAGTTGTAAAACTTGATGAGCGGAACCCATAAGAAATAGACCACCCGGCATAAAGAGCGCCCCGACTGACGCGATGGGTTGGGATCCGAAGGTGTGGGTAAGTCGACCACCGACCTGCGAACCAATGAGCGCACCAAAAGTGCTGCCGAGCACTATGAGTCCTAGGCCACCGTCGCTGAGCGCCAACTGATGCTTGATTTCGGGGATACGGGGCACCCAAGCCATCGAGACGATGCCCATAAGAAAGAAGAGGTACCAGAGGGCATTTCGGGCATTTTTGCCACGGCGGATGATCACGGGCAAATCCTAGAACCAAGCAGGGTTTTGTGATTACTTTTGCGGGGTTCATTATGCTCAGGCTATGACAACTCACCGCTCTGAAATTTTTGCAATCTCTGACGAGTACATCGACACCTTGGGACGTATGAGCCCTATGAATGCCACCGCTCTGGGAATCTCGGGTTATGACCACCTGCTCGATGATTTTTCAGTTGCAGCCGAGACGAAAGCTGCTGATTACCGTCGCGACGTGCTCAATCGCGTGAAGGCAATGACTCCTATTGATGATATCGACCGTATCGCTCGCGAGGTCTTGATCGAGCGCGTTGAGGCTGCACTGAAATTATTTGATTCAAAGGAAGCCTTCATTACATATGGTCCAATCGCGAACCCAGCTGCAGGCATTCGCTCAATCTTTACCCTTATGAGTACAGATTCACCTGAAGCCATCGCAAATGTTACTTCTCGCCTTAATGCGATAGGTAAAGCACTGGATTCTTGGAAATCGACCTTGGAAGATATGCATAAGCAGGGTTTGGGAACTTCTCGCCGACAAGTTTTGGGAGTTTCAGAACAGTTAGAAGTGCATGGTTCTGGCGGATATGCCGACATGGCACGCTCTATTGATTCTGAGAGCAAGTACCCAGATCTCCACCTGGCAGCACAGAATGCAGAAGCTGCCTGTCTATCGATGTCGGCATGGATGAAAGATGTTCATGCGCCTCGCAGCGTTGATGTCGATGGTGTTGGCGCAGAGCGTTATGCACCGTGGGCGCGCTACTTCACTGGAGCAAACCTCGATTTGCGCGCGACATATGAGTGGGGAATTGAAGATCTCAATCAGATCAACGCCCGCATGTTCAAAGCAGCAGAGAAGTTAGGTCTGGCTGGAAAGAGCCTCAAAGAGGTTGCTGAATATTGCGAAGATGCCGAGCTACACAGCATTGAGGGTGAAGAGGCGCTGCTAGCAAAACTCATTGAATTTACCGAGCAGGCAGTTGCTCGGTTAGACGGCGTTTATTTCGATATCGATCCTCGGATTAAGTTCTGCGATGCTCGCATTGCACCCGAAGGTTCTGCTGCCGCTCCTTATTACATGCCACCTAGTGAAGATCTTTCTCGTCCCGGAACAACGTGGTTCCCAACTCTGGGCCACACACGTTTTAACTTCTGGCACATCGCTTCAACCTGGTACCACGAGGCTGTCCCAGGTCACCACTTGCAAGTTGCGACAGTAACGATTGAAGCCGACCGCCTCACTCGTTTTCAACGAACTGAAGCTTGGATCAGCGGATACGGAGAAGGATGGGCGCTCTATGCAGAGCGTTTCATGGACGAACTCGGAGCATTCGAAGATCCAGCGTATGAACTTGGTTATTTGTCGGGACAAGCGCTTCGTGCTGCGCGCATCATCGTAGATATCGGCATGCACTGCGGATACGAAGATTTTGAAGGAAAGCCATGGAACGCCGACTCGGCTTTCAATTTAATGGTAGACCGCGCCTTGCTCGCTCCCGATTTTGCAAAGTCGGAGATCGATCGTTATCTAGGATGGCCAGGCCAAGCAATTTCCTACAAGGTAGGAGAGCGCGTCTGGGTGCGCACTCGCGAAGATGCTAAGAAGCGTCTAGGAGACAAGTTTGATATTAAGGCCTGGCACAACTACGCACTCAAGATCGGTCCAATGGGACTCGATCCATTTGAGCGCGAAATGTCTACCTATAAAGGGTAATTACTTAAGACCCGGGCAGATCGGCTTGGGGCCACCGTTAGTGTTTCCGTAACGGTGGTTGGTGATGCAAACGCTCTGTTCGAGTAACCAACGTGGGGCTTCGATATCCCCGCGTTGTGCAATAGGGCGAGCATCGAGAGTGATTCCTTTGGCAATTAGCTCAGCACGCGGTGGAACTTCATGCGATAACCAACGCACCTTTCCGGTGGCACGCCCAATCAAATCTTCTACCGATTCATCTTTGCTGCTACTAAATTCGACTGCGGCTCCGGTGAGATCCGAGATGTATTTTGCAAATGCTGTTTCATTTCGAGTGGTCTCTGCATCAAAGCGCACGAAGGTGGGAGTAAGGGGCCTGCGGTAGCGATGGTAGTTGCGTTCTGCATTCAAAGCACTGTAATCAATTGCCTGTGATCCAATTTCATTCCACCATTTTGATGCACTTCGTTTAGCGAGATCCAAGTGTTGGATTGGTGCCCAATTGCGAAGGGTATTTACATAATGTCGCCCGCCAGCTTTTGCGGTGGAACCGATGCTGCTTCGTTTCCACCCACCAAAGGGTTGGCGATTTACAACTGCTCCGGTTGTTCCGCGATTTATGTAAAGATTTCCTGCCTCTACATTATCCATCCAGTAGGTGAGTTCATCGGGATCGAGCGAATGAATACCAGCAGTGAGACCAAAATCTGTAGCGTTCTGCCACTGCACGGCTGTCTCGAGATCTGGCGCGACCATGAGTGCAAGGACTGGACCGAACCATTCGTTGAGATGGCTCCATGAACCTGGCTTGACTCCAACCTTGATGCCAGGACGCCATAGATGTCCAGTGTGATCAAGTTGCACGGGCTCGATCAGCCAGCTCTCGCCCTCATCGAGGTGGTGTAGAGCCCTAGAGAGATTGCCCTCAGGGACTTGAATAACGGGTCCCACTGCAGTTCCAAAGTGGTATCCCGCACCTACGTGCAGGCTGGATACATCATCCATCAACTGACGAATGAATGCGGGGTCGTTGAAGATGCCTTCGACAATGATTCCAAGACTCGAGGCAGAACATTTTTGCCCAGCATGGCCAAATGCGGATTGCACTAAATCTTTTACTGCGGCATCGATGTCTGCGCAGGCTGTAATAAGTAGCGCGTTCTTGCCGCTCGTTTCTGCAAGCAGATTCAACTCGCCGCGCCATTGCACGAACTTAGTGGCGGTATCGAATGATCCCGTGAGGATCAGCGCCTTGATGGCAGAATGCGAAACTAAGTACCTGCCATTTTCATCATCAAGGCTGGGCAAGAATTGCAACGCATCGTCGGGAATCCCCGCCTCCCACAATTGCTGTGCCAATTCCCAAGCAGTGGCAACTGTTTCCGGTGCAGGCTTGAAGAGCACCGGATTGCCAGCAGCCAGTGCGGCAAATAGACCGCCGGCTGGAATTGCGTAGGGAAAGTTCCATGGTGGTATTACCAAGACAGGGCCAACTGGAGTGCTCTTCTCGTCGTCGATTGAAGATGCGTAATACCGAGCAAAGTCGATGGCCTCACTTACTTCTGGATCCGCCTCTGCAACTGTCTTACCCGCATCGCGCGTCATAACAGCAATGCTTTCTGCCCGCTTGGTCGACATGTGAGTAGCCACTTGCTCCAAAATTGCTCTGCGCTCAGCGGCGGCCATCTGTCCCCACGATGAAGACTCCGCAACTTCAATCGCTTGATCGATGTGCGCCTTGTTAATAACGGAATACGAGTACCACTGATGACCCTCGGCGCTTGGATCGTTTCCCACACCCTGAACCGTTGTTGTAATAGGTTTTCCGTTGATGACGATCGGAATGTTCATCGAGTTATTACTCTGGATAGTTGCAATCGCTTTTGTTACTTCGCGGATAAAAGAGGGTCCAGTGGGGTCTCCTGCTGGTTCATTGAAGAAAACCGAAGTCTGAATAGGTTTAATGAGATGGCGCCTGGAAGATGTTGAGATCGTATGGCGTTCGCGAACCGAATTTTCAAAACGTGTTTTCTGTTCTAAAAATTTTGTGGAGCTCTTACCAATGTCGAAAGCTGCTTTCAAGTAATTTTCATCAGAAGTATTTTCATCTAAACGCCGTACCAAATAGGCAACGGCTGAAGCGAAATCATCTGATCGCGTAACTGGCGCATATAGCAATACCTGGTGGCCAGATTGAGTGACAGCAAGCGCTTCTGCATTGGCCATACCTTCGAGCATTTCAATGTCGAGTTGCTTGAGTACATGGCGTTTTCGAGCAACCTCGATAGCCCAGGTGAGGTGAAATAGGTTATGACTGGCAATGCCGATCCGTACCGCATCAGCGTTCTCGGGGCGAAGTGCGGCATCAATCAAGCGGGAATAGCTGGCATCTACATCGGCCTTCGTGGAATAAGGCGCGGCGGTCCAACCGTTGAACTCTGCTTCGGCGCGCTCCATCGCCAAGTTTGCGCCTTTTACAAGGCGAATTTTTATCATCCCCCCAGATTTGGCATGGCGATCTTTCGCCCATGTAACTAAGTCATAGAAGGCTGCGTGCGATTCTGGAAGATAGGCCTGCAAGACGATTCCAGCA
>CAIYBL010000055.1 GCA_903924485.1 uncultured Actinomycetes bacterium
GTCTTTTACTAAATCTGCAATCTTTAACGCTAAATTATCTGGGTAAACATGATAAGGAAGCTCGGTAATAACAAGGCATGTTCGCTTATTGATCTCTTCTACAGAAACAACGGCGCGCATTGTGATCGAGCCACGGCCAGTTCGGTAGGCGCTCTCTATTCCAGTGCGGCCAACTATTAGTGCTCTCGTTGGGAAATCTGGACCTTTAACGATTTTCAGTAAGTGCTCAAGAAGTTCTTCTGTACTTGCTTCAGGATTTGCTAACGCCCAATCCACACCCTCTGCTATTTCGCGCAAGTTATGAGGAGGGATATTTGTAGCCATACCTACAGCGATACCGGCACTGCCATTTACAAGAAGGTTGGGGAAGCGGCTAGGCAGAACATCTGGTTCTTCTGATCTGCCATCGTAGTTTGGACTGTAGTTAACAGTGTTCTCGTCGATATCGCGCATCATCTCCATAGCTAAAGGAGAAAGGCGTGCCTCTGTATAACGCATTGCAGCAGCTGGATCATTACCATGTGAACCAAAGTTGCCGTTTCCATCAACCAATGGATAACGCAAAGACCATGTTTGAGCTAAACGCACAACAGTGTCATAGATAGCGGTGTCGCCATGAGGGTGATACTTACCCATTACGTCACCGACAATGCGAGATGATTTGTAGTAACCCTTATCTGGTCGGTATCCGCCGTCATACATTGCAAACAACACACGACGGTGAACGGGTTTTAATCCATCGCGAACATCAGGCAATGCACGGCCAACAATGACACTCATTGCGTAATCTAAATAAGAGCGCGCCATCTCCACTTGCAGGTCGACGACTTCAAGGCGATCGAAGTCTTTCTTAATCTCGTCCATTAGTGTCCTTTAGTTCTTTGGCAATTAAATATCTAGGAAACGAACATCTTTGGCGTTGCGCTGAATGAATTGACGGCGCATTTCTACATCTTCACCCATTAACACAGAGAACAAATCATCAGCTGCTGCGGCATCATCGAGACTTACATGGATAAGCACGCGATGCTGTGGGTCCATGGTTGTGTCCCATAATTCTTTAGCAGGCATCTCGCCTAGTCCTTTGAATCGTTGAATACCGTCTTCTTTGGGTAGTCGTTTTCCTGCATCAACGCCGATTTTAATAAATCCATCGCGTTCACGATCGGAGAATGCATATTGAACTGGTTCTTTACCGCCCCATTTAAGTTTATAGAGAGGTGGTTGGGCTAAGTAAACAAAACCTTGCTCGATTAGTGGACGCATAAATCTAAACAGAAGTGTGAGTAAAAGCGTACGGATGTGTTGACCGTCAACGTCAGCATCGGCCATAAGAATAATTTTGTGATATCGCAATTTCGCAATATCAAATTCGTCGTGGACACCAGTGCCAAGTGCTGTTATTAGCGCCTGGACTTCATTGTTTTGAAGAACGCGATCAATTCTTGCTTTCTCCACATTGAGAATTTTTCCTCTAATTGGAAGCACTGCTTGGTAGCGTGAGTCACGCCCACCTTTAGTGGAGCCTCCTGCTGAATCACCTTCAACGATATAAAGTTCGCATTTTTCTGGCTCGGTCCATTGGCAGTCAGCTAACTTTCCTGGCATGCCACGTCCTTCAAGTAAACCTTTTCTGTTTCTTGAAAGGTCGCGTGCTTTTCTAGCAGCAACTCTTGCAGCGGCCGCATCGATCGACTTCCGAACAATGTCCTTGCCCTCAGTAGGGTTCTTTTGTAGCCATGTTGTGAATTCTTCGTTTACAACTTTTTGGACAAACGACTTGGCTTCAGTGTTGCCTAGTTTTGTTTTTGTTTGTCCTTCAAATTGCGGCTCAGCTAATTTGATGGACAAGATGGCGGTAAGGCCCTCGCGTACATCATCGCCCGTAAGTCGATCTTCTTTCTTGCGAATGAATCCCCACTCTTCGCCGAATTTATTTACAATCGATGTGAGGGCGGTTCTGAAGCCTTCTTCGTGGGTTCCGCCTTCCTGGGTGTTAATTGCGTTAGCGAACGTATAGACCGACTCTGAAAAACCAGTATTCCATTGCATGGAAACTTCAAGGGCCATTCGTCCTTTAGGATCACTTGCGGAAAATGAAATAATTGATTTGTGTGTTTCGCCGCGAGTTAAATTTAAGTGGCGAACAAAATCCGTTATTCCGCCTTCGTAGTGGTATCGGACTTCAAGTTGTTCGCCTTTTTCATCTACGTGTCCAGCTCGTTCATCTTTAAGAACAATTGTTAGGCCTTGATTAAGGAAGGCCATTTCACGTAGTCGAGCCGAAAGTGTTTCGAAAGAGAAATCAGTTGTTTCAAAAATATCTTTGGAGGGCCAAAATTGAACCGTGGTGCCGGTGGCATCTGAAGGTTCACCTTTTGCAACGTCTGATGTTGGTACGCCAAGTTTGTAATTCTGACTCCAAAAGAAACCATCTCTTTGAACAACAACAGAGAGATCAGAACTTAAAGCGTTTACAACCGAGATTCCTACACCGTGAAGTCCGCCAGAGACTGAATAGCCACCGTCCCCAAACTTTCCTCCTGCGTGTAGGACGGTCATAACGATTTCTAAAGCTGGCTTCTTCTCGGTTGGGTGCATATCCACTGGGATACCGCGTCCGTTGTCGATGACTTTAAGGCTGCCATCTGGCATTAAGGAAACATTTATCTCGGTGCAATACCCGGCCATGGCTTCATCAACAGCATTATCGACAACCTCGTAAACAAGGTGATGGAGGCCTCTCTCACCAGTGGAGCCGATATACATTCCGGGGCGCTTACGTACAGCGGCCAGACCTTCCAGGACGGTGATCGAACTTGCGTTGTAGGTGTTCGTTTTTGTTGGCACAACGCTCCTTTTACGCTCAAATCAAGGTCCTATCCAGCGAGGGTGAGTCTTTCCTAGATTTAAGGAAAGTGGCTCTAATGACCCGCTAGGGATATTTCCCTAATATTCTAGGTTTATCCTACCGTGAAACCAACATCCTTGTAGCACAGGTAAGCCCTAGAAGTGGGTATAGGGGCACGAACTCGCCCGAGGTGAGGGTTCCTATTATGAAGGTCTAGAAATAGCCTTCTTTTCTAGGTGTAGGTATCCCTGGGTCCTTGGGCTCCTTTAATGGAGCGGCGGCCGTGTTTCCAGGTTGGGCCATCAGGCCCCAAAATATTTAAAGAGTCTACAAGGGCCCCAGGAGCGCTGTGTTGAATCGTCTCTAATACATCTGGAGCAACGAGTTGGAGTTGTGTGGCCCAGGCGGTTGATGAGGTACGAATTGTTAAAACTCCATCAAGAATAGAGATTGGTGTTGTGTGCTCGGAGATTTGATCGCCAACAATTGATGGCCATGTAGAGAAAAGTGTTCCTTCAGCGATACCTGATTTCCAATCGCGGTCGTGTATTAATTTAGATAAAACATCACTGAGCACCTGTGGGTCGGTTGCTGATTGCGTGTTTTCTTTAATCTGTTTTTTTGGTTTTCTTTTATGCGTTTGAAATGCGTGATACAAATCTAAAGCAAGGTCTCGTTTAGCCATCACGCACTCCCTTCAGTTACTTGCCCTAATGATACAAACTTTCTTTCTCCTATAAGTCCTTGCGGGATATCGCTAGATACCGCAGCTGTAATAATTGTTTGCTCGGCCATTGTTGTTGCATTTAGTAATTGTTGGCGCCTGGAATTATCGAGTTCAGCGAAAATATCGTCAAGGATGAGGATTGGTTCCGCGCCCTCTTTTTTTAGGAGGTTGAACGACCCCAACCGTAAAGAGATTGCCATTGACCAAGACTCCCCGTGGCTTGCATAACCTTTTGCCGGAAAGGGCCCTAGTTGTAATTGTAGATCGTCTCTGTGAGGGCCAAAAAGTGTGAGGCCTCTTTCAATCTCTTGTTGTTGAACTTCTAAAACTTTATCTGTATAGATCTCTTTGTTTCTATCCACACTTGTTGAGATGTTTTCTACTGTTGATTTATAGAAAATTTCAGTAGGTTTCACTTCATTCAGGTTGGTATAACTTTCTTGGACGTATGGGTTTAAAGCTTCAACTAAAGCAATGCGTTCTGCGGTTAGTGTTGCGCCAATAGATATTAGTTGTTCATTCCATGGGGTTAAAGCGTTCTGGGAAGTTCTTGTTTTTAGTAAGGCGTTACGTTGTTTAACCACTCTTTCGTAATCTGAAATTACTCCGGCCAACCTTGGGCTTCTGGTGACTAATAATTTATCTAGAAAGTCTCTTCGTGTAGAAGGATCGCCGCGAACTAGGTCTAAATCTTCTGGGGAGAAATAGATTACTTGTAAGGCGCCAAGTATCTCTCGTTGACTTCTTGTTGTGTTTTGGTTGAGTTTGGCACGGTTAGTTTTATTTGCATTTATTTCTAAATCAACTTGTAAGAGCCGTCCATCCTTTTCGATCTCGGCACGTATAACTGCTTGGTCGTGCCCGAGGTTGATTAGTGGTTGATTGTTTGAAACACGGTGGGAAGAGAGAAAGGACAGGTAAATAAGGGCCTCGGCGATATTTGTTTTGCCTGAACCGTTATCGCCTAGAAAGGTTGTTACACCAGGTTTAAATGACAGGTCTAGTTGTTGATAAGACCTAAAATTTGTTAACGAGAGTTGATTGATACGCATTCATTTATGAGGCGTAGCGCATTGGCATTAGGAGATATTTGTAGTTTTCTATTGGCGACCCATCTTGGGTTGGTTTACCCATCAAGATCGCTGGCTTGTTTGAGCCGGTGAAAGAAATTTGAACAAAGGGTGTACCGATCGCTTGTAGCCCATCAATTAGAAATGTTGGGTTGAAGGCAATCGTGATTGATTCTCCTGTTAATAGAATTTCGATAGCTTCTGTTGCTTGGGCTTCCTCGCCGGCACCTGCTTCAAGTTCAAGTGAGGCGCTTGTAAAAGATAATCGTAAAGGGACGGTTTTATCAGTTACTAAAGCTACGCGGCGCACTGAGTCTAAGAATTGGGCAACTTCTACAACAACGGTGGTGGTTACCTCTTGTGGTAGTAAATGTTTAAAAGGTGGGAATGTTCCATCAAGCATTCTTGATGTCATAGATTTATTTTCTTCAGCGAATCCTGCAAGCCTGTCGTGAGAAGCTGATGGCGCTAAAGAAATAGAAACGTTTTTTGCGCCAGTTAATGATTTAGCCGCCTCAGCTAATGTTCGGGCGCGCAATAGAGCAGTAGTTTCAACATTGGGTTGCGACGCCTGCCATTGAAGTTCTCTTACTGCTAAACGATATCTATCGGTTGCTGCCAAAGTTATTGTGTCCTGGTTAATGTCGATGTGGATTCCAGTTAGCGTGGGTAGAGAATCATCCCGGCCTGCGGCTACCGCTACTTGAGCTACTGCTGTTGAAAAAAGATCCGCAGCTATTACCCCTGTTGGTTCTGGAAGTTCTGGAAGGCTTGGGTAGTCGTTAAGGGAAAGTGTTGGAAGAGTAAATTTTGCACTTCCGGCGGTGACTTTCACTCGAGTTCCATCGAGTTCCACGGTTACAGGTTTTGACGGAAGAGATCGTGAAATTTCCGCTAATAACTTTCCTGGAACAAGAACTTTCCCTGCTTCAGAGACGTCAGCGTTGAAATTAGCTTTACTTGAGGTTTCCAAGTCTGAGCCTGAGAGAAAAACTTCATTGTTTTTTACTTCTATAACAATTCCTAATAAAGCGGTCATGATTGGGCGAGTCGAAAGACTTCTGGAGACCCAATGAACTGCATCCGCTAACGCGTGTTGTTCGACGGTGAATTTCACGCCGCACCTCTCATACCCATAGATAACCGTGAGCCTGGCTTATGCAGGGCTCCTGCTTGAAAGTCTTTCATAAAGTTCTCCACCCTTAACCTTTTAATAGATATAAGTAGTAGTAGTAGCCACAAGGTTTCTTGTGGATAGAGGTCAAAACCCCAGTTCACGACAGGGTGTCTACTTTTCATTGTGTGAACAACCTTTGTGAACGTGTGGATAACCTTTGGATGCCAACCGCCGTTTTACCGGTAAAAAAGAAAGAAAGCAGAAAATCAGAGAGTTGTGCACCAATTCCCCCGAGGTTATCCACAACTTTCCCCCAGTTGGGGGTAAAAGCTCCCATATCGGACATTTCGACCTAGACACTCTTCGCTTGTTGTTTAATCCGGTTAGTGAGCTCTGTGACTTGGTTATAAATAGATCGACGCTCGGCCATAAGTTGGCGAATCTTTCGGTCTGCGTGCATAACTGTTGTGTGGTCTCGGCCGCCAAACATCTGGCCGATTTTAGGCAAAGAGAGCTCGGTGAGTTCTCGGCATAAATACATTGCGATCTGGCGAGCGTTCACTAAAACCCGAGATCTAGATGTTCCACAGAGGTCATCCATGGTCAAACTAAAATAGGCGGCAGTTTGAGCCATGATGGTGGCGCCGGTGATATTTGGGGCTGCGTCATTAGGGATTAAATCCTTTAGAACAATCTCGGCTAAATTTAAATCGACACCTTGTCTATTCAAACTTGCGAAAGCTGTAACGCGAATCAAAGCACCTTCAAGTTCGCGGATATTGGTAGAAATTTTACTAGCGATATATTCCAAAACCTCGTCCGAAGCGTTGAGTTTATCTTGGGCAGCCTTCTTACGAAGGATCGCAATACGGGTTTCTAACTCTGGTGGCTGGATATCAGTGATTAATCCCCACTCAAAACGACTACGTAAACGGTCTTCCAAAGTAGTTAGTTGCTTAGGTGGGCGATCGCTCGAAATAACAATTTGTTTATTAGCGTTATACAAAGTGTTAAATGTATGGAAAAACTCTTCTTGAGTACGTTCTTTGTTTTCTAAGAATTGGATGTCATCAACAAGCAATACATCTAAATCGCGATATCTACGCTGAAAAACCGAAGCTTTATCATCACGGATAGAGTTAATAAAATCGTTAGTGAATTCCTCACTGGAGACATAACGAACCCGAACACCACCATAAAGCTCTTTTGCGTAAGCGCCGATCGCGTGAAGCAAATGAGTTTTACCTAGACCGGATTCACCATAAATAAATAGCGGGTTATATGCCTTAGCGGGCGCTTCAGCGACAGCTACAGCAGCAGCGTGAGCGAAACGATTAGAAGCTCCAATAACAAAAGTCTCGAAAATATATCGCGGGTTTAATTGTGAAACCTCAGATGTTTTAACAGTCGACTTATCTTCGCGGCCAGTACCTGATTTTAGAGGTATTACTTCAAACTCAACTTCAGAGGCAGGTGGAGTTGGAAGATCCAAACCCTCATCAACAGTGACGGCAATATTTGTTTTCTCTCCCAGTTCACGGGAGAGAACTTCGCCAACTACGGCGCGCAACCGAGTTTCTAAAACATCTTTAGCGAAGGCATTTGGAGCTGCGACCAAAAAGTTAGTCGAGCCGCCAGATTGGATAAGTCCTAAAGGCTTAGTAAGGGCTAAAAAAGCCCTATGTTGAGGTGCATCGACAGCTACATCGGCAATAACTCGTGCCCACAATGCGGCCAGATCGGTCTCAACAACAGCCACTTCAGACCCCTTAAACTATCCACAGGTTTTTCCACAGGCTGTGGTCTAAACCCTTACTTGAGCCTCAAAGTACCCCGGCCCTGTGGAGAGGTTCGAAAAATAGAGGGAAATGGCGAGAAAAGCAAGTAGTTATCCACAAGATTGGAGAGCCAGAACTCCTTTTGAGCGCAAGGCCCCTGCAATAGCAAAAGTGAGTTTGACCCAGTTATCCCCAGACCTCTACCGTTACCTCCTTGTTCCCCTCTAATGACTTTTACCGCACCTTCAAGGAGTTCTCATGACAAAGCGCACTTTTCAACCAAACGTACGCCGTCGCGCGAAGAAGCACGGTTTCCGTGCCCGCATGGCAACTCGCGCTGGCCGAGCTGTTCTTTCTGCCCGTCGCGCTAAAGGTCGCGCCCGCATCTCTGCGTAATCACGCCTCGTGCTACCTCGTTCTGCACGTTTAACAAGACCTGAAGATTTCGCACGTACAACAAAAAGTGGCCTTCGGGTCACAAGTAAATCTTTGGTCGGCTATTTATACCCAACCCTCTCCAACGATCCTGCCCGCTGTGGATTAATCATCAATAAAAGCGTGGCTGGCTCTGTGGGACGGCATAAATTAGCTCGCCAAATTAGACACGGGCTCAGCAAATATTTACTTCAGCTTCCTTTAGGGAGTTTGGTTGTAATTCGCGTGTTGCCTAACGCTTCAAATAAAAATCTATACAACGATTTAGAAAAAGTAGTCACCTCTTTGATTGAAAGATCGATGGCTAAAACATGAAAAATGTGGCGGTGCGTCTTATCGGGCTGTATCAAAAATGGATTTCTCCAATGTTTCCTGCCCGTTGTAAATATTATCCATCATGTTCGTCATATGCAGCCACAGCAATCTTGCGTTTTGGGCTAACAGGTCTACTTATGGCGGCCTGGAGATTAGTTAGATGCAACCCTTGGTCGCATGGCGGCGTGGATTACGTACCGGAAAAGAAAAACAAATTTATCAACCTCGACAACCGAATAATTAAAGGCGTAAATCCATGAGTACTATCCTAAAACCCTTATATATCGCTGTTTCTTGGGTGATTATTTCAATCCACAAACTCCTCACCCCAATCTTCTCATCGAATAGCGGTGTCTCATGGAGTCTTTCAATTATTGGGCTTGTGATTCTAATTCGTATCCTGCTTATTCCTTTGTTTGTAAAACAAATCAAAAGCCAACGTGCACTCACTGCGCTTCAACCACACCTTAAAGAGATTCAAAAGAAGCATAAAGACGATCGCCAGAAACAATCCGAAGAGATGATGAAGCTCTATAAAGAGCACAAGACAAACCCACTCGCTTCATGTTTTCCTATCTTGGCTCAAGCACCGATCTTCTTTTCGCTATTTACAGTATTAAACGGTATTGGAAAGAACCCACCAGTTGCACATGGTGTGCTCACTCAAGCTGAAGTTATTAGCGCCCATAACGCAACTTTCTTCGGGGCACCTATTTCAGCAACTTTCTTAGGTTCCTCAAACACCACAGTTAAGATTGTTACAGTAATTTTGATTGCCTTCATGTCATTGACGACATTCACCACACAACGTCAGTTGATGGTTAAAGGAATGCCGAAGATGGATTCCAGTAACAACATGATGCTGCAACAGCAAAAGATTATGTTGTATGCATTCCCAGTTATTTTTGCACTCTCCGGTGTTAACTTTCCTATCGGTGTTTTAATTTATTGGTCAACAACCAACCTTTGGACATGGGGCCAACAGTTTTACGTTATTAAGAGAAACCCAACACCCGGTTCACCTGCTTTCTTAGAGCTCCAAGCCAAGCGAGCTAAAAAGAGCGGTCTCACACCCGAAAACCCTGAGCTCTCCACAGATGAGAACCAGCCTCCAGTAATTGACGTTAAAGGCCAACGCCAACAACCACAAAAAAAGAAGAAGAAAAAGAAGTCATAAATACACCCAAATAGGTTTATAAACACACAAACCCGACAAACGGGCTAAAGGAGTATCACAATGAGCGAAACAGAGATCGTCACAGAAGAAGTAACTGAGAAACCAGAAGGCTCTCTTATTTCAAAACTTGAAGAAGAAGGCGATATCGCAGCGGATTACCTAGAAGGACTTCTCGACATCACTGACCTCGACGGAGATATTGATATCGATGTAGAGAACGACCGCGCATCTTTAGCTATCGTCGGTGGAAAGCTTCGCCATTTAGTGGGCAGCAATGGAGAAGTTTTGGATGCAATCCAAGAGTTGACTCGTTTGGCTGTTCAGACAGCGACAGGAGATCGCAGCCGCCTTATGTTGGATATCGATGGTTACCGAGCAGGACGTAAAACCGAGCTACGCCAGCTAGCTAAAGAGAGCGCCGAAGAGGCCACCTCAACAAAAACTTCGATCAAATTAGCCCCAATGAACGCTTTTGAGCGTAAAATTATCCACGACACCATTCAAACCTTGGGCTTAAGTAGTGAATCAGAAGGCGAAGATCCAGATCGCTGCGTCGTCATCTTCCCAGCCTAAAGAGGCGCGACCAACTTTATGGTTTCACGTGAAACCTTAATTACTCGTTACTTTCCTGGCCGCGAGAGCGAAATCACCGCGTACGCAGATTTCCTCACTACTGCCGGTATCGAACGAGGACTTATTGGCCCGAAAGAGGGCGAGATCATCTGGGAGCGCCACATTTTTAACTGCCTCCCGGTTATCTCTCTGATCCCACACGGTGTAAAAGTGATAGATATCGGATCTGGCGCTGGCTTACCTGGAATTCCTATCGCCTTAGCCAGGCCAGACCTCACAGTTCTACTTGTTGAACCCCTACAAAGGCGGGTGGATTTTCTTAATGAGGCGCTTGAGCTCATAGCCATAGAGTCGGTCACGGTTTTTCGGGGGAGAGCGCAGGATTGCAAAACCAAGGCTGAGATAGTTACAGCTAGAGCAGTCGCTCCGATTGAGAAATTAAAGGCAATTACATGGCATCTTCTCAAACCTGGTGGTTCATTGCTGGCGATTAAAGGGATGAGCGCCCAAGAAGAGGCAACAAGAGTCCAAGGGGCCCAGTATCACGAGATCGACGCGGAAGATCTTCCCCAAGGTCGCATTATTTCACTACGAAAGCCTGGTTAACTAGCGCTTATGGATGATTCACGTGAAACACCACCAAAGGTGGTTATAGGCACCCGAAGGCTGAAAGAGCCAATGCCAAAACCAGAACACCTTCGAATCTTCACTGTCTCCAACCAAAAAGGGGGCGTAGGTAAAACCACCACTACAGTAAATATTGCCGCCGCCTTAGCTATGGGAGGCCTACACGTACTGGTTGTGGACTTAGACCCTCAAGGAAATGCCAGCACAGCACTTGGTGTGGAACATCGCGAAAATAGCGGGATTTACGAAGTTCTCATGGGCGATACCCCCATTGAATCCGTGGTTCAAAAAGTAGCTGGATTTCCTCATCTTGAATGCATCTCATCAAATACTGCGCTGGCACAAGCGGAAATTAATTTGGTTTCCATGGTCGCGCGCGAGTTGCGACTTAAGGAAGCCCTCAATGAATTGATTCAAAGCAAAGCAACTCAAGGTCAACCATATGACTACATTTTTATTGATTGCCCACCAAGTTTAGGATTGCTTACAGTCAACGCCTTAGCAGCTGCTCAAGAGTTACTTATCCCTATTCAATGTGAATATTACGCACTTGAGGGACTCACCCAATTACTGGAAACGTACTCAGTGGTGAAGAAGCGGCTTAATTCTGAATTGAAACTTTCAACAATTATTTTAACGATGTTTGATGGCCGAACTCGATTAGCAAATGATGTTGCAGCAAGCGTCCGTTCACATTTCCCGCAAGAGTTGATTGATATTCCCATCCCTCGCGCAGTACGTGTCTCAGAAGCACCGTCCTACGGGCAAACAGTAATGACTTACGACCCAGGATCACCAGGAGCGCTTGCTTACTTGCAAGTTGCAAGAGAGATCGCAGAGCGTGGAAAAGCATTTGATTCAAACGTTATAAGTATTAATTACAAAAAAGGAGAGAGCGCGTGAGTGCACGTAAAGGCGGTCTCGGTACAAACCTTGATGCATTAATTCCTACTTCACTATCTGTTTCTGGTGTTGAAGTTGCTCAACAAAATGAAGTTGCAATCGATTCTATTTCGCCAAATCCAAAACAACCCCGCACTGTGTTTGATGAAGACGCCTTAAATGAACTGACGCTATCTATAAAAGAAGTTGGTTTATTACAACCTCCCGTTGTACGAGAAGTTGCACCAGGCAAATATGAATTGATTATGGGTGAGCGCCGCTTGCGCGCATCTAAAGCAGCGGGTCTTAAAACTATTCCAGTCATCATTCGCCAAACATCTGATAATGAATTACTACGCGAAGCGCTTATTGAAAATATTCACCGCAGCCAACTAAACCCACTTGAAGAAGGCGCTGCCTACACGCAAATTCTTAACGATTTCAATTACACCCATGACGAACTCGCAAGCAAACTTGGAAAGTCGCGACCTCATATTACAAACACGATGCGCTTGCTTAATTTACCAGCGACTGTGCAAAGAAAAGTAGCGGCAGGTGTTCTTTCAGCGGGCCACGCGCGAGCTTTATTGGGATTGGCAGATGAAGTAGAAATTGAGCGTCTAGCATCAAGGATTGTGGCAGAAGGACTTAGCGTTCGCGCAACCGAGGAGATAGTTTCACTCGGCACTAAAACTAAAACGACAACAACAAAAAAACCTTCGGTAACCCAACCTCATTTGATAGAGGTAGCAGATCGCTTGTCAGGGATTTTTGATACTCGCGTAAGTGTGCAATCAGGAAAAGCAAAAGGGAAGATCACGATCGAGTTTTCAGGACAAGCAGACCTTCAAAGGATTGTTGATTTACTAGAGGACTAGCTTTTGATTTCAAAGGCGCTGCTGCGTCTAGCAATTTCTTGCTTCACGACACCACCAAGTGCTTTAACGCCATCACGAATTCTCTCTGGAGTTGGATGGCAGAAAGACAAACGCATCGCCCATGTTCCGAATCCATCTGCATAAAAAGCAGTTCCGGGCACATAGGCAACTTTTGCAACGATCGCTTTTGGGACCATCAACTTGGTATCAATTTCAGGGGGTAAATTCACCCAAACATAAAACCCACCACCGGGTTTCGTCCACGTTGCAGAGGCAGGAAAATATTCCTCCAATGACTCCAACATTGCATCACGGCGAACTTTATAAAGATCGCAAAAAGAGGCAATCTGATCTCGCCAAGGTTGATCAGCTAAGTAACGCGAAATCGTCAATTGAGCAAAATTGGAAGGGCAAAGAATCGAAGATTCACTAGCGATAACTAATTTCTCTTTTAGTGAGGGAGGAACCAAAGCCCAACCAACACGCAATCCAGGCGCAATCGTCTTTGAGAAAGTACCTAAGTAAATTACATTTTCACTATCTTCAGCGCGCATGGCATTCGGCGATGGACGATCAAAACCAAGAAGTCCATACGGGTTATCTTCAACAACAAAAATTCCTGCTTCTCGGCAAATTTCTAAAATTTCAGTTCTGCGATCTGCCGGTAAAAGAGCCCCTGTTGGATTTTGATAGTTGGGGATCAAGTAAAGGAATTTAATTTTCTTCCCAGCGGCGCGTACTCCAACAATGGCATCTCTCAGTGCTTGTGGAACTAATCCTTGTTCATCGAGTTCAACATGGACTACCTGAGCTTCATATTGATGGAAAGTACCTAGTGCGCCAACATAGGAAGGCGCTTCCACTAAAACCACATCGCCGGGATCAATAAAAATTCGAGAAATTAAATCAAGAGCTTGCTGAGATCCAGTGGTGACAATGATGTCATCGGGGTTGGCTCGGATTCCCTCAAGTGCCATAACGTCACAGATTTGCTCGCGCAAAAGTGGGTGCCCTTGTCCGCTTCCATATTGCAAAGCCTCTGCGCCGTTAGTCAAAATAAGATCGCTGACAACCGAAGCCATCATGTCCATCGGCAACGCGGAAAGGTTAGGCATACCGCCCGCAAGTGAGACGATTTCAGGTCGGGAAGCGACCGCAAAAAGTGAGCGGATTTCGCTTGGCTGCATTCCCGCGGCACGCAAAGCGAAACGTTCCTCTAAGTTCTGAGGTGCTCCCGTTTGGTGGCGACTAATGAGTTCAGACATTGGGGAAGTGTGCCACATTCGCGAGCGTGCTCGAGAACCTATTTACGAATGCCAGCCTTACGCAGGTCAGATAGGCGAAGTGTCCCGGTTTTCGCATCATCCTCAGAGGCCAGATAAAGCCTTTGAATCGCGATCACAACAGATTCAGCAATAACGTCGCGGAAGTCAGGCCGACTTAAACGCTCAGCATCGCCTGAATTGGAGGCATAACCGAGGTCTATTCGGACGGCGGGAGCCTTTGTTAAACGCAATAAATCCCACGTCTTTTCATGGGTGCGGCAATTAAGAAGATCTGTACGTGCGCATATCTCTCTTTGAACAATAGATGCAAAGCGCTCACCTACGACAGAGTGAATTCCATGATCACGACTACCATAAAAATAGGTAGCAACCCCATGTCCTTTTTCGTTGTGATACCCATCCAAATGCAAAGAGATAACTAGATCAGCGTTTGTTTCATTCGCGAAGGCGAGGCGCTGATTTTCAGAAGGTGAGTTATTAACACCACGAGTGAGAAAAACGCTAACACCTAAAGCCAATAGTCTTCCTTCTAACCTTTGAGCAACATCAAAAACAACTTCTGCTTCATTAATTCCAAAACCTTGAAACCCTAAATCACTACCACCACAACTTGGGTCGAGAACAATCACTTTATTAGCAAGGGCCGGTCCTCGATTTTTCTGAATCGCGCTCTCTCTCAAAATTACAGGAGCGCCGCCAGAAACGGTTCGAGACAAACGCATTAAAGCAGTAATCGTTGCTGGCCCACATTTACCGTCAGCAGTAACACCAACAGATTTTTGAAATTCCCTGACTGCATTTTCTGAACGATCACCAAAAATTCCATCCACTCTCCCACAATTAAAACCCATCTCTGTGAGTCGAGCTTGAAGTGTCGCTACATCGTCACCACGCATCAACGGTGAGGGGTGGAGATACAAAGATCTATCGCCCAGTTTCCAGCGTGCTTCCTCAAGGGAACGAAGCGTTGGCGAATCCACAATTCCCGTCACTGCTAATCCGCGAGATTGCTGAAACGCGCGGACTGAATCAATAACTACAGAGTCGATGCAATCACGGACAGCCGACAATAACCCCAACCGATGCAAAATATTAATAACATGGGTCGCGACATCGTTTTTATCATTTAATTTGAGCGGTAATTCTTCCATTAGCTTTTAACTAAATAAAGGAATCAAGTTCTTTCAAAAGTGCAGGTTTTGGTCTCGCACCGATGATCGATTTAACTACTTCGCCATTAACAAAAACATTTAAAGTAGGAATTGATGTAATCCCATATTTAATTGCGATGGCGGACTCTTCGTCAGTATTTAGTTTCACGATCTTGATCTTGTCGCCGTGCTCGTTGGAAATCTCCTCAAGGATTGGTCCCACTGCACGACAAGGTCCACACCATTCTGCCCAGAAATCCACCAAAACAGGTGTGGTGCTCTTAAGAACCATTTCATCAAAAGTAGATGTGGTTACATGTTCCAGTGTGCTCATTTATTACTCCTTTTTGGGTGTACTAACGACGTAGTTTACAGGTGCGATAAAAATCTTTCAGCATCTAGCGCGGCTTGGCATCCTGAGCCTGCAGCGGTGATTGCTTGGCGATACGTGTGATCGACTAAGTCTCCACACGCGAAGACTCCCTCAAGATTCGTTTGTGTTGTTCGGCCAACAACTTGTACATATCCTTCAGAATCGCAATCGATCTGACCAGTGACAAGCTCGCTTCTCGGGATGTGACCAATGGCAACAAAGAGACCTGTAAATGCGCGGACTGATCGTTCCCCGGTCACGGTATTTTGTAATTCCAAGGCTTCAGTTTTCTGTTCACCTAAAACATCAACAACTTCGTGATTCCATAAGAATTCAATTTTAGGATTAGCAAAAGCACGGTCCACCATAATTTTTGAAGCTCGCAAAGTATCTCTGCGGTGAATCAAAACAACTTTACTGGCAAAACGTGTCAGAAAAGTTGCTTCCTCAATTGCTGAATCACCACCACCCACAACTGCAATCTCTTGATCTCTAAAAAAGAAACCATCGCATGTGGCACACCAAGAAACTCCTCGACCTGAAAGACGCTTCTCGTTTGGTAAACCGATTTCTTTGAAAGCAGAACCCATTGCAAGGATTACCGACTTTGCGCGCAGTGTGTTTCCAGACCCATCCTTCAAAACCTTAATTGGCCCAGCGAGATCCATCTCGACAATGTCGTCAGTAACCAAATTAGTACCGAAGCGAAGAGCCTGCTTTCTCATTGACTCCATTAAGTCAGGACCCATCACGCCATCAGTGAATCCTGGAAAATTCTCAACCTCAGTGGTGTTCATCAACGCACCGCCGGCCGTTACTGAGCCTTCATACAAAACGGGAGAGAGCTGGGCACGGGCAGCGTAAATGCCTGCCGTGTAACCGGCGGGCCCCGAGCCCACAATCACAACTTGATGAATATCGGTATCTAATGTCATAGCTTCACCATAACCGCATTCTAGGGTTACTTATTCCCCTGATTGAGAAGTTGACTTGCGCACCTTCGCTGTGGCGCGCGCAAACTGAATTTTTATGAGTGCGCTTGTGACGGCAATCTCCTCGACGCCTAGCGCGCGCGCGATAAAGAAATAAAGAACAGGGCTTGCGGTCATCACTATCAACAATTGTGCCAAGTGTTCCAATTTACTTGAATTACCACTCACCCAGTGAAGACTGGTGGAAATAAGAAAAAACGGCGCCATTGCTAAAACGGAGGCTAGGTAGAGCCGCAAATGCTGCTGCCCAAATTGGCCTAATCGGATGTTACCTGTATGTCGTTTCAACAACGCCAAGGTCACAAAAAGCCCGACTATGTAACTAACAGAGAAAGCCAAACCCAATCCCACTGTTATCCATCGAGTTTTCAAGGTGTTAAGAAATAGGTAGGACAAACCGACAGCAATGATATTAATCAACAAGATTGATAGAACTTGGGTCCGAGTATCTTCAAAAGCATTAAATCCACGTATCAAAATGAGGTTAATACTGAAGAAAACAAGACCCAGTCCTAAAGCCGATAACACATAGCCAATATATGTTGAGTCCTCTTTCCCGATACCAAAATACAAAACCTTGGTGATTAGAGGACCAAAGAACATAAATGCAACACTGCTAGGGATCGTTATTACACCAACCATCTTTATTGCCTTAACTAATTGGATCCGAACCTCTTCACGCTTGCCATCGATAGCCAATTTAGACATGTGAGGCAAAAGCGCAGTAATGATTGAGATCGTCACAATTGAATACGGCAACATCATAATTAGATAAGCATTACTAAAAGGGGTGTAACCAACTCCCGTTTTGATACCTTCCCCGGCACTGCGAATAGCAGCACTTGTAGAAATATTCACCGTAACCAAATAGCCCAACTGTGAGATCAGAACGTAGACCAGAGTCCAACCGGCAAGGGAGAAAGACTTACCTAATCCTTGCCAACCAAGTTTCGGGCGAATATGAATACCAGATCTCTTCACGACAGGAATAAGAATGAGTGCCTGGATTACAACGCCCAGTGTTGTACCCCATCCGAGAACTTGTGTTTGAGTTGATGTGATGGTTGAACTTGCCAAGTGGGGAGATTGAACCAGTACGCCTATGAAAACAAGGATCACAACGAGATTGTTAGCAATAGGAGCCCACATGAGCGGCGCAAACGAACCACGGGCATTTGCAACTTGTCCGAACATTGTAAATATTCCCAAGAAGAAGATTTGCGGAAGACAATACCTAGTGAAAGCAACGGCCAAGCGAAATTCATTTTCAAAACCAGGATTAGTGAACTCAGGGGCATAAATGCGTACCAATAGTGGTGCCAGAATTGTTCCTATAACCACTAGCGCTAACAAGATGGCACTGATTGAGGTCACTAACCGAGAAGCAAATGCATGGCCACCGTCCTCATCATTGAACGATCGAACTAGTTGTGGGACAAAGATTGCAGTGAGAGCACCACCAACAAGCAGGTTGTACAAAATGAATGGAAGTGTATTTGCTACGTTGTATGTGTCGGCTAATAAAGCGGTGCCAAGAACAGCTACAGCCAAGATCCCTCGAATAAAACCAGTGATGCGCGAAAGAATGGTTCCAAGAGCCATCACGCTTGAGGCGTGAAAAAGTTCTGTTGGTTTCATTTACGAGACCTTCTCACTCTGCGAACACTCTGAGTAATGGCGGCAAGCGCCAGAATGATCGCTGCCCCTGTGGTAAACCAGGCCACAGTAGGGCTAATAACCGAACTACTGAAGGTCAGAATGGAGACATCATTTATCGTTTTACCAGAGCTATTTCGATATTCAGCGAGAACAGTTGTCGTACCTGAAGCGATTACCGTGATGTGTAAAAAAACTTGTGTTTTTGATTTAGCAGGCAAAGTCACCTGCCCAATTTTAGCAATTTTTATGCGCGAGTTCTGAACTCCCAAATGTAGATTTGCGGTGATGGGAGTATCAAAATCATTGACCAAAGTAACTGGTATTTTTTCGTGCAAGGAAGTTAAACGATAGTTTCCGCCGATGATTCGTAATCGATGTCGCTCTTGCATAAGTGCCAAATCTGCACTCGCTGCAAGTGTGCGTTGTCGATATTCGCTAATTCCCTCGGACAACAATGCTGCCAATCTAGAACGCAGTGGGTCTAGTTGCTCAACGGGAACTACAGTGCTCATTAAAACCAAAGCCCTGCGATTGTATGTATAAGAAAGCGCGGCTTCTGAAATTACTTTTGCTTTACCCGAATACCATTTCGCAGATTTATCTATTAAAACTTCTTTCCCAAAGAAAAGCTGCAATTGCTTCTTGCTGTAATCAAAATAAAAATTAAGTTCATTAGGTGCCAAACGCCTTAATAAAGATAAATCTGGATGTGCATAAGGAACGGCAATTACCGAGTCTTCGCTCGATATAGTTTTTAGTTGTACTAACCAGTTCTGAGCATCGACATTCTTAATGGCTAATGCTTGAATGTCATCAAGTAGTGCAGGATCTATTAACCAGGTTCGCGGACGAACTGTAGGCGTGAATACCTTTAACCCGAGAGATCCTGTTGGCAGAAGTGTGCTCGCGAAGTCATCAGTAAAAAAGTTTCCTTGGAAATCTCTATGAGGTTGATCAACCAGGATAATGTTCTGGTTTGGTTCGGCATTAGCAACAGGCAGCGCGGCTAATATAGGAAACAGAAACACGGCAACTAAAACGAGCGCTCTATATTTTTTCATATAACCAAATCACCACTTCTGCCGACAAGTTTCTTTTCATCGGGATACGCCAAGCGTTCGATAATTTCCGCCAACGGGAACCACGCAACTTCATCAACTTCACTTACTTGTGGGGCTAAAAGCCCACCAGTCTCACGAAACAAATAATGATGAACAGTTTTATGGATTCGCTTTCCACCGGCCATGAACCAAAAATCAATAACTCCTAATTCGCGCTCTATCGCACTCTCAATTCCGGTCTCTTCCATAACCTCCCTGATCGCGGCTTCCTCGGGAGTTTCACCTGCTTCGATGTGGCCCTTAGGCAACGACCACAACAATCTGGCTCGGGTGACATCTTTCTGGTCAATTCGCCCAATAAGTAAGCCCAGCGTCCCGGTGGTGTCGATAACAAGTCCGCCCGCACTGACTTCATCTACCCGCTTTGTGTAGGGGCGGTTCGTCTTGTTATCGGTTTTAGGCGCAGCTTTTTGAGCTGGGGGTGTAGTTGAATCTTGCGGGGCGCGATTGGCGGGCCGTCTGCGCCGCCTCTTCTTTTTCGTACTTTCGCTGCCCGCACTGGGTGCAGGGGTCATGGGGCAAGGGTAGTCCTCTAGCCTTACTCATTGTGACGAGTGCATTAGGAGCCGCGGGGGAACTTGCGATCCGCTCCCTTATCGAACGGGCTCCTTTGGCGAGCTCGCTCGCAGACGCGTTTAAAAGCGCCGGATATCGATTGGCCCTCGTTGGAGGCCCAGTACGTGATGCAATTCTTGGGCGACTTGGGAACGATTTAGATTTTACAACCGACGCGCGCCCCGAAGCCACAAAGAAAATATTAAAAGTGTGGGCTGAGAATGTTTGGGATACAGGTATTGCCTTTGGAACGGTCGCTGGTAAACGTGGTGACACCACAGTTGAAGTGACAACATATAGAACCGAAGTGTACGAAATCGATAGCCGCAAACCAGAAGTTGAATACGGCGAGAATATCGAAGGTGATTTGTCGCGAAGAGATTTCACGGTAAATGCGATGGCGCTAGAGCTGACTCAGGGTGCGCCAATATTTATTGATCCATACAACGGGTTACAAGATCTAGCAAATAAAATTTTGCGAACTCCCACTAGCGCAACCAATTCGTTTTCAGATGATCCATTGAGAATGATGAGAGCAGCTCGATTTGCAAGCCAACTAAATTTTGAAGTTTCTGCAGATGTCCTAAAGGCAATGAAAGACATGGCAGGACGAATTTCAATTATTTCTGCCGAAAGGGTTCGCGAAGAATTAACAAAATTGTTGATGTCGGCAAATCCTAGAGTTGGTATAACCATGCTGGTTGACGTTGGATTGGCAGAAATAGTTTTGCCGGAAATTCCAAAACTTCAATTAGAGATCGATGAACACCATCACCATAAAGATGTGTATGAGCACTCACTTACTGTTTTAGAACAAGCGATAGCGCTAGAAGATCGCTTGGGTGGCCCCAACCTAGTTATCCGTTTAGCCGCACTTTTACACGACATAGGCAAACCGAAAACACGAAGTTTAATTTCGGGTGGAGGAGTCTCGTTTCATCATCACGAAGTTGTCGGTGGTCGTCTCACTAAAGAACGGCTAAAAGTTCTACGTTTTAGTTCTGAAATAATTGAAGAAGTTTCCACCCTGGTCTCACTACATTTGCGCTTTCATGGATATGGCGATGGTGAGTGGACAGATTCGGCGGTGCGTAGATACGTTCGTGATGCAGGACCATTATTGGAGCACCTACACGTTCTAACGCGAGCTGACTGCACTACTCGCAATAAACGCAAAGCAGATGCTCTCGCCGCCACCTACCAAAGTCTGGAAGATCGCATTGCTGTTCTTATGGAACAAGAAGAACTCTCCAAAATCCGACCAGATCTGGATGGCGGCCAAGTAATGCGTTTACTCAACGTGAAACCATCAGCAGTTGTCGGTGACGCGTTAGATTTTCTGCTTGAACTCAGATTGGAAAATGGACCACTCGGGGCAGAAAGAGCTGAAGCAGAATTACTAAAGTGGTGGGCCTCTAGAGGGTGAAGTTGAAAACCGCAGGACGTAACATCCGTGTGCCGCTTATCAAGTAAACCGCTGAAATTAGAAGTGGAACCAAGACTGATTTTCCTGAAGGGTCGAGCAAGATCGCAGCGATAACAGCGCCAGAGACTATCGCTCCATTTACAAGCACGTCATAGACAGCAAAAACTCTGCCGCGAAAGTAGTCATCTATCTTGGATTGAACTAAAGCATCATTTGTGACCTTCAAGCTTTGTCCAAACAAGCTGGTGAAGAATGCAGCAATAAACAGCGCTGCGGCTGTGTGAGTGAGGGCTAAAAGAAGCGGTGACAACCCGCTGGCTAGCATCATGTAACGAATCCATCTGTGTCGACCAAACTTCGCGACTCCGAATGGCGCGATAAGCGCCCCGATGGTTAACCCAACTCCAGCAAGAGTGAGCGCTACTGCTAAACCGGAGAGACCAGCTTCAGGTTTGGAAGCGGAATGAAAAGTATTGCGCTCAAGCAAGATCGCAATAATCAACAACCCATTCAAGCCACCTCGTTGGATCGCTGTCGCAGCAATCCCGCGAGCAACATCAGTATGGCGGGAGAGGAATTCAAACCCCTCACGCATTTCAACTATCCCATTACCGAAACTCGCCGATGATTTCTGATGGTCGAGAGGTCCTATTTCTTTCTTGCCTATCCTAAGGATTAGTAATGAAGTTATGAAATATCCAACCGTTGCAACCAAAATTAACGAGGCGTCCGAATGATTCGCGTTGTGCAGTGAATCGAAAATTTTCCGAAGGCCCAAACCCATACCCCCGCCAACAACAACAAAGATCGAGCCCCCAGTAACGGCCATCGCGTTCGCAGAAATAAGTGAGTTGCTTTCCACTATTAAAGGAAGCCCAGCCGAGAGAGCTGCAAGAATTAATCTGTTCAACCCAAATGCAAAAAGAACAACGAAGGTGAGTTCCAGACCCGTATGCCCCTGGGAAATCAAGAGTGCAATTACTAACAAACTGCCTGAACGAGACAAGTTGGCGAATAAAACAGCTCGCTGCCTAGAAACACGATCGAGAACTGTTCCAACAAAGGGACCGATGAGGGAATATGGAAGTAACACCACTGCAAATGCCAAGGCGGCACTTAACGCATTTGCTTTACGTTCCGGACTAAAAAGGACAAAGGAAGCAAGGGCACTTTGAAAGATTCCATCGGTGGCTTGGCCCAGCCAGCGCGCAGCAAAAAGTCGAGAAAGTCGGGGGTGCCTAAGTAACTCAAGAAACCCCAAACTGGTCATTAGGACAGAATAGTTTCTTTACTTCCCTCCGTCTTGTTATTCTTACCCCTGTGAATTCCTTGCGGGGCTATATCGACTACACGTTGGATAAACGTGCGACCCTAAAGGCGCTCTTTAAAGGCCGAGTGGATGCGTGTGATGCGGATCCATATCTTTTACTCGCGGCTAAATTTCACGGAGTAAAAGTTGAGCGCCCTTGTCCAGTATGTAAAAAGGCGCTCGTTGAATTGAGATACACCTTTGGTGATCAACTAGGTCAGTACTCAGGTCGGATTAAGTCTCTTGAAGAGTTGACTCAAATGGAGAAGGAATTCGGGGAATTTCGCGTCTACGTTGTAGAGATTTGCCGAGATTGCTCTTGGAATCACCTGAGTGCGTCTTTCATATTGGGTGATGGCTCGGAGCTAAAAGCTCCTCGACGTCAACGAACCTTGGAAGATGATGATTGGGTAAAGCGGTAACCTTCACACGTGATCCGTAAAATACTCTTTCGGTCAGCCATTTTTATTGGCGGTACAGGCTTCATCATTGGCTCCGCTCTTTTTGCTTATGCGTATTTCACCGTCAATATTCCAACCGTTAATTCCTTTGTTAATAGCCAAGCCACCATTATTGAATATTCCAACGGAACTGAAATAGGCAGAATTGGCTCAGAAAATCGCACGATCGTTCCTTTAGCCAAAATCCCACTTAATGTTCGCAGGGCCGTTCTTGCCGCAGAGGATCGCAATTTCTACTCTGAGCGAGCATTTAGCCCAACAGGAATTTTGCGTGCTGTCGTGAACAATTTACGTGGCGGCGCTTTGCAGGGTGGGTCAACAATTACGCAGCAATATGCGAAAACCGCTTTCTTAACCCCAGAACGAAATATTCAGCGCAAAATCAAAGAACTTGTCATCGCAATTAAATTAGAAAATCAGCTATCAAAAGATCAAATTCTTGAAAACTACCTCAACACCATTTATTTTGGCCGAGGCTCGTACGGCGTACAAACTGCCGCCCAACAATATTTCAATCGCAGCGTCAATCAATTAAACCTTTCTCAAGCTGCCGTGTTGGCAAGCATTCTGCGATCACCTGGTTATTACGACCCTTCTTATTCTGAGGCAAACGCAACAAGGCTAGCTGGAAGATTTGATTATGTAATTAAAGGAATGCTTGGCGCAAAATGGATAACGCCCGCCGAAGCAGCAAAGGCAGTACTGCCGAAGGTTCGCCCGCGCGTGACGTCAGGGTCGCTTTCTGGTCCCAAAGGTCACATTATGGCTTTAGCGCAAAAGGAATTAAATGCTCTTGGATTCTCCGATGAGCAACTACTGGTCGGCGGTTTGATTGTAAAAACAACTTTGGTTCAAAAATCTCAACAAGCAGCCGTGGACGCTGTTGAAAAAGGATGGCCGAAAAAGTCACCACCAAATCTTCATATTGGGTTAGTTGCAATTCGCCCTGGAACTGGAGAAATTGTTGCCCTCTACGGGGGTAAAGATTTTCTTGTTCGACAACTAAGCGATGCAACTCAATCGATTGCTCTAGCAGGATCGACTTTCAAACCATTTGCTTTAATAGCAGCCTTAGAGCAAGGGATCCCTTTAACGTCAGTGTGGAACGGTGACTCACCGCAACTTTTTGACGACGCCGGAAAACCTTATGTCGTTTCGAATTATGGAAATGAGCAATGGGGGCAAGTAAGCCTTTTGAAGGCCACCGCCCATTCAATAAATACAGTTTATGTCCCACTAGGAATAAAGGTTGGGCCAGACAAAGTTGTCGATGTTGCAAGACGAGCAGGCATACCAACGAGCGTTGCAATGATGCCAACGCCGTCTGTTGTTCTAGGCGCGGCGAGTCCACACGTTGTAGATGTTGCTGGAGCCTATGCAACTTTTGCCTCGCAAGGTGTTTATGCCAAACCCTTCCTTGTTAGCCAAGTACTAGGCGCAAATAAAGGTGTTTTGTATCAAGCAAGGCCGCAAGGTCAAGAAGTATTTACAAAAGATGTCATGGCCGATTTAACATATGCGCTATCTGAAGTTGTGCGCAATGGAACTGCTTCATACGGCACAGCAGGACTTGGTCGACCAGCCGCAGGAAAGACGGGTACAAGCGAGCAAAATGCATCGGCATGGTTTAGCGGATTTACTCCACAACTAGCCGCATCCGTTGCCTTCTTTAGAGATAGCGCTTCAGAGACCCTTAATGGAATTGGTGGTTTAACATCGGTAACAGGCGGAACATTCCCTGCGAAAGTATGGACAGCTTTTATGAAGGGCGCACTCAAAGGAGAGCCCATCCTTCAATTCCCCGCACCCGTACACATTGGTGGTGAATTACCAACAGTGATGACCTCACCAACACCAATACCCGCTGGTCCAGCTGACTCTGTAGCGACAAACGGAAAGTAAAATACCAAGGTTATGCGCACCTCCATCTTTTGGAGTTCAGCCACTAAGTTGCTTATTTTACTTTCGCTACTCGCTGGAATTTTATCTTTCGTAAAATTTGATCATTGCATTAATTCAAATTGGGCAACCCCCGATGTAGATATACATGCTTGTTACTCAGATATTCCATCGCTCTTTACTGACCGCGGTTTAGATAAGCACCAATGGGCTTATAGCAATGGCGAAAAGGCGGTCGAGTACCCGGTCGTCATGGGTGCAGTTATGTGGGCAACGACTTGGTTGACACCGGCTGGTGGAAATGAAATCCGAAAGTATTTTTATGTGAATGCCTTTCTGCTTGTGCTGCTTTTTATCGGTGTCGTTTTATTAATCGGAAAGATGCGACCGAAATTTGCCTACCTGCTTCCGGTAGCACCAGCCGTTATTGGATCACTTTTCATAAATTGGGATATGTGGGGAATCATCACGATGATTCTTGCGATCTATTATTTTGATAGACGCCATTACTCACTCAGTGCCTTATCGTTGGCGGTTTCTGTTGCAACTAAATTTTTTCCAATCTTGCTTCTCTTGCCTATCCTGTTTATTTTTTGGAAAGAGGGCAGGTTAAAAGCGGCCGCGCAATACGTGGGAATCACAGTGCTGGTTTGGGCTGCACTCAATGCGCCAGTCTTTTTCACAACCCCTAAAGGTTGGTGGCGCTTCTATGACCTCAACCTCAACCGAGACGCGGACTGGGGATCGATTTGGTACGCCTTTTCATTATTGGGCCTGAACTTAAGCCACCTAAATTTCTTGAGCGTTTTGGCACTTGTCGTTGTGATCTCCTTTTACCTTCTATTTCTTGCAGATTTTGAGATGCCGCCAACACTGGCTCACGTGAGCTTCATACTTTTGGCGAGCGTTCTTTGTATAGGAAAGGTGTATTCACCTCAATACGTCTTATGGCTTGCCCCATTGGCGGTTTTGGCTCTGCGCGACCGACGAGATTTGCCAGCGTTCTGGATTTGGCAGGCGGGTGAGGTCATTTACCACCTCGCCATCTGGCAGCATTTAGCCCTTGTCAGCGGCGCTCACTTTGGCCTTCCTGATGGCGCTTATGCCATCGCCACGCTCATCCGAATCGCCACAACCCTCTACTTTGTGCTCGTTTTAGCTCGAAGAGCCTTATCCCACCCATCCAACCGCAGGCGGGGGAGGCGCGGGCCACTCGCCGATTTTCTATTCGGCACTGCCGAGAGTTACCCTTAGCCCCCTTCGCAAATCTCTGCCCACCTGGGCAGATGTAGGCAAGGGAGCACTAACCCTCCTGTCACGGAAATGCCGTGGCCGCTTTAGTCCAGAGGAGGTCGGGTTAACGCATGCGTCACTATGAACTTATGGTCATCCTTGATCCAGAATTAGAAGAACGAACAGTCGCACCAAGCCTTGAGACCTATCTCAAGATCATCAAAGAAAGCGGCGGTCGCGTAGACAAGCTCGATGTTTGGGGCAAGCGCCGTATGTCTTTCGAGATTCTTAAGAAGTCTGAAGGAATCTACGCAGTGGTTGATATGCACTGCGAGCCAGCTGCCATCAAAGAATTGGATCGTCAACTCAATTTGAATGAAGCAGTGTTGCGCACAAAAGTTATGCGGCCTGAGTAGTTCACTCTATTTATCCAGTAACTTTCTAGGTTCCGAATTCACATTCAAGAAAAGAGATAAAAATGGCAGCAGGAGATACGAACATCACCATGATCGGCAATCTTGTCGATGATCCAGAGCTACGTTTCACACCCTCAGGTGCGGCCGTCGCAAAATTCAAAGTTGCCTCCACTCCTCGTTACTTAGATAAGACTACGAACGAATGGAAAGACGGAGATACTCTTTTCTTGCAGTGCAACATTTGGCGTCAAGCAGCAGAAAATGTTGCTGAGTCACTCACCAAAGGTATGCGCGTGATTGTGTCTGGACGCCTAAAACAGCGTTCATATGAAACCAAAGAGGGCGAAAAGCGCACAGTCTTTGAGGTAGAAGTTGATGAAGTAGGACCATCTTTACGTAACGCAACTGCGAAGGTCACAAAGGCCACTCGTACCGGCGGAGCATCGGGTGGATTCTCAGCACCATCATCAACAGAAGCTTTCAATGACGATCCATGGGCTGCTGCTTCAACCTCTCCCGCCGGCGGCGGATGGGCAACCACCACCAACGACGACCAACCACCCTTTTAAATCCACCAATCCATCCATTCCTGCAATTGATTGAAAAATCAAGGCAGGGCACCCGTAAAGGAGCACCACAATGGGAGCACGTAATAACAGAGCGCTCAAGGAGCCTAAGAATAAATCAGCAAAGGCTGCTGCGCTTAATAAGAAATTCAAAAAGAAGCCATGCAGCTTCTGTCGCGACAAGGTGAGCTATATCGATTACAAAGATATCGCCACCCTTCGTAAGTACATCTCTGATCGCGGCAAGATCCGCGCTCGTCGTGTCACAGGCGCCTGCACACAACACCAACGCTCAGTAGCAACTGCGGTTAAGAACTCCCGCGAAGTTGCATTGCTGCCCTATACCTCAACTGCGCGATAAAGGGAGATGACACTATGAAACTCATCCTTACTCGCGAAGTATCAGGTCTTGGCCGCGCTGGCGATGTTGTAACCGTCAAAGATGGTTTCGCACGCAACTTCCTTCTTCCACGTGGAAATGCAATCGCATGGTCACTTGGCGGAGAGAAGCAGATCGATGGAATTCGCCGCGCTCGCGCATCACGCGAAATCCGCGATCTAGACCATGCAAAGGAAGTTAAAGCGACGCTAGAAGGCGCAGCAGTCACTGTCACAGTGAAGGTTGGCGCTGCAGGCCGTCTCTTTGGATCAGTAACAGACAAAGATGTTGCAAATGCCATTAAGGCAGCAACTGGCTTGGATGTCGATCGTCATTCCATCAAGACTGCTGGTCACATCAAGACAATCGGAGCGCATGCAGTGAAGGTTTCACTACCTCACCATGTTGTAGCTAGCGTCACCGTAACGGTGGTTGCTGCTTAACTTCGACCGATAATTAGAACGGGTCCGCTGATTACAGCGGGCCCGTTTTATTTTTGTGTAACTTGGTGAAGCATCTTGTGAAAGCGCGCGCTGGTGAATTCTGATTGAGCTAAATCGTATTTGGCCATTCCCCAATCCCAAAAATCAAAATCAAGGTCTGAGACGGAACTTTGTATAGAAGCCCACATCGTCCATCCATATTTACCAAGTAACGCCTGCAACCATGCACGCGCCAACTTTTCAGGGCGATCCGCGCGGTAGTAGGCGCTTACCAATTCCTCTAGCTTCTCAAATTCCAGAAACGACTCAGCCCAGATATTGCCGAGTTCAAAACACGCATCATTATTTCCTGAGTACTCATAATCGATTAGCCAAATCTTTTCTCCATCATCGATAAAGTTTCCGGGCAAAAGGTCGTTATTACAAGGCACAGTGCCTTCATCTAAGACCTTCATTGCCGCATACATCTTGTTCACATGATCGGCAAAGTTCAGATAATTTTCAGGAATTCGGTATCCGCGTTCCTGGACAATTGAAAGATACTTCTTTTGGATTTCGAACATATTAAAGTCACGAACGAATGGTTTAGCGCCATGTAAGGTGCGGCACGCTTGGGCAACACGAGGAAGATTTGTAGAGACATCATCGGCGGAAAAGGTTCTGCCTTTGATAAATCCAATAACCA
>CAIYBL010000056.1 GCA_903924485.1 uncultured Actinomycetes bacterium
GAGCAAGCCAAGGATGTAGCTGGATTTGCTGATGGTGTAATTGTTGGCTCAGCATTTATTAAGATTCTTTTGGAGGCAACAAATGAACAGGAAGGCCTTTCGCAGGTGAGCGACCTGGCACGAGAATTGGCTAAGGGCGTTAGAGAAGGCCGTTAGCACGCTACCCTTTACACTGGATTTCTCGACGACACATAAAGGAAGCAGGCAAGCCCGTGGCTCAGCAATCTGGTGGAGATAAAATCACTCGCAATATTGTGATCGGTATGGTTGCCCTCGTTGTTGCAGTGGGAATTGCGTTTTCTCTATTGGGAAATAAATCTATCGGGGGAGCGGCAATTCCATCGAGTGTTTCCAAGAGCGACGGATATGGAATAGTTTTTAATGCAAACCTCACGGGCAAGCCTGTTGTCGATCTCTGGGAAGATTTTCAATGCCCGATCTGTCAGCGTTTTGAAACCACCAACGGTTCCTACATGCAGACTCTCATCACCGAAAAGCGAGCCAAAGTCGTCTTTCATCTCTTGTCATTTATCGGACCAGAATCCATTCTCGCCGCAAACGCTGGAGCATGTGCGGCCGATGAAGGAAAGTTCCTCCAATTCCACAGCTACCTCTATGCCCACCAATCGGCCACCGAAAATGCTGGGCTATGGTCTACCGGCGGTCTGCTCAGCGCTGGCGCAGCGGTTGGGTTAACGTCAAGTACCTTCAAGAGTTGCGTGACAAACGCCAAGTACGGCGATTGGGTAACAAATGTTGCTAACGATGGCGCAACGAAGAAAATCGATTCCACGCCGACGGTTTATGTGAACGGCAAGGCCATCGATCGCAATACTCAGTACTTTGATCCTCTGGCCTTTTCGGCAGCTGTCGAGGGCAAGAAGTAATTAGCAATGCTGCGGTTCATCCCAACGCCGACTAGTTCGAAGATTGGGATTGGACCTTTCACCATCCATTTTTATGCTCTATGCATAATCTCTGGAATTGTGATTGCCATTTGGCTGGGGGATCGTCGCTACAAAGCCGCTGGTGGTGGAGAGCTAGTCGTTGCCGATGTTGCTCTCGCTGCAGTACCTGCCGGAATTATTGGTGGGCGTATTTACCACCTCATCACCTCACCAGATGCCTATTTTGGATCACATGGACATCCACTCGATGCGTTCAAAATTTGGAATGGTGGTTTAGGTATTTGGGGAGCAATTGCGTTAGGCACGTATGTTTCTTGGTGGCGCTTTAATCGCCTAAAGAAGTCAGGTCGCTCGGGAATACTTTCCTTCGCCATCTTTGCTGACGCACTTGCACCTGGCGTACTTTTTGCCCAAGCTATCGGACGATTTGGTAATTGGTTCAATGGTGAACTTTTTGGTCGCCCAACAAATCTGCCGTGGGGCTTGGAGATACCACCATCCCTTCGACCAACGGGCTTCGAGCAATTTGCCACCTTCCATCCAACATTTCTCTATGAATCCCTCTGGTGTATCGCCGTCGCCGTGACGCTCATCGCTCTCGAGCGAAAGTTTTCTCCCGGCCAGAGTTTTACCTTTTATATAGGCGCTTACTGCATCGGGCGTTTCTTTTTTGAAATGCTCCGCATAGACAGCGCCCATGCGATTTTGGGTTTACGTGTGAATGTCTGGGTGAGCGTCCTGGTTGCCGCCTGTGCTGTGATCCTTTTCATCGCTCAAGGGCGCACATGGAAAAGGTCTCAGTCAGGTAGCCTGTAACCATGACACTTGAAGAGGTATACCAGCGGAATCTAGAACATCGCGCACATAGAGCAGGATGGTTGCGCGCTGCAGTTCTGGGCGCCAACGACGGCTTAGTCGCTGTTGCAAGCCTCATGATTGGCGTCTCTGCTGCAAGTGCTCCGAAATTTCTTGTTACCGCAGGCATAGCGGGAATAGTTGCGGGAGCAAGTTCCATGGCAGTTGGAGAATACGTTTCCGTACGATCTCAAAACGACATTGAAGAATCTGATCGCCTTCTGGAGATCTCCCATTTGGCGGCCGCGCCCGAAGCAGAACTTCTCGAACTCGAACATATTTACATTGGTCGAGGTTTAACCCCAGAGTTGGCTCATGAAGTAGCAGTAGCGATGCATGCCAAGGATCCTCTGGAAGCACATCTGCGCGATGAACTGGGTCAACATCCCCACTCAAAGGCGCGTCCGGTCCAGGCATCGATTGCTTCTGCAATAAGTTTCATTATCGGGGGAGTCATCCCCTTCCTCGGATCATTTGCCCCAACAGCAGGAGCTAAAGCCTGGAGCATCGTCGCCTTCGCGGTAGTTGGTCTGATTGCCACAGGAGTCATTAGCGCTAAGAGCTCTGGCTCTCCACTAGTGAAGCCAACCCTGCGCGTAGTTATTGGAGGGTGCATCGGTATGGCGATTACAGCAGGTATTGGCGCCTTGGTCCACGTCAGCGGTATCTAAAAAGTTGGTCATCTGACCTCGAGTATTGATACTCTTACGGCAGACCTTTTCCATCGGTTGCACATTCTTTAAGGGCCACTGTTGTCCCGCCACATCATCGGACAACAGGAGCCAATCTCATGTCTCGTACATCAGACTATCCACGTACGCAAGGACTTTATGATCCTGCCTACGAACACGATGCCTGCGGCGTTGCCATGGTGGCTACTCTCAATAAAATCCCAACACATGACATTGTTGAAAAAGCACTCACAGCACTTCGAAATTTAGAACATCGCGGAGCATCTGGCGCTGAACCAGATAGTGGAGATGGTGCAGGTATTTTGATTCGCCAGCCTGATGCATTTTTCCGTGCAGTGCTTCCATTTTCACTTCCCGATGAGGGTTCATACGTCGCCGGAATTTCTTTCATCACTCAAGATGAAGATATTCGGCCTGCGATTGCACAGCTGGCCGACGAAGAGGGACTCCTCGTGTTGGGTTGGAGAGATGTACCGATTAATTCCACGGGACTTGGTAAGACCGCACTTTCTGTAATGCCAACTTTCAAGCAACTCTTCTTGTCTGGCAAGAATGGAGAAAGCGGTATTGCTCTTGATCGACTTGCCTATTGCATACGAAAAAGAGCCGAACATTCACTGTCTGTATATTTTCCATCCCTTTCGTCCCAAACAATTGTTTACAAGGGTATGTTGACGACTGGTCAACTAGAGGAATTCTTTCCAGATCTTTCGGATGAAAGAGTTGCATCCCCACTGGCTCTGGTGCATTCACGTTTTTCTACGAATACTTTTCCTTCATGGCCGCTAGCTCACCCATATCGATTTATTGCCCACAACGGGGAGATCAACACTGTCAAGGGAAATCGAAATTGGATGAGAGCTCGGGAAGCGCTTTTATCAAGTGAACTTATTCCTGGAGATTTGGCTCGACTTTTCCCGATTGTTGATGCACAAGGAAGTGACTCTGCATCATTTGACCAAGTCCTAGAGTTGCTTTATCTCGGTGGACGTTCACTGCCACATTCAATTTTGATGATGATTCCAGAGGCGTGGGAAAATCACACGTCGATGAGCGAAAAGCGCCGCGACTTCTATGGTTTTCATGCATCGTTGATGGAACCGTGGGATGGTCCCGCATGTGTGACATTTACTGACGGGCACCAAGTCGGAGCAGTTCTCGATAGAAATGGATTACGGCCTTCTCGATTTTGGGTGACCAAAGATGGGCTTGTTGTGTTGGCAAGTGAAGTCGGCGTGCTCGATATTCCGGTAGACCACATTGTGCGTAAGGGCCGCCTTCAGCCGGGGAAGATGTTCCTGGTAGATATCGAGCAAGGGCGCATTATTGAAGATGAAGAGATCAAGGATCAGTTGGCCGACTCCGCTCCATTTGGTGAATGGTTACATGCTGGAAAAGTGCGATTAGTTGACCTACCAGCGCGCGAACATATTGTTTACCCCCACTCCTCTGTCATCCGTCGCCAGAGAGCGTTTGGGTACACCGAAGAAGAATTACGCCTTTTGGTTACGCCTATGGCACGAAATGGAGCGGAACCGCTTGGCTCCATGGGTACAGACTCACCCATTGCAGCGCTTTCGAATCGCCCTCGATTGCTTTTTGACTACTTCTCACAACTCTTTGCTCAAGTAACGAATCCACCGTTGGATGCAATTCGAGAAGAACTTGTGACATCACTGGGTGGCTCGATTGGACCTGAACATAATCTTCTGGATCCTGGCCCCGCATCGTGTCGACAGATAGAGCTCGATTTTCCTGTCATTGATAATGATGAGTTAGCAAAAATTATTCACGTAAATGCTGATGGAGATCATCCTGGATTTACCGCTCACATTGTTCGCGGACTTTTCCCCGTTTCTGGTGATGGAGCTGGATTAGGAATTCGGTTGGAGGAAATTCGCTCTGAAGTTTCGCAGGCTATTGCAGAGGGTGCCCGCCTGATTGTGCTTTCCGATCGTGATGGAGATGCTGATAACGCTCCAATCCCTTCACTCCTGCTTACATCCGCAGTGCATCACCACCTGATCAGAGAAAAGACTCGCACCAAAGTAGGTCTAATTGTTGAAGCCGGAGATGTTCGAGAAGTTCATCATGTTGCGCTCCTTATCGGCTATGGCGCAGCAGCAGTGAATCCATATTTAGCAATGGAGAGCGCTGAAGACCTCGTGTTGCAAGGTGTCATTACTGGGATCACTCCTGAGAAGGCAGTTCGAAATCTCATTAAGTCTTTGGGCAAAGGTGTCCTCAAGGTGATGTCGAAAATGGGAATTTCCACTATTGCCTCGTATACGGGCGCACAGGTATTCGAAGCGATCGGGCTTTCTCATGAGCTCGTTGATGAGTTCTTTGCAGGGACGACTTCTCGACTTGGCGGAATCGGGTTAGATGTCATTGCAGTGGAAACTATTGCACGACATCACATTGCCTATCCGCCCGGCGGGGAAATTCCTGGAACAAAGCGTCTGCCTATTGGCGGGGAGTACCAGTGGCGCCGAGATGGTGAACCACATTTATTCGATCCAGAAACCGTTTTCACTCTGCAGCATTCCACACGCAATAAACGTTTTGATGTTTTTAAGCGCTACACGAGTCGAATCAATGATCAAAGTAAATCTTTGATGACGCTGCGAGGACTTTTTACCTTTAAAGAAGGTGTACGACCTTCATTATCGATTGACGAGGTCCAGTCTGTTTCAGAAATCGTGAAGCGTTTTTCCACGGGAGCGATGTCCTATGGGTCGATTTCTCTTGAAGCCCACGAAACTATGGCCATTGCAATGAATCGCTTGGGTGGTAAATCCAATACCGGCGAAGGCGGGGAGGATCCAGAACGTTATCTTCCTATGGCTAATGGTGATTCCAAGCGCTCTGCAATCAAGCAGGTGGCATCAGGTCGTTTCGGCGTTACGAGTGAATACCTTGTTAACGCCGATGACATCCAAATCAAGATTGCCCAAGGGGCGAAACCTGGCGAAGGCGGTCAACTGCCAGGCAACAAGGTGTATCCATGGATTGCAAAGGTTCGCTACTCAACGCCAGGTGTGGGGCTTATTTCACCACCACCACATCACGACATTTACTCGATCGAAGACCTTGCTCAATTAATTCACGACCTTAAGAATGCAAATAAAAATGCGCGCATCCATGTGAAACTCGTTGCTGAAGTTGGCGTAGGTACTGTCGCAGCAGGAGTAAGCAAAGCCCACGCTGACGTTGTCCTGATCTCCGGACACGATGGAGGCACAGGTGCCTCACCGCTTACATCGTTGAAGCACGCAGGAGCGCCATGGGAACTTGGATTGGCTGAAACTCAGCAGACACTTTTGTTGAATGGGCTCCGAGATCGGATCGTCGTTCAAACTGATGGACAATTGAAAACTGGTCGTGATGTAGTTATTGCTGCATTACTCGGCGCCGAAGAATTCGGATTCGCAACCGCGCCGCTGGTGGTTTCAGGCTGCATCATGATGCGTGTTTGTCACCTGGATACATGTCCAGTTGGCGTTGCGACTCAAAACCCAGAACTACGAAAGCGCTTCACGGGAAAGCCAGAGTTTGTCGAGACCTTCTTTGAATATATTGCCGAGGAAGTTCGCGAGTACTTAGCTCAATTGGGATATCACTCCATAGAAGAGGCGATCGGCCATGTTGAGGATCTGGATACCCGAGACGCCATTAGCCATTGGAAGGCAAGCGGTTTGGATTTAACTCCGTTGTTGTCACGCCCAGATGTGAAAGGACCATTCCACAATACGACTACGCAAGATCACGGGCTAGAAGCAGCGTTAGATAATCACTTGATCGAATTGGCAGCTCCAGCTCTATTGCGCTCTGAAAAAGTAAAGATTGACCTTCCAGTAAGGAATGTGAATAGAACTGTTGGGACTATGTTGGGAGCAGAGGTTACGCGCACATTTGGAAGCGTTGGGCTGCCAGCGGATACCGTCGATGTCACATTGCATGGATCTGCAGGGCAATCGTTAGGCGCATTCATTCCGGCAGGAGTAACGATTCGTCTCTTTGGTGATTCTAACGATTACGTTGCCAAGGGGCTCTCAGGTGGGCGGGTCATTCTTTCCCCCGATAGCCATTCCATATTCGCTTCACAAGAGAATGTAATTGCCGGAAATGTTATTGGGTATGGCGCAACATCCGGAGAAATCCTTATTAGAGGCAGCGTTGGAGAAAGATTCTGTGTCAGAAATTCAGGTGCTCTTGCAGTGGTTGAGGGTATCGGCGATCATGGGTGTGAGTACATGACGGGCGGAGTAGTCGTGGTGCTTGGTAAAACTGGGCGAAATTTTGCAGCAGGAATGTCCGGAGGTCGTGCCTTTGTGCTGGATATAGATGCAGCGCAGGTCAACACTGAAATGGCTGACATCGTGGCTGTTCCTGAGGATCAAAGGGAAATCCTTTTCGATCTGATCTCAAAGTTCGCTAAGGAAACACGTTCAGTAGTTGCGCAAGCACTGCTGGATGATTGGGGAAATTCCATACAGCGAATCTCAATGGTGATGCCGCGTGATTATGCGCGCGTTCTTGCATCGATGCAGAAGGCCTTAAGAGAAGGTTTACCTGCAGATACCTATGTAATGGAGGTTGCCAATGTCTGATCCCAAAGGATTCTTAACAACTGCGCGCGAACTCCCAACGCGTCGTCCTGTGGATGTGCGCATTCAGGACTGGAAAGAGGTCTACGAACCTCAAGAGTTTTCACATCTACAAAAGCAGGCTGGGCGTTGCATGGATTGCGGAATCCCTTTTTGTCATCAAGGTTGTCCGCTAGGCAATCTCATTCCCGAATGGAATGACTTGATTTGGCGTGGAGATAAAACTGAAGCAATTGCGCGCTTGCACGCAACCAATAATTTTCCAGAATTTACTGGTCGACTATGTCCCGCTCCCTGCGAGACGGCCTGCGTAGTTGCAATTAATTCCGACGCCGTAACAATTAAACAGGTAGAACTGCGCACTATTGAAGAAGCTTTTGCCTCCGGCAAGGTTCCGCCTCTTCCTCCAGATCGTTTAACGGGCAAGACCATCGCGGTAGTTGGGTCAGGACCTGCAGGACTGGCTGCCGCGCAGCAACTCACTCGCGCTGGTCATACCGTGGCCGTATACGAGAGGGCAGCAAAAATAGGCGGCTTAATGCGCTACGGAATTCCTGAGTTCAAAATGGAGAAATCAATTCTTGATCGACGCCTGACGCAGATGGAGCAAGAGGGCACCCGCTTTCGTGCGGGAGTAGATGTCGGCGCTGAACTCACGGGACATCAATTGAGGTCCCGATATGACGCAGTTGTCTTAGCGATTGGTTCAACTCAAGCAAGGGATCTTCCAGTACCTGGTCGCGATCTCGATGGCATTTATCAAGCCATGCAATATTTGCCATGGGGCAATAAGCAAGCGCTGGGCGAAATTGATGAACCTCCCATAAATGTTGCTGGTAAGCATGTAGTGATTCTCGGCGGGGGAGATACGGGGGCAGATTGTTTGGGAACTGCGACGCGCCAGGGTGCCGCTTCAATCACTCAATTAGAGATCATGCCGATGCCAACCTCAGATCGCCCCAGTATGCAACCTTGGCCGATGTATCCGATGATTTATCGAGTTTCAAGCGCTCACGAAGAACATGACAATCGAATCTTCGCTGTCTCCACTGAAAGATTTCTCGGTGACGAATTTGGAAACGTGCGAGCACTCAGTATCGTCGAAACTCAGATGGTAAAGGGAAAATTTGAAGCGATTCCAGGCACTGAAAAGGAAATACCTGCCGATTTTGTTTTTCTTGCTATGGGGTTTACGGGACCAGAAAAGAGTCCATTGATCACGCAGTTAGAGGTCGAACTTGACGAGCGCGGCAATATTAAGCGTGACGAGGATTTCCAAACTACAAGCGAAGGTGTCTTTGTTTGCGGAGATGCAGGTCGAGGTCAATCTCTTATTGTTTGGGCAATAGCCGAAGGACGAAGTGCGGCGGCAGCCGTTGATAAATATCTCACATCGCGTACGCAATTGCCTGCGCCGATTCTCCCTACAGCCCGTCCTTTGATGGTTTAAGGTTAAACAATGCGTAGAGCCAAGATTGTGTGCACGATGGGACCAGCAGTTGAGTCTCCCGAAAAGGTAAGAGAATTAATAGCGGCGGGCATGAATATGGCTCGCCTAAATCTTTCACACGGTAGTTATGAAGAGCACCAACTTCGCTATGACCGAGTGCGTGAAGCGGCAAAGGAAGCGGGCGTTGCTGTGGCAATACTTGTCGACCTGCAAGGCCCAAAGATTCGCTTAGCTCGATTCAAAGACGGTCCTCATGATCTGGCGCGAGGCGATATTTTCACTATTACCACCGATGAAGTCGAAGGTACTAAGGAAAAAGTCGGAACGACCTACAAGGGACTTCCTGGAGATTGCAAAGCAGGCGACCGCATTCTTATTGATGATGGAAAGGTCACGGTCGAAGTTGTAGAGGTAAAGGGCAACGACGTCGTAACAAAGGTCATCGAACCTGGTGCCGTGAGTAACAACAAGGGAATTAACTTGCCTGGTGTTGCAGTTTCGGTACCTGCAATGTCTGAAAAAGATATTGATGATTTGCGTTGGGGACTTCATGCGGGGGCAGATTTCATCGCTCTCTCCTTTGTTCGAAGCGCCGAAGATATAAAAGATGTTCATAAAATTATGGATGAAGAAGGAATTCGAAGTCCTGTCATCGCAAAAATTGAGAAGCCTCAAGCTGTAGATAATCTGCAAGGGATCGTTGATGCCTTTGACGGCATCATGGTCGCTCGTGGAGATCTAGGAGTAGAGCTTCCCATTGAGGATGTACCGCTCGTTCAAAAGCGATGTGTGGAAATGGCACGTGAAGCGGCAAAGCCCGTGATCGTGGCAACACAGATGTTGGATTCGATGATTACCAACTCTCGCCCTACTCGTGCCGAGGCGACAGATTGCGCCAATGCAGTCCTTGATGGAGCCGACGCACTGATGCTTTCAGGTGAGACAAGTGTCGGAGAGTTTCCGATAGAAGCAGTTGCAACCATGGCGCGCATTATTGAAAAGACCGAGGAAGATGGTTTGGATCGTATTCGCCCCCTTCAGCATTCACCGAAGACAAAGGGCGGGGCAATCACAAGAGCGGCGAAGGAGGTTGGCGAGACTGTCGGCGCAAAGTTTTTGGTGGCATTCACTAAAAGTGGCGACTCGGCCAGACGCATGGCGAGATTGCGTTCGGCAATTCCTATTCTTGCTTTGACGCCAGATAACGGAACCTTCAACCGCATGGCACTTTCCTGGGGAGTTGAACCCATGATTGCCCCGGTCGTGAAAACGACGGATGAAATGGTCAAGCAGGTGGATTCCGTCTTGATCGAGTCTGGAAGAGCGCTAGTTGGCGAACTCATCGTGATTGTGGCTGGGTCCCCTCCTGGAATTCCAGGCTCAACAAATGCGATGCGGGTGCATTGCATAGGAGATGCAATTGGCGGAGTTGCAGCGGCATATCGCTAGACTATGCACGCGCGCCTCGGTACTCCAACGGTAGAGAGGGCAGTCTCAAACACTGCATAGTGTCGGTTCGAATCCGACTCGGGGCACATGACTTCACGGTTGCCAAATGATGCGGTAGTAGCACCAAGAATTTTGGTTGCCGAAGATGAAACCCTTATTCGTATGGATCTTGTTGAGATGTTGATAGAGGCCGGCTATGACGTCGTTGCTCAAGCGAGCAATGGTGAAGAAGCGATTGCCCTTGCAAAAGAATTCAAACCTGACTTAGCAATACTGGATGTAAAGATGCCCGTCCTCGATGGAATATCAGCGGCTGAAACAATTATTTCGATTGCTCCCGTTTTAATGTTGACTGCTTTTAGCCAAAAAGAGTTAGTGGATCGCGCACGTGATGCAGGCATCATGGCCTACGTGGTGAAACCTTTCTCTATTAGCGACCTGGTTCCTGCTATGGAAATTGCCATGAGCCGGCATAGGCAGATGACCTC
>CAIYBL010000057.1 GCA_903924485.1 uncultured Actinomycetes bacterium
GATTCATCGTCAACGCCAAGAGCAAGAAGCAAGATAAGGCAGCAGAGTTTTTGCAGATGGCATTTACTCCTGAAATGGTTGCCGTGTGGATTAAGTCTGGGCTGACACCTGTTGCTAAGGCTGGCGCTGCTGCCACGCTGGATCCATTGAGCAAATCCATGATTGACCTTCTTAACTCTGGCGCAACTGTTGTCGCACCTCCTGACACCGGATACAACTTGAAGATGGCCGATGCGCTCAACAATGCAACATCTGAAGTACTTGATGGGGTTAAGACTCCGCAGCAAGCACTTGATGACGCACAAGCAAAAGCCAGCAAGAAGTAACGTATCCACGAAATTAACGAGGTAGACGCCAGGGCATGAAACCAACTTCGCGCCTTGGCGTCTTTATTCTCGTTGCACCAGCAGCTCTGATCTACATCTTTGCGGTGTTGTTCCCATTCCTTGGGACCATCGGTCTGAGCTTTCTGCGGTGGGATGGTTATGCCAAACCCACGTGGGCTGGGTTGGGAAATTACACGCGCGCCTTTACCGATGCCACCTTTGGGTCCACCTTTGGCCACGTAACTATCTACATTCTTGCAACGCTGATTGTTGAAGTCCTACTGGGCCTATTGCTGGCGGGCTTTGTCTCCTCCCTACGCAGATCTGCCTTTTATCGGATTGCTCTCTTTATCCCAGTGATGCTTCCGATGGTTGTCATTGCTGTCTTGTGGCAAGCCATATACAACTCTGATTACGGAATCCTCAACGCCATCCTCAAAAGCGTCGGCTTAGGAAAATGGCAACATATCTGGCTGGGTGATACAAAAACCGCGCTTCTTGCCATCTGTTTTGTATCGGGATGGGTATTTTCTGGTTTCTACATGGCAATTTTTTCAGCAGCGCTTAACCGCCTACCCAATGATGTCATCGAATCAGCGCGCCTTGATGGTTCCGGCGAAATCGCTCTCTTCACCAAAATTAAGATCCCAATGATTCGCCAAGTGACCTCGATTGCCGTCTTGATTTGTATTACGGGTGGCTTACAGGGCTTTGACTTGTTTTATGTATTAACAAATGGGGGTCCGTATCACACCACCGAAGTACCAACCACATTCATGGTCAAGACGGTATTTCGCGATGGTGAATTTGGGTACGGCTCTGCGTTGGCTGTCATCGTCTCTGTTGTTGGTTTGCTTATTGCCTACCTCTTTAACGTCTGGCAAAAACGCACGAATGTAGAGGTCGAGTACTAATGAACTCCCTCATACGTCGCCTCATTCATTTCTGCGTTGCTGTCTACGCGCTGATGTCGCTACTGCCGCTTATTTGGATGTTCTACAGCGCATTTAAAACAAACGCCCAGATTGCACAAGATCCTTTGACACTTCCTACACATCTGGACTTGCGCGTATTTCGCGAGGCATGGGCGGTCGGTGGCCTTGGTCGCTACGCCATTAACTCCACGATTGTTACGGGTGCAACCACCTTTATTGTTTTGTTGACATCATCCATGGCGGGCTTTGCCATCAGCCGACTGCGCTTTAAAGGCTCTAAGGCGATCATCGTGATGTTCACGTTGGGATTACTTTTGCCGATTCAGTCCTATTTCATCATGCAAAATCAGGAATTTGAATGGTTGCATATGAAAGATACGCGTTGGGCGCTGATCATTCCTTACGCAGCAATGGGCATTCCTTTAGCGATTTGGCTTATCAAAACTTACATCGATTCTCTTCCTAAAGAACTCTTTGAGGCTGCTCGCATTGATGGAAGCACCGACCTGCAGACATTCCGCTTTCTTATGTTGCCGATCATTCGACCATCTTTGGTAACTGTTGGAATCTTTACCGCCCTAGGTGCGTGGAATGAATTCCTACTTGCCCTGCTCTATATCCAGGATGAAACACTCAAAACAATTCCGACGGGGCTCCTCTCTTTTTCATCAAAATATGCCACGGACTATCGGATGCTCTTTGCGGCGCTAACGATGGTGACTGTTCCTATGATCGCCCTTTATGTCGCATTCAATAAACAGATCGTCGCGGGCCTGACCCAAGGAGCCGTAAAAGGCTAAGGGGTACGATAGGCGCGTGAAGAAAAACTCCACCGCAGGCAACAGAATTCGCTCAAGACGTGAACATTTCTGGGAACGTGCGTGGGCAAGCACCATCATTATGAATAGCTTTGGGGCCACATTTGTCGTGTGGAAAGGCTTGTCAAAATACGGCGTCAATCCCATCTACTTCTTCATCATTGATGTCTGTACTTCCTGGCCTTATGGAATAGCAACAGCGCGACTTGCTGTTGATGTTGTGCGGAGAGATTGGAAGGACGCTCGTAAGTGGGCGTTAGTTGCTTTGGTTACTTTCTTTACGCCTCAGGTATATATCTTGATAGTTGCTCATCACGTGCCTAAAGATGTCTACTTGATCATTATTGCGGTAATCATTTGTTTGACGATCTTCGCTGTTGTTGCACTGATCCAACAAATCCGCTCAACTCGAGTTAAAGAGCGATCACCGTAATTCCAGGCGCCCGATCTTGATCCATCGCCATCAGGGCAGCAGGTACTTCATCAAAAGAAATTGTCGTTGCAATGAGTTTTTCTGGGTGTAATAACCCGCTGGAGATATCGGCCAACATTCGCGGATAATCCGCCGCGGACATTCCGTGCACGCCGTGGATGTGTAGCTCTCGCCCGATAACGGTATGCATCGCAACAGTGGCGTGGTCGCCAATGACAACGGGTGGCAGCAATCCAATCTGCAGGTGATGTCCGCGCGGGCGCAACGATTGAATGCATTGGGATGAGGTGACCGCACTTCCTAAGGCATCAACGCTAACGCTGGCACCCGTTCCGGTGATTTCGCGAATGGCAGTGACGGGATCCCCATGTCCTGCGTTAATGACATGATCTGCGCCGATGCTCAACGCAAAGGCAAGCGCGTTATCGGAAAGGTCCACCGCAATAACTGTGGCACCACGTGATTTGGCTATCATGATCGCGGCAAGTCCGATACCTCCGCAGCCAAAAATAGCAACGGTATCTGTTGCATGTACCTCATGGACTAGGACTAATCCTCGATAGGAGGTTGCAAAGCGACAGCCCAAAGATGCGGCTACCGAGTACGACATCGAATCTGGAATCTTTACAACATTAAAATCGGCATGAGGTATAGCTACAAATTGCGCAAAGGATCCTGGTCCGTCGAATCCTGGTTGCCATTGATTGGGACACACTTGGGCGTTATTGCTTTGGCACTGAACACATGTGCCACATCCACTTACGAACGGAACGGTAACGCGATCACCAACTGTGAGGGTCTTCACGTCGGAGCCAACGGATGCAATAGTTCCTGCAAATTCGTGGCCTGGGGTGTGAGGAAAAATGGTGATGTCCTGATCGTGACCCATCCATGCATGCCAGTCGCTACGGCATAAGCCCGTGGCCTCCACCTTGATAACAACGCTGGATGGTTGAGGCGTAGGAGTTGGGCGATCGGTGATGTACGGAGTTAAGCCTGGGCCATCGAAAACAAGTGCGCGCATGTGTCTAGGGTAATACCCGCTCCCTAGTGTGGGCACCACCTGCATTAGATACCCTTGAGCCCATGTCAACCATGCATCCTTTTGATCTTTTGGATATCCAACGTGAACTCACACAAGAGCAGCGCGAAATTCAGGCAGTCACTCGCTCCTTTGTTAACGATCGCGTGCGTCCGCAAATAGGTCAGTGGTTTGAGACAAGTGAGATACCTGTTCGCGAATTGGCGCAAGAACTTGGTGAGATCGGTTTGCTCGGAATGCATCTTGAGGGATACGGATGCGCTGGAACGGATGCAACATCTTATGGTCTTGCATGTATGGAACTCGAAGCGGGCGATTCTGGAATTCGGTCCTTGGTTTCTGTTCAAGGTTCGTTGGCAATGTTTGCTATTCATGCCTACGGCAGTGAGGAACAAAAACAAGAGTGGTTGCCACAATTGGCATCAGGAAAAGCTATCGGATGCTTTGGTTTGACCGAGGCAGATCACGGATCTAATCCATCTGGAATGTTGACGGTTGCAAAGCGTGATGGCGATGACTGGATTATCAACGGAAATAAAATGTGGATCACCAATGGAAGCGTTGCCGACGTAGCCATTATCTGGGCAAATACCGATGAAGGTATCCGTGGATTCGCTGTGGATACAAAAACTCCAGGTTTTGGTGCCAATGTAATCAAACATAAATTGTCGTTGCGTGCATCGATCACATCTGAATTAGTCTTCACGGGTATGCGTGTGCCAGATAGCGCACGCTTACCTCTAGCAACAAGCCTGCGCGCTCCGCTGATGTGTTTGGCAGAGGCACGATTTGGAATTATCTTCGGCGCAGTAGGCGCGGCTAGGGATTGTTTCGAGAGCGCGCTTGCCTATGCCTCTACTCGCGAACAATTTGATGGTCCGATCTCTCGCCACCAAATTACTCAACATAAATTTGCCAGCATGGCCACCCGCCTAGACACGGCAATGTTGCTTGCTCTACACCTTGGCAAAATCAAAGATGCCCATCAAATCAAGCCAGAGCAGATCAGCATGGGCAAGTTCAATAACGTTAGTGGCGCTATCGAAATTGCACGCGAGGCACGTACCATCCTCGGCGCGGCAGGCATCACAACGGAGTATCCAATTTTTAGACATATGAATAATCTCGAATCTGTATTGACCTATGAAGGTACGCACGAGATTCATGCGCTAGTAATTGGTCAAGCTTTGACGGGTATTGCAGCTTTTCGCTAGTCGTCAATTCCTAAACGTGGTGGTCCCAAGCGATACTCCACGGGTGTGGCAGAAAAAGTAATTGGGTTTGCGATTGTTTTGCTTACCGCGCCATCACGAGGATCCGTAATCTCGATGATGGGATTTAAGCCAAGGCGATTAGCAAGGGCAATTGCTGATTCCATATTATTAATAGCACCTGCTGGTACACCGGCATCGGTAAGGCGCTGGGCCCATTCATCAGCAGACTTTGTTGCAAGTATTGGCGAAAGAATCTGATTTAGTGCCATGCGATTGGCAACGCGCGATGGATTGGTAGCAAAGCGCGTATCTGTTGCGCAATCAATTCCTAGTACTACGCAGAATTTTGCGAACTGTCCATCGTTGCCTACCGCAATAACTATCTGCTTATCCTTTGCAGAGTAGGACTCGTAAGGAGAAATACTGGGGTGAGCATTACCCATGGCTTGTGGGATGACTCCCGCTCCTGCGTAGGCTCCACTTTGATTAACCATCGCAGAAAGTGCGGAACTCAAAAGATTAATCTCTACCTTCTGGCCCTTGCCACTGACCGTGCGATGGTGGAGCGCTGAGACAATTCCCAATGAAGCGTGTAGCCCTGCAACAACATCAACAAGTGCAACGCCCACCTTTGTTGGATGCTGCGCATCTGGACCGGTGATACTCATGAGACCGCTCATGCCTTGCACCAGTAGGTCATAACCAGGAAGTGCTTTGGCTTCATCACTTGATCCAAAGCCTGAAATCGAACAGTAAATAAGGTCTGGAAACTTGGTAGAGAGTTCGGCATAGCCCAAACCAAACTTCTCCATCGTGCCCACGGCAAAGTTCTCCACCAGCACATCACATGTGGCGATCAAGGCAAGAGCAGCTGCGCGACCTTCGGGACTGGTGAGATCTGCAGTTATACCTTTCTTATTACGATTAACGGATTGGTAATAGGTGGCAATTCCATCTGCATCCAAAGGTGGACCCCACGAACGTGTGTCATCACCAACTCCTGGACGCTCGACCTTGATGACATCAGCGCCCATATCCCCCAGCAACATCGTGGCGTATGGCCCAGCAAGCACCCGAGAAAAATCAGCAATTTTTATGCCGTTGAGTGCGCTCATCTGACTAACTTAGCAGTCCGAATTCCCTAGCTTTCTCGCGCAAGGAATCGCGCACGCTGGGGTGAGCCGCCTTGTCGATGATGTTTCGAGCCTGTTCGTTTTGAGAATGGCCGAAGCAATCGGCTATGCCATGTTCTGTCGCCACAAAACTGTGTTGAAAACTGGTGACGTTGGAGGTTAGGCGAGAAACGATCGTTGAAACATTTGCCTTGGCATGCCACGACGGCAGCGCCATGAAGGATTTACCACCTCGCGAATGAAGGGAGCCAACGATGAAGTCGGTTGATCCACCAAAGCCAGAGTAGATCTGACCTCTCACATGGCTGGCATTTGCTTGATCAAAGAGGTCGATTTCAAGGGCTCCGTTGATGGAAGTCATCTTCGCTTGGCGAGCAATCTGGCTTGGGTCATTGGTGCGCTCGGTGCGCATCATCCGAACCTTGCGGTTGAGATTGAGCCAGTCATATAACTCTTGAGAACCAAATACAAAAGATGCGGTCAATAGGATTTCATCATCAAGGACCCCAGCCTTATGTAAATCCAATACGCCATCGCTAAACATCTCAGTCCAAATCCGCAGCCCCTTGCGCGAACCAAGCCCTGCAAGCACCGCATCAGGAACTCCCCCGATGCCCAGTTGTAGCGTTGAATTATCTTCAATGTGGGCAGCAATTCGAGTGCCGATTTCTTGCGCTACTTCATTAAGTGGCGTTGGTGGCTTTATCGCTAGTGGTTCATCCACTTCAACCAAATAGTCAATCTCATTCTCATAAATTTGAGCATCGCCATAGGTGTAGGGCATGCGCGAATTTGATTGGGCAATAACTATTCCATCGTGTGCACGCGCGGCCTCAATAGCGGCAGGCAAGATATTTACTTCCGTACCTAAACTGACCGTGTCAAAACGTGGAGAGGATGCATGAAGAAAAACAACATCTGGTCGGTAGTGGTCGCGATAGAGAACGGGCAGCAAACTCAAACGAGTGGGAATGTAGCTAAGCCGAGGATGGCGGCGCATCGCTTCACCGACAAATGCCGTTTCATAGGTGATCCCCTCGCGATCAGGGATACCAGGTTGCGCGTTGAGCATATGGAGTCGAAATTCAGGAATTGCCTTGTCAGCGATTTCTAGCAAAGTCTTCGGTGTTGCGAAGTTGCCTGAAGCAACAATGCGTGGATTGGGTGGCAGGTTTGCAAGAATGGAGGAGAGTTGCTCTGGTGTAATCACTCGCACACCCGAGGGTATCACGCTTGTTTTGCGCGATAGATTAGAGTGACGTCATGAAGACCTCGCGCCCACTTCTTATAGTGCTCTCACTAGTTACTGTGATCGGTATCTCCCTAGGAGGTTATACCTACGTCCATAGAGCAGCCACATCGCAGATTTATGCATTTAATTGCGGGTTAATGGATTACAAACCAACAACTCTCACACAATATTGCGCAGATGCGGGCGCCGGAGTTTCCGACATTACATGGGATAACTGGGATGCAAATGGCGCAATCGGGACTGGCCGATATGCAATCAATGACTGTGAACCAACATGCGTGGCGGGAAAATGGCACTACGCCGATGTAAATATTCGCTTAGGTGCTTTAGTACATAAAGGCGGCAAACCAGCCTTTACTCATATTTCCTATAAGACTGTAGATGGAAAGAAACTTCCATTAGGTAAAACATCTTCTGAAGAATGGGATCTCATCACCACTCCCCTGTAATTTATCGCGGAGAGGCAAATAATAAAGTAGCAGCAAGAAAGAGAATGCCCGCGGCCGAAAACGCTGTAAGCGCTCTGCGCACTTTAGGTTTTGCCAACTGCACAGAAGCTTTATCTACCACGCTTATTAAAAACGTGTACCAACCCGTCGAAACCAGTGCTTGTACACAACCCAAGATAAAAATACCCATGCCAAGAGAAAAACTCTTGGGAACAAACTGTGGAATAAATGCCACCGCAAAGACTGCCGCTTTTACATTGGTGAGGTTTGTGAAGAGTCCCAACCGATAGGCAGCTCCGATGCCTGTCTTGGCGCTACCGTCATAATCAAATTTCCCGTACTCATTACGCAGCGTCAATAAGGTTTGAAGACTTAGGAAAACCAGGAATGCAACGCCCGTATATTTAAGGACGCTATAGGCGGTGTGAGAATGCGCAAATACTTGACTCAATCCAATGGCCGAGGCTGCGCCCCACACCACTAACCCTGAACTATTTCCAGCAACGGAGGTAAATGCCGCGCGTCGTCCGCCAACAATAGATTGACGAAGAACCATCGCCACACCTTGGCCAGGCACAATTGCAAGCAACAGCGACGTCAGAGCAAATGCGGGAATTACCTTTAGAAGCTGTAGCACGAGCAGTTAGAGAGCAATGATCGCGGTAGTCAAAGTGTCGCGATCGACAACCATGACATGGTGATTGGGCAAAATTTGCCAACCAGGTTGGTTCCATCCCGTGGATGCAATCAAAACGCCATCCTTGTCGGCGCGATATTTGAGTTCGTAGTAATCCTCAGGGCCCCAGTCAGGACGACGTTTTGGGTCGTGCTCGCAAATGACCACCATGGTTTTTTCGTTCATGAGCATTGCATTGATACTGGAGTAATCCATCGTTGCAGCGACCTGTCTTGCGCCTTTTGTAACTCCCTCTACAAAACCAAATTCTTCAATCATTGTCATAAGAAAGTAGAAATATCTTTCGCTATCGGTATCGCCGACAAGCCGGGCCTTGAACTTAGGCGAGATAAATGAATCAAAGGCAGCAGGTGGGTAAATGGCGCCGTTATGCATGAACGTAAAATCTTCGTAGACGAAAGGATGAGTGTTATTTTCATTTACTGCCAAGCCAGATGTGGCCCAGCGCAAATGAAGTAGCGCGCCGTCAGCTTTTCCGGCATGAATAGCTTTTTCAAAATCGGGGCTCGTGGCGGCGGTCTCTGGGGCACGATCTAAATGAGCATCATGCTCATCGTGGTTAATAGTCGCTACTCCCCAACCATCACAATGAACGGAGGATAGAGAGACGAATTCCTTAAAATCTGCGCCGACAATCTCATCGAAGGTGGTCTTATCGTGAGCGACGAAACCCATCAAACGACACATTAACGATTATCCATTCTTTAGCGCAGGTGTTGATGATACATGAGCGGCAATAGTCTTTGCAGCCTCACGAGCCTCAAGCGCGCACTGATCAGCTGATTTGATCGGTAAACGTAGATTTCCGATAGCAAAGACACCAGCGCGAGAAGTAGTACAGGAATCAGCAGAAATTTCCACAGATCCGCGTCGGGCCATTTCTGTATCACCGATCCAATCACCGGTAAAAATAATTGAATCGCATTCGATTGTTGTTAACTTTCCCGCAGCGTCACTCACGCTAACTCCCGTAACGCGCGATGTGCCATGAATTTCGACGATATGAGACTTTGCCATGAAACGGAACCGATAGATAAGTTGGCTCAGCAATTTCGCACCAGGAATGCTTTGATGTTTAGACTGATCTGTAATCATTGCAACGGTTTTAACTTTCGCGTGAGCCAAAGTCATCAGCGCAGAAAAACTTACATGTTCTGCGCCAACGATTACAGCCTTGGTGCCGATATCAAGATGGCGCAGATAAACCGCTTGCTGAAGCGACCCTGTCGTATAAATTCCTGCAGGTCTTGCCCCGGCAACCATCCGAGCATTACGTGCTCTCTCCCGTGCGCCCGTGGCAAGAACAACCGCTTTTGCGTGAATGATCTCTATGCCAGCAGGTGAAGTCAGCTCAACAGTTGTTCCATCGCCCCATTGCGTTGCCGTTGTTGATGGAGAAATTATGACGCCAGCCTTTAGCGCCTTGGTGACATAGAGATGCGCATATGCTGGACCTGTCATGAATCTATAAAGATCTCGAAGCCCATATCCAGGATGCTTTGAATGTCGAGGCACCCCGCCAGCCTGTGCCTCTCGATCCACGACTCTTACCTCTTTCACTCCCAGCGCGCGCAGTTCTATTGCAGCTGCCAATCCTGCTGGGCCGCCTCCGATAATTAAGACATCGACTGTGGAAGGTTTCACTTCTCACCTGCCAATATCGTGCGAAGTTCGGCATGACAATAGAAACCCTGGCAACGGCCAAGTCCGGCACGAGTGCGGCGCCCGAGAGCTCCTAAAGTTGTTGCGGTGATATCGGCGCACAGTGCATCACGAATTTCTCCGCGAGTAACGCGTTCACAATGGCAGATGATTTCGCCATATGCACCATCGCGTGCAATCAGCGCATCATCGAGATAAGGGCGCATTCCTGCTTCGCCAAGGTTGGGCATGTCCAACGCGGGCAATTGCGACTTAGCTCCAAGTGCAAGTCCACTTTCTTCCAGCAACGAACGCACATATTCGGCAATGGCCATGGAGGCAGTTAAACCAGTTGACCTTATGCCGCCGACGGTGACCAGATTCTTTTCTTTGCGTAAATGAATGTGATAGTCGCTCTGGGCTGTTGCCGCGCGCAGTCCTGCATACATGGTCGTTACTTCTTCATTAAAAAGAGTTGGGGCAATTTTCTTGCCCTTTGCCATGAGGAATTCAATTCCCTTTGTTGTCGTTGATGTGTCGGTCTTATCCTCAATATTTTCTGCCGTCGGCCCCAACATAATGTTTCCAAAGACGGTAGGTGAAACCAATACCCCTTTACCCATGGAAGATGGAACGGGCAAAATAATGTGCGAAATTAGAGATCGTGCCAACTTATCAAAGACCAATAACTCGCCTTTGCGAGGCGTGATCGTAAAATCATGAAAACCAAAGAGCGCATCAATCTCATCCGAGTACAGACCAGCAGCGTTCACCACATATCGTGCGCGGATGGCCGAGTGATCGGTTGAAAGAGTATGAACTCCCCCATCGCTGGTGGCGTTCACGACTTTCGTATCGAGGTGAATCTCTACTCCAGCGCGCTTAGCTTGCGTTGCATAGGAAACGGTCGTGGACCACGGATCGATGATCCATTCATCTGGGACGGTCAAGGCGCCGAGAGCGCCCGCGCCGAGGTTCGGCTCTAGCGCATAAACTTTTTCCGCCGAAATAATTTCACATGCGTCATACCCGTTGTCGATCGCTTTCTCGCGAATCTTGGGTAAGTTCAACAGCTCTTCATCGCTCCAGGCAACTAAAAGTGCACCTACCGGTTCTGTGGCTATTCCACTGTCGGCTGCATAATCCTTCAGCAGAAAATATCCCTGCCTCACAAGTGATGATTCAAGGGAGCCCGGGACCATGTCGAACCCGGTATGCAAAATCGCGGTGTTAGCTTTGGATGTTGCGTTGCCTACATCATCGGATGCATCAATGAGAGCAACAGAAATCTCATACTGAGCAAGTTCGCGCGCAATGGCAGCACCGACAACGCCGGCCCCAATTATTGCGACATCAAAAATATCAGGCATGATCTAATCCCAAAGATGCGTCAACCACGGTACGCCACTTACTCATGTATTCCCCTGCGCGATCGGCGCTCCACTGAGGTTCATAGCTCTGGGAAATTTTCCATGCCTTAACGGTATCTCCGATTGCCAAAGTGCTATTCATGGCCAGGGAACTCAATGATGCAACACCGAGGGCCGTTGCATCGGGATATGGGAAAACATCAATCGGAATCTGCGCAAGATTGGCCTGCATCTGCATAAGAGAGCGCGCTTGCGTTAAGCCGCCATCCACTCTCAATCGAGTAATCGGTGCGCCATCGGCTGACATGCAGGTAATTAACTCACTTACTTGTGCAGCGATGCCATCTACTACTGCCCGCGAAATCTCTTGTCGGCTCGAGGAGAGCGTGAGACCGCTGATGCCCGCTTTAGCTTGGGATCTCCAATGAGGAGCGCCGTACCCTACGAAACTTGGGGTAGCAAAAACTCCTGAATCCGACTGTGCCAAGGTATCTATTTCTTCAACGTTGGAGAGCAGTCCCATATCTAGCAGCCATTGAACTGCCGATGATGCTGCAAATACTTGTCCGTCCAGATAATAAGAACGCGAATTTCGAATGGACCAAGCAACCGAAGTTGCCAAACCATGTGTAGAAATTTGCGGGGCGCTCCCGATGTTGGCTAATAAAAATGCGCCTGTGCCATAAGTACATTTGGCTTGGCCGGGATCAAAACACCCTTGGGCAAAGAGGGCAGCAGGTTGGTCAACGATGATTCCGGCCAGAGGCACACCGATGATCGCTGGAATCTCTTCACAAATAATTTCACCAACAACAGCATCGTTCTCTAAAACGCGTGGCAGCTGATCTATATCCAATCCCCACATCTGACATAACTGGGCATCCCATTGCATCGTGTTGATGTCAAAGAGCAACGTCCTACTGGCGGTGGCGCAATCGGTAACAAACTTTCCCGTTAATCGCGCGATAAGCCAAGAATCTAAGGTCGTGATAACCCCCGCTGGATTAAAGCTTTCTCGCATCCAGGTCATTTTGGGCGCGACGAAATATGGATCAATGGCAAGTCCTGTTTTAGTTAAAACTGGCGCGGAATATTCTTGCCGTCTACGCGCAACTTCCGCCGAACGCGAATCTTGCCAAATGATGATGGGCGTGTTTGCTCGAGTACTTTCCAGGTCCCATGCCAGAATAGATTCACCCTGATTTGCAAGGGCTACTGATGAGTACGTATAAGTGCCGTTTACTTCGGCGATAGCTTGATTTGTTGCCGCCACAATTGAATTCCATACATCCTGCGCGTCGCATTCAACACCACCACCAGCGCTGTGACGCAAAGAAATCCCACAATATCCGCGAGAAAGTATTTCACCGGCCTCGTTTATCACTAAAACTTTCGTACCGGAAGTACCTTGGTCGATCGCAACAATCGCCATGTCATCTGCCATTTGGTAAATCGTAGTCACCTAGAGCGCAAAGTTGGCTAAAAATATAAAAGAATTCAGCCAATTTACCTTTCGATTCGCTTCCAGTGCGCCTGTTTATAGGGTAAAAATATGCACGGTCATCCGTGTAACACCTAACATGGGAGTAGAAGTGAGCAATACAACAAACGATGACGAACGCCGCTTAGCGGATCTGGGTTACAAGCAGGAACTTAATCGTTCGTGGAGTAGCTTTTCAAACTTTGCAATCTCGTTTTCTATCATCTCCATTCTTGCTGGTTGCTTTACAACCTTTGCTCAGGCCTGGAACAACGGCGGACCTGTTGCAATTTCCCTCGGTTGGCCAGTTATCTCATTATGTATTTTGATTATCGGATTTTGCATGTCCGAACTTGCCTCTGCCTATCCAACATCTGGCGGTATTTACTGGTGGGCATCCAAACTTGGCGGAGCAAAAGCCGGTTTCTATACCGGATGGCTTAACTTGATTGGTTTGCTCGCAGTAGTTGCATCCGTTGCCTATGGCGCGGCAAGCTTCTTGAACATCATCATCGGAGATCTTGCACCTAAGTACGCAACTGATTTCCTTGGTGGAGATTACCTGAAGCAGCAATTCTTCTGGTTCTTCTTAATCCTCACGGCAGTGACTTTGATCAACATCTTTAGCGGACACATGCTGGCAGTCATCAATAACATCTCTGTCTGGTGGCACGTATTTGGTGCTGCCGCAGTAATCGGAATTTTAATTGTCGTACCTAAGCATCACCAAACTGTTAAGTGGATGTTTACAACGCAGATCAATAACTCTGGCTTTGGCCAGAGCTCTTATTGGATCTATGTGCTTCCGCTGGGCTTCTTGCTGACTCAGTACACAATCACGGGCTTCGATGCATCTGCTCACCTTTCTGAGGAAACACATGGGGCTCACCTTGCAGCCGCTAAGGGAATCTGGAAGTCAATCTTCTATTCCGCAGTCGGTGGATACATCTTGCTCATGTCATTCCTTTATGTTGCAACGAACACAGATGTCATCAACTCCTTTGACCCTAAGGTCAACCCATTTGGTGGAGGATCTATTATCACTGTGCTCTATACAGCCCTTGGTGATGGCTTTGCATTCCGCCTAGTCATGGTCATTACAACTATGGGACAGTTGTTCTGTGTAACAGCATGCCTTACATCGTGCTCACGCATGATGTTCGCATTCTCGCGCGATGGAGCAGTTCCCGGAGGAAAGATTTGGAAGAAAGTAAATCAGCACCGCGTTCCAGTAAACGCAGTTCTTTTCTCTTCGATTATCGCCCTCGTCATCACATTGCCAGCTTTGTACAAGAGCCCAAGTGGTGCACCAACAGCGTTCTACGCCGTCGTATCTGTTTCTGTTATCGGTCTCTACCTTGCATTCATGATCCCTATCTTCTTGCGCCTTCGCGCCGGAAGTAAGTTTGTGCCAGGTGAATGGACTCTCGGCTCTAAGTACAAGTGGATGGGCGTCATTGCCGTAGCCGAAATTGTTATCATTTCGGTCTACTTCATCCTTCCATTTGCGCCAGCAGGTGTTCCAGGAAATAAAGACTTTACATGGACCGCTGTCAACTATGCACCAATCCTCACCGGAGCTTCATTGCTCATCTTGTGGATCTGGTGGCACCTCTCAGTAAAGAAATGGTTCAAAGGACCAATCCGTACTATCGATAACTAAATCGATACCAGATCAATTCAAGGAGGAAAACCCCGTCGCATCTGCGGCGGGGTTTTCTTTATGCCCCGAAACTGGAATACTCGCAGGTATGAGCTCATTAACGATTGAAGAACTTCGCGCAGGCATAGCCAGCGGAGAAATAGATACCGTCGTGGTTGCAATGACCGATATGCAAGGACGCCTCGTCGGAAAGCGTATTCATGGTCAGTACTTTCTCGATGACACCCTCAAGCATGGCACTGAAGGATGCAACTATCTCCTAGCCGTTGATATGGAGATGAATACCGTTGACGGATATGAAATGTCATCATGGGAGCGCGGCTATAGCGACTTCGTTATGTCTCCCGATATGTCGACCTTGCGTCGCATTCCGTGGCAAACAGGTGCCGCAATGGTCCTTGCAGATGTGAAGTGGCTCGATGGAAAGGATGTCGTGGCATCACCTCGCCAAGTTTTGCGCAAACAGATTGCAGCACTTGCGGATGCTGGGATGCAACCTATGGTTGGTACCGAGCTTGAGTTTGTTCTCTTTAACAATTCTTACGAGGATGCCTGGAATAAACATTACATTGGGCTAACTCCTGCTAACCAATACAACGTGGACTACTCCATCTTGGGTGGATCCCGTGTTGAGCCGCTTATGCGCGCTATTCGCTTAGGCATGTCAGGTGCAGGTATGACCGTTGAATCCATTAAGGGTGAATGCAACTTTGGACAACATGAGATTGCCTTCCATTACTCCGATGCCCTGAGCAACTGCGATAACCATGTGATCTATAAGAACGGCGCTAAGGAAATTGCTGCTGCAGCTGGTCATGCCATGACCTTTATGGCTAAACCCAACGAAAAAGAAGGCAACTCCTCGCACATCCATTGCTCTTTCCGTGGACTTGATGGCTCGATGGTTATGGCTGATGCCGCAGATAAGGAGCAAGGACTGAGCGATGTCGGACGTTGGTTTATCGCTGGCCAAGTTACCCACCTTCGCGAGCTCTCTCTACTCTTTGCGCCCAACATCAACTCCTACAAGCGCTATGTGCCGGGATCATTTGCTCCAACAGCAATTCGTTGGGGTCGCGACAACCGCACATGTGCACTTCGTTTAGTCGGTCATGGTGAATCCCTTCGCCTTGAAAACCGCGTGCCTGGCGGAGATGTCAATCCATATATGGCGGTTGCAGGAATCATCGCTGCAGGACTTGATGGCATCAAGAACAAGATGGAGCTTGAGCCTGCATTTGAAGGCAACGCATACGCCTCTGATTCAGCACGCGTTCCATCAACGATGTTCGAGGCAAGAAATCTTTGGGCCAATAGCGCATGGGTGAAGGAAGCCTTTGGCGCCGAAGTTCAAGCGCACTACACAAATATGGCAGATATTGAAATGGCCGCCTACGGCAAAGCAGTTACCAGCTGGGAACTCTTCCGCAACTTCGAAAGGTCTTAATTCGTGTCAACAACGTATGACGTAATCAACCCTGCCACCGAAAAAATCGTGACAACGATCGAGCACTATGACTTAGCGGCAACAGATGCCACGATTGCAAAGGCCGCTAAGGCATTTGAGTCATGGCGCAACGTCGCACCTGCAGATCGCGCGGCTCACTTGCGCCGCTTTGCTGCTGTAGTTGCCTCGCATAAGGAAGAACTCGCAGCTCTTGAGATTGCAAACTCCGGACACACCCGCGGTAATGCTCTGTGGGAAGTTGATAATGTCGTTAACGTTTTGACGTATTACTCCGCTGCACCTGAGCGCTTATTCGGTAAGCAAATCCCTGTTGCTGGTGGCGTGGATATCACCTTCAAAGAGCCACTCGGAGTTGTTGGCGTAATTGTCCCTTGGAACTTTCCGATGCCTATTGCTGGATGGGGATTTGCACCAGCACTTGCTGCCGGAAATACCGTTGTTTTGAAACCTGCCGAATACACGCCACTCACGGCAATCAAACTTGGTGAATACGCTCTCGAAGCTGGCTTGCCTGATGGAGTCTTCAATGTATTACCTGGCAAAGGCAGCATCGTAGGAAATCGTTTCGTGACTCATCCTGCAGTTCGCAAAGTTGTCTTCACGGGTTCTACCGAAGTTGGCAAAGCGATCATGGCTGGATGCGCCGATCAAGTTAAGCGCGTCACCCTTGAGTTAGGTGGAAAGAGTTCCAACATCATTTTCGCAGATGCAGATATTGCAAAAGCTGCAGCATCAGCCCCTGGTTCTGTATTTGATAATGCGGGACAGGATTGCTGCGCACGCACACGTATTCTCGTAGAACGTAGCGCCTTTGATACATTCATGGAGCACTTTGAAGTAGCAGTCAAGAAGTTTCGCGTGGAGGATCCATCACTTGCTAGCGCCGATATGGGACCACTCATCTCTCGCAAGCAATTTGATGCTGTTCAAACCTTCCTCGATGAACCGATTGCTTTCACGGGATCTGCGCCAAGTGGGCCGGGATATTGGATGGCTCCAACAGTATTGATGCCAAAGAACACGCAAGCGCGTTCATGGCGTGAGGAAGTATTTGGTCCTGTTGTCTCGGTCATGGCCTTTGATGATGAAGCCCAAGGCATTGCAATGGCTAACGACTCTGAATACGGCCTCAGCGGTTCTATTTGGACTCGCGACGTGGGTCGCGCCCTGCGCGTTTCGCGCGCAATCGAAACAGGTAACTTGTCCGTTAACTCCAATTCCTCGGTGCGCTATTCCACTCCATTTGGTGGCTTCAAGCAATCAGGACTGGGACGCGAACTTGGACCTGACGCACTTGACTCATTTACTGAAGTTAAAAACGTCTTCATTTCCAACGATTAAATAACGTGCAACGTTTAGAAGGTCGCGTCGCTGTCATCACCGGTGGTGGCAGCGGAATTGGCGCAGCAACGGCAAGGCGGCTTGCAAGTGAAGGCGCCATCGTTGTTGTCGTTGATACCAACCCAGCAAGTGGTGAAGCTATCGCGGCTGAGGTAAGCGGCCTCTTCATCAAAGCAGATGTCACCGACTCTGCTCAGGTAGAAAATGTGTACAAGGTCGTCTTTCATACCTACGGTCGCATTGATATTGCATTTAACAATGCAGGGATTTCTCCACCCGAGGATGACTCAATTTTGACTACAGGTATTGATGCCTGGGAGCGAGTCAACCGCGTTAATCTGACAAGTGTTTTCTTGTGTTGCAAACACGTCATTCCTTACATGCAAAGAGGCGGTAAAGGATCGATCATCAACACCGCATCATTTGTCGCCAGCATGGGTTCTGCTACATCTCAAATTGCCTACACCGCCTCAAAAGGTGGAGTGTTATCTATGACTCGCGAACTTGGAGTGCAGTTTGCTCGTGAGGGAATCCGCGTGAATGCGCTCTCCCCTGGACCTGTCAATACTCCTTTGTTGCAAGAGCTCTTTGCCAAAGACCAAGAACGCGCGGCACGTCGACTAGTTCATATTCCTATGGGCCGCTTTGCCGATGCAACAGAGATTGCGGCCGCAGTCGCCTTCTTAGCAAGTGATGATTCATCTTTCATGACTGCCACAAACTTCTTGGTTGATGGAGGAATTTCAGCAGCGTACGTCACACCGCTATAACTAATTCTCTAAACGCGCACAATCGGGGCAGCTGCTACGCGGTCAAGGAATTGATCGACAAGGTCATAAGCGCGCTGGTTTGAGTGTGGCTCTTCATATTTTGTTTGATCACGAAGTATGTGAACATCCACACCTTCATCCTCAATCTCCACACAACCGCCATCCATTTCCAGCCAAGTATCCAAGACGGCCGAATCTATTTCTGGATGAAACTGCAATCCCAAAGTACGTCCAAGTGTGAATGCTTGAGATGCCAACGGAGTACGTGCAATTTCTTTAGCCCCCGGTGGCAATTGCCAACGATCCCAGTGATATTGAAACCACGGACCACGAGGGATTAATGATTCATCATCGCTCATCACAACATACCAACCGAGTTCAGCTTTAGGTCCTCGAGCCACAGAACCTCCGAGGACGCGCGCCATCAACTGTCCACCAAAACAAATTCCAAGAATTGGGATACCTGCGTTGTGTACATCTTTCATGAGATCAATTTCAGGCAACAACCAGTTCCCAATTCGATCATCTTCCCAGGCACCCCACGGTGAACCCATGGAAACAACGACGTCATACTCCAACAAATTTGGCCACTCAACGTTGACATTGGGGGCATCGAATTGACCTTCAGAAACAATATTGAACCGCGTTATTTCATAACCACGCTTTTCAAATTGAGCCCACACAGGGCCGCCTTCGCTGACGTGGTCATGTTCGATAAATATCGCGCGCTTGCTCATAGAGAGAAGTAAATCAGGTAAGTCGGATAGGTTCTTGCCCGCGAGCAATAAGTCGCTCGAAGTGGTGCTCGCGCTTTTCCACGAAACGAGATGCATCCTGACCTGCCGTGACGAGGAATTCGCTGAGCTCGTTACGCGCCGCTTGGCCATCGCCCGTGAAATCTTCGCGGTCGAAGATA
>CAIYBL010000058.1 GCA_903924485.1 uncultured Actinomycetes bacterium
CGGCGTTAGACTTTGGTGCGCACGCTAAATATGTAACGGCTTCGGCAAGAATGATCCGTGCTTCTGGCATGCCAACCATCGCTACCGCTTGCGCCGCCGCTACTGCTAAGCCCAGCGCACCGGGGTCGGCGAGGCCGATATCTTCACTAGCGCTAATCATCACACGCCGCGCAATAAAACGTGGATCCTCACCAGATTCCAACATACGAGCCAAATAGTGCAGCGCAGCATCTACATCAGAACCACGAATACTTTTGATGAAAGCACTAGCAACGTCGTAATGATTGTCCCCGCCGCGGTCGTATTTCGCTATCACGCGGTCAACTGCGCGCCCCAGTGCCTCGGTTGTAATTTCACCATCTGCGGCTCCTGCAGCAGCCTCCAAATATGTGAGCGCGCGACGGGCATCTCCTGCCGCGAGGCGGACCAGAGAGTCAAGTGCATCCTCCGAAATAGTGACCTCATTATTCAAACCGCGTACATCCGAAATAGCTCGATTAATCAGCGTTGCAATTTCTGCATCAGGTATTGCCCGCAGCGTTAAGACAATAGAGCGCGAAAGGAGGGGAGAGATAATGGAGAAAGAAGGATTCTCGGTGGTTGCTGCAACGAGAGTCACCCACCTGTTTTCTACCCCCGGAAGCAAAGCATCCTGTTGCGCTTTGGAGAAGCGGTGCACCTCATCAATAAAAAGAACTGTCTCCTTATTTTCTTTAAGCAATCTCTCCTCAGCCTGAGTCAACATTTCGCGAACCTGTGCGACTCCAGAACTGACCGCAGAAAGTTCCACAAATTCACGCGAATCCGAGTGGGCGATCATCTTGGCCAAAGTGGTCTTTCCACTGCCAGGGGGACCGTACAAAAGAACGCTGGTGATGTGTTTGGCTTCCCCTTCGATCAAACGCATCAAGGGAGATCCGGATTGAAGAAGGTGTTGCTGGCCCAAAAGTTCTTGAATAGAGGCAGGGCGAAGTCGGACTGCTAGCGGCGCTGCCATATCAATGGCCGGCATTTCATCCATTTTTGTCCCAACTTCGTGAATCAGAACTCTACTGCTTGGAAAGGTCGGCTCATCTCTTGTTGGCTCCTCAAATAGTTATGCTGGTCGCTATGGAAGAAACCACAGTATTTGTTGGCGCGAGCTTCACTGATTGCGAGCGGGCGCTCTTCCCGCCGCATGGCAATGGTTTTGTGAACATCATCGCGAGTTCGGGCCAGCTTTCGGGCAGGGTAATTAACGCGGGCGTGGCCGGCAACCGAGTCATTGACTTGGTAAATCGCTGGGATAGCGATGTGCTCGCCGAAAATCCGACTCGCATCTCTATTGCGATCGGGCTGAATGACACCTGGCGCCGGTATGACAGTAATGACCCAACATCGGCAGAAGAGTACGAGGAGCGGTATCGCAAAATCCTGACCCGGACGATCGATCAATCAAGGGCCGAAATAATTTTGTGCGAACAAGTTTTGATCCCTTTGAATCCAGAGATGGAATCATGGAGCGAGGACTTTGATCCGAAAATTGAAGTGGTACATCGGCTGGCGGTTGAATTCGGTACGAAGCTCGTTCCCTTCAACAGTTTCTTGAATGCCAAAGCGAGAGAGATACCCCCGCTGGAACTGAGTCTTGATGGCATTCATCCGACTGCATTTGGACACCAACTGGTGGCTAATTTTTGGTTAGAAACAGTGTTGTGATTTAGGCGCCTTCGCAGATTTAGTTTTGCTACCAACCTAATTTATTTTTTAGCACATCCGCCCAAGAAAGTTGAACTTCATTCAGGACCCCCAGATTAATTACAAATTGAAGAATCGCTCTTGCGCTCTCTTCAACGGGCAATTCTGAAATTTCATTCAGAATTTTTGCTTCCTCTGGGTATTGGGTTTCAACTCTGCGAAAACGGTCGAGGTTATCCTCAAGTTCTGTAGTTTGATCGAGCGGGGATTTCGAGGCGCGCAAAAGTCCCAGCGCGTGATTCAAAGCTCGGGTTCGAATCCCCTGACCTGCGATGAGCAATTCGCCGCGTCTTGCTCGGCCGATTGCAATCAAAATTGTCGCGAGAAATAGCGCCCACTCATCTTCAAGAATGAATGGCCTTGGATTCGTGCGAGCTTGTATTGCCTTAACACGCTCGGTGATATTCGTTTTATCGACAGGCACAGCCCAGGAGTTCACTGCGGCGAGCTCTAGTTCCGGATCTTCAAAAACTGCAAATTCAAGTACGTGGCCGTTTTGATACACAACTTTCAAACCGTGGTCAGTTTCACGCGGAGAGAATGCAATTTCTTCGCAGGCAGGCAACCACGATAGATCATTGCGAAATCTCTCCCCGAAGCCCGTTTTCACGATGAGAAAGAAATCGTGGTCCGACCACTCATCAGCCCTAAAGGTTTCAGCGGCAGATCCGACCAGCACAAGCCCCAGAACATCGGGATTCTTCTCTGCGCTTGTGCTCAAATCGTCGATAAAAGCCAAGAAGGCGGGCGGAGCATTTTCAGATCGCTTCACAATGAAATCCTAGACTCAAAATGAGAACGCCATGGTATTCAGAGTGCGTTGTGAGGTGTCCTGTTCCACGA
>CAIYBL010000059.1 GCA_903924485.1 uncultured Actinomycetes bacterium
CGCCATAGCGCCCATGAACTCCACCGTGCAGCTAGCAGAATTGGTAAAGGAAAATATTCCTGCAGCCACACGTCGCACTGGTGGCAATCCCGCTAAACGCACATTCCAAGCTCTGCGTATTGCTGTCAATGACGAGCTCGGCGCTCTTACACGAGCCATTCCAGATTCAATGGATGCGCTGATGGTGGGCGGTCGCCTGGTTGTTATGTCATTTCAATCACTTGAAGATCGCATCGTTAAAGAGTTCTTTGTTAAAGCCGCCACTTCTACTTCCCCTAGGGAATTACCCGTGGAGTTACCTCAATTTGCTGCCAAGTTCTCTTTGCTTGTTAAGAACAGCGAAACCCCGACAGAAAACGAGTTACTCGAAAATCCGAGGTCGCAATCGGTGCGACTTCGCGCAATAGAAAGGATCGCCGCATAGTGGCAATTACAAATCTGGCTCCGGAGATTGTTTCTCCGAAGCAATCACTTGTTGAAAAATCATCGCGTGCTGTTTTGCGTCTTGTCCCAGATATGGGAATGGGCGAAAAAGCAGATAACAAAGCGTTCATCACTTTCGTCTCCGTCGTTGGAGGCGTGGGACTGCTTCTGTTGCTAGGTATCAATACTTTGCTTGCCCAAGGTGCATTTGAACTGCATCGTCTCCAGGTGAAGGCGACAACATTGAGCGACCAAAGAGATGCAATGGTTCGTCAAATTGGAAAGGCCTCATCGCCTGACCAGGTTGCCGCTGATGCAACGAAATTGGGAATGATTCCCTCAGTAAATCCCCGTTTTATTTCAGTTGACCCACTAACGAATACGACAACTTCTAAGTAACAATGGGAAATTTCGAAATAGCGCGGGATCGGATTCGTTGGCTTATTGCCATCGTTTCCGTTGTCCTGATGCTTTTCGGATTACGCCTTATTGATATCCAAGCTGTGCAAGCACAGACATATGCCCAGCGGGCATCCAATGAAATGTCCCGCACAAGCATCATGCCCGCTCCTCGCGGAGCCATTACCGATATCAATGGCTTTGAATTTGCTCGCAGCGTTTCAGCTCTCAATGTGGTCGTTGATCAGACTTTAGTAAAGGACCCCCTCAAGGCTGCTCAAATAGCAGCACCGATCTTGTCGATGTCTGTTGCTCAAGTGCAGAAACAAATTACTGGTACGCATCGCTGGTTCATGGTTGCTCGTAATGTCACGCCCGCGACTTGGGGTGCCTTAACGACAGCATTCTCTAATTACAACCAATCTCTTTTGCGAGTTGACTTGGGCAAGCGAATTTTCGGATTCTTTTCAGAGCGTGGATACATTCGGGAGTATCCATCGGGTTCGACGATCGCATCACTTGTTGGTTTTGTAAATCAAGCAGGGATCGGTGCCTCAGGAATCGAATCGAGCATGAATTCCTCGATTACCGGAACTGATGGGCGTTATGTGTACGCCGACGGTTATGGCGCTCAGATTCCAGGATCCCAACAGGAGTTAATTGCCGCAAAAACTGGAACAACGGTTCGGCTGACTATCGATCGTGATATCCAATGGGTCGCATCTCAGGCCATTTTGGAAGCTGTCAAAAAAGCACATGCTCTTAGCGGAACGGTAATTGTTATGGATCCCAAAACTGGAGCAATTCTTGCTCACGCAACGGCGCCAACATTTGACCCAAACAATACCGCCCACGTTTCTCTGGCAGCAATGGGAAATCCTTCCGTTCAAGAAGTATATGAACCAGGATCCACGGGCAAAGTAATCACACTCGCTGCCGCTATTGAAGATAAGAAAGTTACACCTACAACAGTTTTCACAGTCCCTTACGCATTAAAGGTCTCCAATGCCACCTTCCGTGATCACGAGAAACATGCAACGGAACGTCTTACAACAACAGGAATCCTCGCCATTTCAAGCAACACGGGTGCAATTCAAGTGGGCGAACGCCTAGGAAATTCAGTTTTGTATGATTACCTGAGGAAATTCGGCATCGGCAGCAGTACGGGTTCTGGTCTACCGGGAGAGTCCGAAGGGAAGCTTGCCGCTGTCTCTACGTGGTCAGGAACAACTGCGCCAACGGTGGCATTCGGTCAAGGGTATTCAGTAACTGCAATGCAGGCCACAAGCGTTTTTGCAACGATTGCAAATAATGGTATTCGAGTTTCGCCCACAGTAATAGCAGGCACCAGTGATGCCAGTGGAAATTTCACGCCAGCACCAAAGCGCTCGAGCGTTAGCGTTATCAGCGCGGCAACAGCTTCACAGATGCGCCTCATGATGGAGAGTGTCGTGAGTGCGCAAGGAACAGCTCCAGAGGCTGCAATTGCTGGCTATCGAGTCGCTGGCAAGACTGGCACTGCGATGCGAGTAGATGCAACATGTCATTGCTATAAGGGATATACCGCATCTTTCATCGGATTCGCTCCCGCTGATAAGCCCGAGTACGTTATTAGCGTGACGATTCAAGCGCCACAAGGTATTCACTGGGGTGGCACATTAGGCGCTCCAGTATTTAAAAAAGTAATGTCCTTCGTGTTGCAATCAAAGCATGTTGGACCCACAAACACTCTAGCTGCACCATTTCCTCTCAATGAGGCACAAGTGAGTATTGCGACGGCTAAGAGCCTAAAGAACTTAAAGAAAGCAATAAAGTGATGATCCGCCCAATGTATTCGCACGGGCAGACTTTGTCCTCAATTGCTGCGTTACTTGGAGTAGCAAACATTTACGATGAAGTAGAAATTCTCGGCATGACCAACATTAGTTCTGAGGTACAAGAAGGTGATCTATTTTTGGCTTTTCCGGGCTTAAAAACTCACGGAGCCAATTTCGCCCATGAAGCAAAAAAGCTAGGGGCACGTGCGGTGCTTACTGATACCCATGGCGCTTCTTTGGTTAAAGATTTGCCGACGATTATCGTAAACGACCCTCGGACGGCGGCTGGCAATGTAAGTTCTTGGTTTTTCTCCGAGCCCATGCGCGATCTCTATTGCGCCGGGATTACTGGGACAAATGGGAAGACTACGACCACCACTTTGTTGCATCAGATCTGGTCACTTGCGGGTAGGGAAGCCGGGCTCGTGGGCACGGTGGAAACGCGTATTGGTGTCGAGGTTATTGCAAGCAAGCGAACAACTCCTGAAAGTAGCGAGCTTCAAGCCCTTGCGGCAACTATGCGAGAGCGGCATGTTCGGGATTTTGCGATGGAGGTTTCTAGTCATGCGATTACCTTGGATCGTATCAAGGGAGCTCATTTCAACGTTGTCGGTTTTTCCAATTTAACGCAAGATCATCTTGATTTCCATTCAACGATGGAGGAGTACTTCAAAGCCAAGGCTTCGCTATTCACTTTTGAATACGCGGAACGAGCATTTATCAATACTGATGATGCCTATGGTGCCAAGCTTGCTCAAGAGACAGAGTTGCCGGTCATTCGTCTTTCTCGAACTGATCCGACCGCTGACTGGAGTTATGTTGATGTCTATCCGCATGTACGCGGCCAAGATATTTGTGTGCGGGGACCTGGCGGAATTCTCATCGAGGGAACGCTGCCACTGCATGGAGATTTTAATCTTGATAATGCATTGATGGCCTTTGCGATCGCTGTTGATAGCGGTATTGACCCATTAGATCTTGCAGGTCTCCTTCCCAGGCTACACGGCGCCCAAGGGCGTTTAGAGTCAGTTAGCGTCGGCCAAGAGTTTGTAGCTTTTGTTGATTATGCACATTCACCAGACGCGGTAGCCAGAGTTTTGACCACATGTTCTGCGATGACCCAAGGAAAAGTGATTGCCGTCTTGGGGTGCGGAGGCGATCGAGATGCATCTAAACGTCCTGTGATGGGTAGAGCCCTTTTAAATGGCGCAGATATAGCAATTTTCACGAGTGACAATCCCAGATCAGAAGATCCTTTATTGATTTTGGAGCAAATGTGTCAAGGGTTAGCCATAACACAACCTAGTCGCGTCATAGTTGATCGAGCAGAAGCAATTTCTTACGCCGTCTCTCTTGCCAAGATTGGCGATATTGTCGTGGTGCTTGGTAAGGGTCATGAGAGCGGACAGGATATTAAGGGCGTGGTAACAGCTTTTGATGATCGACTGGTTCTAGCGTCCGCGATTGAGGGTCGCTCATGATCGCGATGCAAGCCACGGTGCTAGCCCATGTTCTCGGGGGCACTTTGCATAATTTTCCTGATCGAGAAGTGAATGGCATATGTGTTGTCGATTCGCGGGAAGTAAGTCGCGATGGGATTTTCTTCGCCATTAAAGGCGAGATCTCCGATGGCGCCGATTTTGCTCAGGATGCATATGAACGTGGAGCGTCTTTGGTCGTTGCAGAAAAAGTGGTTGATGGGTCATGCATTGTCGTCTCCAATGTGGTTGAGTCATTAGGAAGATTGGCACAGTATGTAAGAAATCAGTTGCCGCACATCAAAGTTATTGGAATTACGGGATCACAAGGTAAAACGACGGCAAAGGATCTACTTGC
>CAIYBL010000060.1 GCA_903924485.1 uncultured Actinomycetes bacterium
GCTACTGCAAGACGACTACTTATTTGGAACTTCCATTCGCGAGAATTTGAAGATAGGAAGACCCGAAGCGACGGACGATGAACTACGAGAAGTACTAGAGCTAGTAGAACTCCGCCAATTTGTCGAGGAGCTCCCAGAAGATCTCGACACCATGATTGGATCCATGGGCTACAACTTCTCCGGTGGAGAGAAGCAACGACTCAAATTGGCTCGCCTCTTGCTACGTGATACTCCCATAGTCATTCTCGATGAACCCTACGAGTTCCTGGACGCCGAAATGGTCGAGCGAATTTCTCAGAAAGTGGCGCTAAGACTTTCCGACCGCGTCGTGATTCTTGTTTCACATCTCCCCCTGGCAATAAGTTCGATCTCCTTTTCTCTTTCTTAACCAGTAATGTTTTCCCATGACAATGACGCGCACCCTTGGTCCCTTTGAAGTAACCGCAGTAGGCCTGGGGTGCATGCCCCTTTCTATGGCGACCGATCGCAACAAGTGGATTCTCGATGACCGCGACTATGCAATTAGCGTGATTCATGCAGCGCTCGATGCCGGCGTGCAATTGCTTGATACAGCTGATATTTACGCTCCCGCTTGGAACCAAATGGGACACAATGAAGTCTTGGTGGGCGAAGCTTTTAGGACATGGAATGCATCTCCAGAACGCAAAGCCAAGATTGTTATCGCTTCAAAAGGTGGAATTACCAGAGCCAAGGGCGATAACTGGTGGGGTGAACCGGGGCGCAATGCAACCAAGCATTATTTGTATCGCGCAGTCGAAGCTTCCGCTGCGAAGATGGGACTTTCCAAGATTCCACTCTGGCAACATCATCGTCTAGATACCTCAATCACCTTTGAAGAGCAGTTCGAAAATGTTTTATCCCTCAAAGAGCATGGATATGTCGAAGCAATTGGCTTGAGCAATGTAAATGCCGCTCAACTGCGCCGAGCTATTGCAATCGGCGGAACACCGTCGCAAGGTGGAATCGTCTCAGTGCAAAACGAATACAGTCCGCGTTACAGGTTATCAACCGATGTCATTGATATCTGCACCGAATTTGGAATTGCTTTCTTGCCATGGTCTCCCCTTGGAGGAGGATCTAACTTCGAGAAGATTGCGACTGGAGAATTCGGGGCATTTGATCGTATAGCAAAAGCGAAGGGTGTCTCTGCCTATGCCCTGACAGTTGCATGGCATCTCTCGCAGTTCCCAACTTGTATCCCAATTCCTGGAGCATCTAAAGCTGCTTCAATTTTGGATTCACTCACCGGAGCGAGTATTCAACTCAGCACGGCCGAGATCGCCGAACTCAATGCCAGTTGCCCTCCTGATGGACCAATTCAATACGAATTGGTAGACCAACCTGCATTCCGTGACTAAATCACTCAGTAGGGTACTTAACACCGATCTGAGCGCGAAGCGCATCCATAACCTGCATAATTGCAACGCTTTCAGTGACGCTCAAAATTGGGCTTTCAGTGAGCCCTGCTGCTACGCACATCTCTAAATGCAGACCTTGATACTGCCGGCCAATGCCCTTTATCTTCTCGTCATAGCTTTGAATAACTTCGCCACC
>CAIYBL010000061.1 GCA_903924485.1 uncultured Actinomycetes bacterium
CACGTAACGCATCCATAACCCACCAAATTGAATCCCAGCGCTTCCATGTATTGGGTGAGACCTGCCCGATCGTAGTAATCAGTGACAACTTTGGATCCTGGGGCCAGAGTGGTCTTCACCCAAGGCTTTGACCTCAAACCCTTCTCTACCGCCTTTTTTGCAAGCAAGGCAGCGCCGATCATGACTGACGGATTAGATGTATTTGTGCAAGAGGTTATTGAGGCAATGACAACATCCCCATTTTTGATTGTCGTTGGCTCATTTTTCACCGTGATATTAACTGCCGCTGAAGCTGACTTCTCACTCAGGTAGGTAGGAAGAATCTTCTCCAGCGCTACCTTGGAGTCTGTCAGTGCGATGCGGTCTTGAGGACGTTTAGGTCCTGCGATGGATGGAACAACTGCTGATAGATCGAGTTCGATATGTTCTGAAAAACGAGGAGTGAGTGAAGGGTCATGCCACAATCCCTGTTGCTTTGCATACTCCTCGACTAGGGTAACCTGATTTTCGCTACGGCCAGTGAGACGCAAATATTTTAAGGTCTCCTCATCAATAGGAAATATGGCGCACGTTGATCCATATTCGGGACTCATGTTTCCTAGAGTCGCCCGGTTTGCCATCGGTACGGAAACAACACCTGGACCGTAAAACTCTACGAACTTTCCTACAACCCCGTGCTTTCTCAGCATTTCGGTAATCGTCAAGGCCAAATCGGTAGCAGTGGTACCTACAGGTAATTGCCCCGTCAATTTGAAACCGACGACGCGAGGAATCAACATTGAGACAGGCTGTCCTAAGAGGGCTGCTTCGGCTTCGATTCCACCGACTCCCCAGCCAAGAACTCCAAGCCCATTAACCATTGTTGTGTGAGAGTCTGTTCCAACAACAGTATCCGGATACGCCCGCAGGACGCCATCAACCTTGCGAGTCATTACCACGCGAGCCAAGAATTCAATATTTACCTGATGAACAATTCCAGTTCCAGGTGGAACAACTTTGAACTCATCAAATGCGCCTTGTCCCCAACGTAAGAAACGATAACGTTCACGGTTACGCTCGTACTCAATATCAGTATTTTGCTCAAATGAATCTCTGGTTCCGAAAACATCAGCAATCACGGAGTGGTCAATAACTAGTTCTGCTGGAGCAAGCGGATTAACCTTGCTTGCATCTCCACCAAGTTCAACAATCGCTTCGCGCATAGTGGCAAGATCAACAATGCATGGAACTCCTGTGAAATCTTGCATAACCACGCGAGCTGGGGTGAATTGAATTTCAGTATCTGGCTCTATAGAAGGATCCCATTGGGCTAGCGCCCGTATATGGTCAGCGGTGATATTGGCGCCGTCTTCAGTGCGCAGTAAATTCTCCAACAAGACTTTTAGGCTAAAAGGGAGCGATGTCGCGCCTTCAATTGCGGTGATATCGAAAATTTCGTAATTCTCGCCGGCAACGGTCAGAACTCTTTGAGCGTTAAATGAATTGGTCGTCATTTCGTCCTCCACGTGATTTATCTTGACGTCAAGATACCTTACTTTACTGTGAAATTGAAGGCTCAAACAGGGCGACACACTCAACGTGGTGGGTCATGGGAAAAAGATCAAAGGCACGCAGGCTCGTGAGCGTGTAGCCAGCATCGGCCAAGTAAAGCGTGTCACGCGCCAAAGCCGCTGGATCGCACGCCACGTAGACAATGGTTCGTGGCCGCAAAGCGCTCATCTGGGAAACAACGCTCTTTCCCGCTCCTTCTCGAGGGGGATCTAGGACGATCACATCGGACTTGCTGATTCTCGGAAGAAGATGAACGACATCCCCCGTGTGAATATTTACTTGTGGAAATTCAGCGAAGTTCTTACGGGCATCGGCGGTGGCCGATGAACTCGACTCAATAATGTCAATGCGGCCATTAGGCCCCACAACATCTACGAGCGCCGCCGCGAAAAGTCCTACGCCACCGTAGAGATCCAAAACGCGATCGCCTTCACGTACATGAGGAGAAATCGCACCAATCAAAACCTCAGGTGCGTTCTCATGGCTTTGCCAAAAAGAGGAATGGCTCACTTGCAATCTATGTCCGCTTACCTCTTCAAAGGAAAGCAGTTGCCCCTCAGTTAGGCGGGGCTTTGATCCTCGTTCGGAATCGGCGATAGCAACAGTTCGTGCACCTTCCGAGCTCACGGAAATCTCCACCCGTGAATTTGCTGGCCAATTTCTCTTTGCAAGCTCGGCGTATTTCATACTCTCTGCAGCTATGAGGCAATCTCCAACGGGCACCACCGAATGAGTACGTGAGGCATAAAATCCTAAATTACCCGAACTATTTGTTGCACTGCCCACTCGCGTGCGCCAATGTAAAGATTCACCAACAGGTTCAACCTCGATAGAAATATCCATCTTTGCCAAACGAGAAAATTGTTCGCGGATGACATCACCTTTGAGTAGGCGTTGTCGCTCAATAGAAATGTGCTGAAAGTCGCAGCCGCCGCATCCATCTGGTTTGGAATATTGACACGGTGCCACAACTCGATCGAGCGAGGCAGTAGTGACCGCAACCGCATCCGCCCGAACAAAGCTAGAACCCGTACTTGTGATTTTGACTTCGACCACTTCGCCGGGAATGGCGTGGCGAACAAAAATAACGTGACCCTCATGCCGGGCAATAAAATGGCCGCCATGGGCCACTTTCTCAATAGTTACTACGTGGCGTTCTCCTACTACAAGGGGTTTCGTTCGTTCGGTAGCCATAGAAGCCAACTCTACGGGTCATTGGGGTGTAGGTTTTACTCATGCATGTAGTAATCATGGGATGTGGACGCGTCGGCTCATCACTGGCGATTGAACTTGAGGGCGCGGGACATACCGTCGCAATCATCGACCAAAATAGAGAAGCATTTCGCCGCCTCGGCGCCTCTTTTGTTGGAAGCACCGTGACTGGCGTTGGATTCGATAGCGACACCTTGATCGAGGCAGGCATTAAAGAAGCAGCAGCCTTCGCGGCGGTAAGCAACGGAGATAACTCAAATATCTTGGCGGCTCGAGTCGCTCGTGAAACTTATGGAGTGAAGAACGTTGTTGCGCGCATCTATGACCCAGGACGAGCCGAAATTTATCAGCGTCTAGGTATCCCCACAGTCGCCACAGTTCTTTGGACATCCGATCAAATTTTACGTCGCCTCCTGCCTGAAGGTTCACGCTCTGAATGGCGCGACGCCAGCGGAACCATCCAACTGTGCGAGATGCACCTGCACGAGAGTTGGTTTGGAAATGCTGTCTCCCGAATTGAAAATGTCACCTCCGCCCGAGTCGCCTTCATAACGCGTTTGGGTGAGGGCCTGATTCCTGATGAACACACCGTCCTTCAAGAGGGCGATCTTGTCCATGTCATGCTCCATGACAAAGATATTGCCGATGTCGAAGCGGCCCTGGCTCACTCCCCTGAGGATGCATCATGAGAATTGCAATCGCTGGCGCTGGAAACGTTGGGCGAGCAATCGCCCGAGAACTTTTACTCAACGGCCACCAAGTGCTTCTCATTGACCGCGATCCCAAGGCGCTCAAACTCGAAAGCGTTCCTAATGCCGAGTGGTTGATGGCTGATGCATGTGAAATTGCCTCTCTCGATAATGCAAAGCTCAATACCTGCCAAGTTTTGGTGGCAGCAACTGGAGATGACAAAGTAAACCTTGTTGCCTCACTCCTAGGAAAGACTGAATATGGAGTGCCTCGCGTTGTCGCTCGCGTTAATCATCCGAAAAATGAATGGCTCTTTGATTCTTCATGGGGCGTTGACGTTGCGGTATCTACTCCACGAATAATCTCTGCCCTCGTTGAAGAAGCGGTCAGCGTTGGAGATGTTGTTCGACTATTTTCTTTCAAGAAGGGTCAAGCCAACTTGGTAGAACTAACCCTTCCCGATGCTTCTCAATGCCTTGGCAAGACTGTTGAAGAAATTCCTTTGCCTGAGAATGCATCACTTGCTGCGATTGTCCGAGATGGCCGCGTGATTTCACCTAAGGCTCATGATGTATTCACTGCCGGGGATGAACTTCTCTTTGTAGCATCCAGCAAGGCCGAAGACCTACTCAAGCAGTGCTTTATTGCTCAGTAGGTATCTTTACGCTGGGCACTGATTTTATAAATAGCCACGATCCCCATGCTGCAAGAATGAATAGTGGGTAACCCATAACTAATCGCGCAGTGCCTAGCGCGTTCACATTGCCACTTTTATACAGCGGATATTGAACGGCCAATCTAGAGAAAAACAAGAGAACCCAGAGCCAGCCTGCTCGAATGTATACGCGCTTGCGCTCTGGTACCGCACGCCAAGCTAAATTCTCTCCCAGTATGGGACCAAGAAGTAGCCCCAGCAGTGGAAGACCTACAACGTTGAGTACCGTGTAGACCAATCCATAGACCAAATTGATAATGAGTCCTGGAAGATAAAAATCTGCAGCGTGACCCGTTTTACGAGCAAGAAGTGCGCAGAAGGCAACACCGAAAAAACCTGAAAGTACGTGCTGCAATGTATCCCGACGAATTAAGCGAATCAGGGTGAGCGTTGCCGAAGTAATTACCGCTGCATACAAGGATGTTCGCAGATCATGAGAGATATTAAAAGCAATGAGGAAGACGAGGGAAGGAAGTCCTGAGTCCAGAATTCCTCGCTTGCCGCCAAGTGCGTTCATAACTTTGGCCTGATCGCTTTGTGTCATGCTCTCCCCGTTGATCCAAAACCACCTGCGCCGCGACCAGAACCCGGTAGCTCTGATACCTCAATAAATTGGGCCCTCTCAACTCTTTGAATAACAAGTTGAGCAATGCGATCTCCTCGTTTGAAAGTGATCGACTCAGTCTGATCGTGGTTAATTAAAATAACTTGTAGCTCGCCGCGAAAACCTGCATCAATTGTTCCCGGAGCATTGACCACTGATACGCCGTGTTTAATGGCAAGACCAGACCTAGGATGAACAAATGCGGCAAATCCTTCAGGCAGCGCAATCGCGATTCCGGTTGGAGCTAGTGCACGCTCCCCTGGCTTCAAAGTGATATCCACTCGTGTTACTAAATCGGCGCCAGCATCCCCGCCCTTTGCGTACGAAGGCAACGGGACTCCAGGGTCTAAACGCTGGATCAGGACATCGACGCTCATGGATTAATCTCAAAATCGGGATCGACAAAAGCGAGCAATTCTGGAATCTTGGAAATCTGCTCAAGATATTCCTTCGGTGCATTATTGAGAAAATGATCCATCGGGACAATGACAAATAACGCTGATGCACGAACTGCTAGTGGGCCATCGGGAGAATTCAAACGCCCTTCTGCACTCGTGTACACCTTGCGATTAACCTGCCCCGTAATTGATGCAGTGATATGAAGCGTGGATCCCATCGGAACGGGTTTCAAGAAATCCGTTTCAAGTCGCGCAGTTACTGCAGGAGCACGAATAAGCCACATCAGTTTTCCCAGTGCCTCATCAAAAGCCAATGAAAGTAAACCGCCGTGCGCTAATCCAGGTGCACCTTGGTGATCTTGCGTAACGGTAAATTGAGCGGTTAAATCTGCGCCCTCTCCTGCATGCGCAACCAGATGAAGACCTGTCGGATGCAACTCACCGCAACCAAAACAATGACCAAAGTGTGAAGGAATCTTCGATCCGATAGGAGGCGCCTTGGGGTGACGCTCCGGGATTGGCGCCCCTACTGGTGGTGTGGTGCTTGCAACGCGACTCATGGAAGCAAGGTTACTTGATGAAATCGGGTAGCGTCTCTCCTGTGGCCGAGCCAGAGATGAGATATCAGGAGAAAGTTCGCCCACCCGTATGGCTTTTGGCCTTCATTTACTTCCTATTTCTCAGCCTTGCAATCTCAGTGTGGGCTGCTTTAGGCGATCTCTCAGGAGGCATCTGCCTAATCATGTTGACCGTTCTCCTTATGATTATTGCCCGAAGCGTCACAATGACAATTAACATCACAGATAAAGAGCTAATCATTGGAAGGGCTCACATCGAACTGAAATACCTGGGCGATGTCGAGGAACTCAGCGCTCAACAAATGCGTTTGACCAGGGGTCGTGACGCAGACCCCGCAGCATTTTTAGCAATAAGGTTTTGGCAGGATAAAGGGGTAAAGATTCAGATCAATGACGACCGAGATCCAACGCCGTATTGGTTAGTGAGTACCCGCGCAAGCAAAGAGTTTAAGCACACTCTTTACACACTGCAGTAGGGCCTTCGCCTTTTGATAATTGGGTAATGTGGTGAACCAAGAAGCATCGCGAACATGCAAATTCATCTACTTGCCTTGGCACTACTCGAACAGAAAGTTCCTCGCCTGATAAATCGGCACCAGGAAGTTCTAGCGTCTCTGCAGCTTCGGCTTCATCAACATCAACCTGTCCAGATTGTGCATCGACGCGCCGCGCTTTGAGTTCTTCTAGTGATTCTTCATGTAGTTCTTCGTCAGTTTTCCTGGGGGTGTCGTAGTCGGTTGCCACTACATTCACCTCGCCTTCATCGTCATCATTGTTCTCGGGTCATACTCTCGGGTCTGGTACCTGGGCAGTTCTACCACTGCGGGCGCATACTCGCCTATTTTCATCTCTCTTTCGGCTATAACCCTCGGCGTGTCGTCTTTATTCCCTGCGATATTGCTCTCACTTGGGGGCTATTGCTGGTAAATCCCCTATGGCTTTGGCCAACGCTCCGTCTACTCGCGCGTGGATAGCCGTGCCTTCATCCACGTAGGACTCGGAGATGATCTCGCCCCGCTCGTGAATGGCGCTGATGAGGTCTCCTCGATCGTACGGAATCACGACATCAATCTCGATCCCAAGGTGGGGCAATGTGTTTTCAATTGCGTGGAGCAAGCCTTCCATGCCAAAACCAGTGCGGACAGAGAAGGCATAACTATGTGGTTCTTGGCGAAGTATTTGCATAATAACTTCTGAATCCGCAACATCGACTTTATTGATCGCGATGATCTCGGGGATATCAGAACCGCCAATTTCGGAGATCACTTGACGGACCGCCCGAATTTGCTCAAAGGGATCAGGGTGAGATCCATCAACCACATGAACGATGAGGTTGGCATCGGCAACTTCTTCAAGTGTGGATTTAAATGCATCAATCAATTGATGAGGCAGGTGGCGAACAAATCCCACGGTATCGGTAAGTGTGTAAATACGACCATCAGTCGTATGTGTTTGGCGCACTGTTGGGTCGAGCGTTGCAAAAAGTGCGTTCTCAACCAAAACGCCAGCATCCGTGAGTTTATTCAGCAGGGATGACTTGCCCGCATTGGTATATCCAGTTATCGCGACAGATGGGATGTTGTGCCTGCGACGCTCTTGGCGTTTTGTGTCGCGAGAGATTTTCATCTCAAGAATTTCTTTTTTGAGCTTCGTTTGCTTATCGCGAATACGACGACGATCGGTCTCAATTTTCGTTTCACCAGGTCCACGGCCGCCGATACCAGCACCGCCAGCGGCGCGACCTCCCACCTGACGCGAAAGAGATTCACCCCATCCACGAAGGCGTGGTAGTAAGTAAGAGATCTGAGCCAGTTCTACCTGAGCTTTTCCTTCTTTGCTTTTTGCATGCTGAGCAAAAATATCCAGAATCAAGGCGGTGCGATCTACAACTTTCACTTTCAACTTCTCTTCAAGTTGACGCAGTTGGGAAGGCGATAACTCTCCATCACAAATAACTGTGTCAGCCCCTGTAGAAACAACGACTTGACGAAGTTCTGCAACCTTTCCAGACCCGATATACGTCGCTGGATCTGGTTTATCGCGTCGTTGAATCAAAGCATCCAAAACCTCTGATCCGGCAGTCTCTGCCAGTGCACGCAATTCAGCCAATGAATTCTCGGCCATCAAGGAAGTTCCTTCGGTCCAGACTCCAACAAGTACCACTCGCTCTAATTGAAGTTGGCGATATTCTGCCGAGGAGATGTCCTGGAGTTCGGTAGAGAATCCTTTAACTCTTCGAAGGGCGTGACGCTCGGCAACCGCGTCTTGAATGCCTTCATCTTCGTCAGAATCAAAATCAGCAGCTACTCGAGCGCTCTCACGCATGAGCGCTTCAAATTCATCATCGGTTTCGTGTTCGCGCTTACTCAACGTATGTCACCTTCTGGTCCGCGTAGATATGCAGATATGTCTCGATCACCGATAAGCACCGCAGGCCCTGTCAGTGTGGCATTTGAATGGCCATCAATCTCCACCTCCAGGCGTCCACCCGGTGGAAAGATGACCCACTTGGCGGGAAGGCGTTGACCGCGCTTGAGAGTTGCTGCAAGTGCCACAGCGCATGTACCTGTACCGCATGATTGTGTTTCGCCAACGCCACGTTCAAACACTCGCATCTTTAATTCGTTGCCTTCTAGAAATTCTACAAACTCGACGTTCACGCCTTCTGGGTAGGAGTCCATCGGCCGCACGATCGGCGGATCCTTAAGGTCTCCCACTAGATCTAATGAATCAACAAAAACCACAGCATGAGGATTTCCGATACTAATGTTGTACCCATTCCATGTGTTCCCGTTGGCAAATGCAGTGATTTCCTCATCCTCATTCACAAGCTGTCCCATATTGACCGTTATGTCGCCAACCATTGGAACGCGCAAATGTTTGAGTCCGTCACGCGTATTGATTGCAAAAATTCCTTCGTTCTGATGTCCTCGTTCGACGAGATATCTGGCCATCACGCGAATCCCATTGCCGCACATTTCAGCGATCGATCCATCGGCATTTCGGTAATCCATAAACCATTGTCCGCCTGGCTTTGTAATGCGGATCAGACCGTCTGCTCCAATGCCCTTATCGCGACTGCAAATAAGTGCGCATTCAGAAGTTGTTATCGATAATTCCTCGTTAGGGTCAAAGATGATGACGAAATCATTCAACGTGCCATGTCCGTAAGTAGCCAGGATCGATTCTGAGGTATTCATCTGGTCGGCAGTTTAGTCGCTTGCACGCGGTGCAGGATTAGCTAAATGCGCCAGGACGGTCTCCAAGCGTGGCTGGCCCGGTGCGATCCATTGGATTCGAGCGTCGCGAGAGAACCATGTCTCCTGGCGCCGAGCGTATTGCCGTGTTGCACGCTTGGTATCCTCGCGAGCCTCATCGTCAGTAAACACACCATCAATGTATTTAAGAATCTGGGCATAACCAAGGGCCAACTGCGCTGTGCGACCTTTACGGATTCCTGCAGCATTCAGACTTTGGGTTTCTGCAACAAAGCCTGCCTCCCACATGTGATCGACCCGTTCTGCAATACGTGTGGCAAGGGTTGGTCTATCCATCACTAAGCCAAATTGGCGAGCCAAGGGATATTTCGTACTTTCCTTGCGAGGTAAATTGGCAGTGAAGGGCTTGCCTGTAATTTCAATAACCTCAAGTGCGCGAATGACTCGGCGAAGATTCTCTTTATCAATCGCCAGTGCAGCGGCAGGATCTAACTTCTGAAGCCTTTCAAACATAGCTTGCGCCCCGATTTTCTCCGCCATGTCATTGAGCGCGATTCGAACAAGTGGGTCGGTATCAGGAAAATTTAGATCGTCGAGTATCGCTTTGATGTAGAGACCCGTTCCCCCGACAATGACAACGTTTTTCCCGCGAGACTCAATCTCGCTGATGAGATCACGTGCGCTCTGTTGATACCAAGCGACACTTGCATCTTGGGTAACATCAAGAACATCAAGTATGTGATGAATGATCCCACCACGGTCTGAGATTGGAAGTTTTGCTGTGCCAATATCCATACCTCGATAAAGTTGCATGGAATCGGCATTAATTATCTCAGCGCCTAGATGTTGGGCAAGTGATACGGCAAGGTCGCTTTTACCCGTTGCCGTTGCTCCACAGATTACGTAAACACTCATGACCGAACTGAGGGCATTCCAAGAAGCAATGGCTGGACAGCACGCTCTGCCGTTAGCGCCTCGTGCGCATCTCCCCCGCGGGTGCGACGAACGTTGCCACCGATACCAGCAAGGAAGTGTGGAGCAGCTTCAGTAATCTCCACCGTTACAACATCCCCGGGACGGGCAATGTTGTCAGCGTCAAAGGAAAAATGAGCTAATCGAAAATCCTCTGTGCGCCCTGACATCCGAGCTCTGGCAACATCTCTGCGCCCTTCATGTTCGGTTACCAGTACATTCATGGTCTTTCCAATAGCTTCTTGGTTTACCGAGTGAGAAATAGCTTCTTGATGCGTATGAAGACGCGTATAGCGTTCGCCAACAACCTCGGCAGATACCTGGTCGGGCATCGTTGCCGCAGGGGTACCAGGTCGTTTGGAATATTGATAGGTATAGGCCGCGCTAAAGCGTGCCTGCGTGCAGAGATCCAATGTGTCTTGGAAATCTCTTTCTGTTTCACCAGGAAAGCCAACGATGATGTCTGTCGTGATTTGAGAAGCAGGGATTGCGGCACGTACTCGCTCAATAATTCCCAGGTATCTGTCCGTGCGATAAGACCTGCGCATGTTTTGCAAAATTCGATTGGATCCAGATTGCAAGGGCATATGTAAATGCGGCATGGCATTGGGGGTTTGAGCCATGGCATCAATGACATCGTCAGTAAAATCACGAGGGTGCGGAGACATAAATCGAACGCGTTCCAATCCCTCAACCTTTCCGCATTCACGTACTAATTTGGCAAATGCTTCGCGATCTCCAAAATCAACTCCATAGGCATTAACATTTTGACCAAGGAGCGTAATCTCGATGACGCCTTGATCGACAAGAGTACGAACTTCTTTCATGATGTCGGTGGCGTCACGATCTTTCTCGATGCCGCGCAAAGTCGGGACGATGCAGAAGGTGCAGGTGTTATTACATCCAACTGAAACTGAGACCCAGGCTGAAAATGCCGAAAACCTTCGCGCTGGCAACGTTGATGGGAAATGTTCGAGGGATTCCAAAATTTCAATCTGCGACTCTTCCTCAATTCTTGCCCGCTCTAACAAGACGGGCAAGGAGCCGACATTGTGGGTGCCAAAAACTACGTCCACGTAGGGCGCCTTCTTAAGGATTATTGCTTGATCTTTCTGCGCCAAACATCCACCGACGGCAATCTGAATCTGTGGGTTGAGCTTCTTGACCGGCGCCAGGAAACTTAGGTTCCCGTACAACTTATTGTCTGCGTTCTCGCGCACGGCGCAGGTATTGAAAACGACGATATCTGCTTGTTCTCCCGGGGTGACCGGAATGTAACCTGCCTCATCAAGGAGACCGGAAATGCGTTCGGAGTCATGCACATTCATCTGGCAGCCATAGGTTTCGACTGTGTATGTGCGACTCATGGATGAATTCTAGGGGTGGAAGTTAAATCCCAATTTCTCTCATAACAGCGTTGATCGTGCTTGAGGAGAAGCCTCGTCTTGCCATCGCACCATGTACTCGGCGACGAATCACTTCTGGATCCAGGTGAGCAATAGGGCGATATTTGCGACTGGCTAATTCAAGTGCCACGGCATGCTCGTCATCTTGGTTAATTTCTGATGTTACGAGCTCAATAATCTCCGAGGAAACACCTTTGCCTCGAAGTTCTGTCGCGATCGTCCGTTTGGATAATTTCTTAGCTCGTTGTCGAGATTCACTCCAGGCGCGGGCAAACTCTTCATCATTGATAAAGCCTTGCTCTTGTAGGCGATAAAGAACTGCGTTGGCAACATCTTCACTTGTGCCTCGCTTTTTAAGGTGGTCGAAGAGCTCCCCCCTACTCTTTGCTCTGGGTGCGAGTGCGATGAGGGCAATCGTCTGAGCTATTGAGTAGGGGTCGGAGCTTTCGTCAATCTGGGCAGTTGAGATTAGAAATCAACCTCTGCTGTTGCCTCATCTACCGCAGCAACAAGTGCTGGATCAATAGGCGTTGGCACAAAGTGCGCACGAATTCGAGTTTCAATGTCGTTGGCAAGATCTGGATTATCAAGCAAGAAGTTGCGAGAATTTTCCTTACCTTGACCTAGTTGATCGCCTTCGTAGGTGTACCAGGACCCCGACTTCTTCACGATTCCAATATCTACGCCGATATCAAGAAGTGAGCCTTCGCGAGAGATTCCAACACCGTAAAGAATGTCGAACTCTGCTTGCTTAAAGGGTGGGGCCATCTTGTTCTTGACGACCTTCACGCGAGTACGGTTACCGACTGCTTCTTGACCATCTTTGAGTGTCTCAATACGTCGAATATCTAAGCGGATTGACGCGTAGAACTTAAGGGCTTTACCACCCGTAGTTGTCTCAGGTGAGCCGAAGAAGACGCCAATTTTTTCACGCAACTGGTTAATGAAGATTGCTGTTGTCTTGGATTGATGTAGCGCGCCGGTGATCTTACGAAGTGCTTGAGACATCAAGCGAGCCTGCAAGCCCATATGTGAATCACCCATCTCGCCTTCAATTTCTGCGCGAGGTACAAGTGCGGCGACAGAGTCAACAACAACAATGTCGAGAGCGCCAGAGCGGATCAACATATCCATGATCTCCAGTGCTTGCTCACCGGTATCAGGCTGGGAGACAAGGAGTGCGTCGATATCAACGCCGAGCTTGCGCGCATACTCAGGATCGAGGGCATGCTCTGCATCGATAAAGGCGGCGATAC
>CAIYBL010000062.1 GCA_903924485.1 uncultured Actinomycetes bacterium
TGTCCGAGGAAGTCTCCTGTACTAATGACAAGGTCAGGCTTGAGGTCGATAAAGCTTTTGATATCGGCAATTTCTCGCGTCCGCGCAGGAGTCAGATGCAGGTCCGAAAAATGCAGAATCTGAATAGGGGCATGGCCTGCAGGAAGAATGGGAATCTGCGCCTGCCTTAGGACGAATGCCATTGTTACTCCTCCTACCTAGTCATGAGAAGATACCCCTATGGCACTTAAAGAACGACTCAGAGGCGACCTTACCGAAGCCATTCGTAGCCGCGATGAATTAACCTCCGGCACGATTCGCATGGTTTTAACGGCAATCACTATGGAGGAAGTGTCAGGTAAAGAGGCACGTCAACTTAGTGAAGCTGAGGTAATTACCGTGCTTTCCCGCGAAGCCAAAAAGCGCCGCGAAGCCGCCGAGGCGTATGACGCAGGTGCCCGACCAGACAAAGCGGCCTTAGAGCGCTCTGAAGGTGAAGTGATTGCTCGTTATCTACCAACACAACTTAGCGATGCCGAACTTCAGCAAATGATTAAGGATGCAATTGCCGAAACTGGCGCGGCAGGTCCTGCTGGCATGGGTCTTGTCATGAAAGTCTTATCTCCAAAGATTGCAGGTAAAGCAGATGGTGGTGTTGTTTCTGCTGCAGTAAAAGCCGCACTCGCATAATCATTTTCCACCGTCATCGATAACAAGGAGAGAAAAATGAAATTCGAATATGTCACCGTGCCATTGTTAACTCATGCGACAAAGCAGATCCTTGATAACTGGGGATCTGAAGGATACGAACTTGTGCAAGTAATTCCCGCGCCAGGTGGCGGGGACAACCTAGTTGCCTACATGAAAAGAGAAGTTAAATGAGCGATGTACGTGCCAAGCTAGCTGAACTCGGTTTATCTCTTCCCGTTGCTGCAAAACCAATTGCTGCATATGTGCCAGCAGTCCGCACGGGCAATTTGGTTTTTACAGCCGGGCAATTACCTTTGGTAAATGGCGCAATGGTTATGGCTGGAAAAGTTGGCGGAGAGATCACCGTCGAGCAAGCTAAAGAAATGGCGCAGTTATGCGCGCTAAATGCACTTGCTGCAGTGGAATTAGTTGCCAATGTGGACGACATTGTTCGAGTTGTTCGAGTTGTCGGTTATGTAAATGGCGTACCTGGCTTTGTAAATCATCCAGGAGTGGTCAATGGCGCAAGCGAACTCTTTGTTCATATTTGGGGCGAAGATGGCAAGCATGCGCGTTCTGCAGTAGGAATCGCAGAATTGCCATTGAACTCACCAGTGGAGATCGAACTTACAGTCGAACTAAAGAACTAGTTAGCGACCGCGCTTACTTAATCGATCTAGATCGAGAACAAGTACTGCGCGACCATCAAGTCGAATCCAGTTACGTCCTGCAAAATCTGCGAGGGCTTTATTAACTGTTTCACGGGATGCCCCTACTAGCTGAGCCAACTCTTCTTGAGTTAGGTCGTGATTCACATATAAACCTTCAGCAGTTTCTTGTCCAAAGCGCTCGCCAAGATCAATGAGCGCTTTTGCAACGCGACCAGGAACATCAGAGAAGACCAAATCTCCGACAACTTCATTGGTGCGACGAAGGCGCTGTGAAAGGCGAGCTAATAAATTAAGAGCAACCTCTGGATGTTTTGTAATCAAAGGAATAACTTGATTATGTCCAAGGCTTAATAAGCGAACATCGGTGACTGCAGTTGCAGTTGATGTGCGGGGACCTGGATCAAAAAGTGAAAGTTCGCCGAACATTTCGCCAGGTCCAAGGACGGAGAGTAAATTCTCACGTCCGTCTCCGCTGGATGTTCCTAGCTTTAACTTTCCTTCAACAATCACATATAAGTGATCGCCTTCATCGCCTTCGGAAAAAAGAACCGCGCCTTTGTGTAACTTCACGCCCTCCATCGAAGTTCGAAGGGATGCGGCTACCGCATCGTCGAGTCCGGTGAAAAGCGGGGCGCGGCGTACTACTTGCTCATCTTGGGTCACGTGCGCACATTACTAGCAATTGGGGCGAGTTTTCACCCCTTGGCCAGCATGGGCGTACCCTTCGCCAGATGAAAGCCGATCCTGAAATCAAGAGTAGGGCTCGTGCGATGTACCGAGTTTTGACCAAGACCTACCCAGAGGTTCGATGCGAGCTGGATTTTGCAAACCCTCTGCAATTATTGATTGCGACCGTCTTATCGGCTCAATGCACCGACAAAAGGGTCAACCAAGTGACGCCAGCACTCTTTGCCAGATACAGGAACGTCACAGCATTGGCAGGGGCCGATTTGCACGAAATCGAGGACCTCATTCATTCCACGGGATTCTTTCGCTCAAAAGCCAAGCACATCAAAGGCCTTGCTATGAAGATCCAATCCGATTTCCATGGTGAGGTTCCGCGGACGCTTGATGATTTAGTGACACTTCCAGGAGTCGGCCGAAAGACGGCAAATGTCGTACTCGGGCACGCTTTTGATATTCCTGGAATTACTGTCGATACCCACTTCGGACGTCTGAGTCGTCGATTTGGCTGGACAACTGAAATGGATCCAGTCAAAGTCGAACACGAGGTAGGGGCGTTGATTCCTCAGAAAGAGTGGACAAATCTGTCGCAGAGAATGATTTGGCACGGACGACGGATCTGTCATTCTAGAAAGCCAGCATGCGGCGCATGTCCCATGGCTAAACTCTGTCCATCTGTCGGAATCGGAGAAATGAATCCTGAGTTGGCGCGCGCATTAGTCAAAGTGGATGCGGACTTTAGATAATGACCACCATGAGGAAAGCCGTAATCGCGATCATGTTACTTGCGCTAACAGGATGTGCTTCCCAGTCCACGGCAATTCCGACATTGGGTCAAGTTGTTCCTTGCAATCAAATTTCACATGTTGCTAGCGGCTCAGGATTACAAATGCCCTGCCTTGATGGAAAATCTACACTCACGTTTTCAACACTGCGTGGACCCCTGATCGTGAACGTTTGGGGATCGTGGTGTGCAAGTTGTAAAGATGAGTTGCCGATACTTCGCTCCTTCTATTCAAAATCTAAATCAACCGTCCCTATTCTTGGTGTTGATGTTGAAGAAGCTAAAGCCAGCGAAGGTAGTGATTTTGTTGTGGCCCAAGGAATGACGTGGCCCTCCCTTTTGGATCCCGATGGGCGATCACGTGGTTACTTCGGGATGGGGGTGCCAGTGACTTGGTTTATTGATGTAAATGGCGTTGTAGTTCACAAAGAAATCGGCACTCTTCATAGTGAGCAACAGTTGCGCGATTTAACGGCCAAATACCTCGGCGTCACCGTAGGTTAACCACGTGATTATTGACATCCTGCTGGTTGCCTCTGCCTTAGGGGCAGTTTTCTCAGGGTTTCGCCGCGGATTTCTACAAAGCCTGCTTTCAACGATCGGATATATCGGCGGCGGGGTAGCGGGTTTAGCTTTGGCCCTCCATTTTGCGAACAAATTGCACAGTGATGTCAATCGTTTCGTATCCGTGCTTGTTGCGATATTTCTCGTTGCCGAAATTGGGCGTCGGGCATTCACATGGCTTGGAAAATTCTTTCATACGAAAATTTTATGGGGACCTTTGCGATTTATTGATTCACTCGCAGGTGTTGCTTTGGAACTTGCCCGCGTAGCAGTTATTGCATTCTTGATTGTCTCGGTGATCTTGTGGTCACCTTGGACGAGCGCACGAAAAGCGGTATCAGAGAGCACGCTCTATCCAAAAATCAGCAAGCAAATGCCGCACGTACTCGATCAATTACGCGTCGACGTTGAAAAGAAGTTAAAGATTAATCTTCGCTAGCAGCGCTCTGAAGCCCGGAAGCAATCAGTTTCATAATGTTTGGATCTGCCAAGGTGGTCGAATCTCCCACTTCGCGATTCTCTGCAACGTCACGTAGTAAGCGTCTCATAATCTTTCCGCTTCGAGTCTTAGGAAGTTCCGCGACAATAAGGATCTGTCGTGGCTTGGCGATTGCTCCAATGGCCTTGGCAACATGGTTACGAAGTTGCTGCACTAATTCATTTCCTTCAGCATGTTCGATACCACTGCGAAGGATGACGAATGCAACAATTCCCTGCCCAGTCATTGCATCACTTGCGCCAACGACTGCAGCTTCAGCAACAGCCTCATGGGAGACAAGTGCTGACTCAACTTCGGTAGTTGAAATTCGGTGACCAGATACATTCATGACATCATCAACGCGACCAAGCAACCAAATTGCGCCATCATCGTCTAATTTTGCACCGTCACCAGCAAAGTAGAGTCCATCAAATTTTTCCCAGTAGTTCTCTTTATATCTCTCTGGCTCGCCCCAAATTCCGCGAAGCATCGCTGGCCATGGCTCATTCAAAATCAAATAGCCACCATGTCCGTTGGCCACAGGCTTTGCGTTGTCATCAACGATGCGTGCGCTAATACCTGGCAGTGGGCGCATTGCAGAACCTGGCTTGCTTGCTGTGATTCCAGGTAGCGGAGAAATCATGATCGCTCCCGTTTCGGTTTGCCACCACGTATCAACGATTGGGCAACGCTCGCCGCCGATGACCTTGTAGTACCACATCCACGCTTCAGGGTTAATAGGTTCGCCCACTGACCCAAGCAAACGAAGTGAAGAAAGGTCGTGCGCTTGTGGAAATTCATCTCCCCACTTCATCCATGTGCGGATAAGTGTTGGAGCCGTGTACAAAATAGTTACTCCATATTTCGCGATGAGTTCAAAAATGCGTCCCTTATGCGGCGTATCTGGAGTTCCTTCATACATTATCTGTGTCGCGCCATTCATGAGTGGGCCGTAGACAATGTAGGAATGACCAGTCACCCAGCCAACATCTGCAGTGCACCAATACACATCGGTCTCTGGCTTTATGTCAAAGACCATTTTGTGTGTAAAGGCAACCTGGGTGAGATACCCGCCTGTTGTATGGAAGATACCCTTTGGTTTTCCCGTTGTACCCGATGTGTACAAAATAAAGAGTGGGTGCTCGCTGTCAAAACTCTCTGCAACATGTTCGGCAGATTGGCGTTCCACAATTTCATGCCACCAGATATCGCGATTGCTATCCCAAGCAGTTTCCTGTCCGGTGCGCTTTACAACCAAAACATTTTTAACATTTGTGGCGCCTTGTAATGCTTCATCTACAGCTGGCTTAAGCGCAAAAGCTGCACCCTTTCGATACCCGCCATCTGCGGTAATTACTAAGGTTGCATCCGCATCTTGAATTCGTGAAAGCAACGCCTCGGCAGAGAAACCACCAAAGACAACAGAGTGAGGTGCGCCAAGGCGAGCGCATGCCAACATGGCAATTGCTGCTTCAGGAATCATCGGCATGTAAATCGCTACGCGGTCACCGGCGCTAACGCCAAGTTCGATAAGAGCATTTGTGGTTTTCTTTACTTCGGTAAGAAGTTGGGCGTATGTAATTGTTCGCGTATCACCAGGTTCACCTTCAAAGTGAAAAGCAACGCGATCTCCGTGCCCTTGCTCTACATGGCGATCAAGGCAGTTAACGCTTGCATTGAGCTTTCCGCCGATAAACCACTGTGCGTACGGAGGTTGCCAATCCAAAGTTTGAGTCCACGGGGCATCCCATTGAAGCTCGGCAGCCTGGCGATCCCAGAATGCGAGGCGATCTTTATTTGCCTCGGCATAGATAAAAGGTTGCGCGTTGGATTCCGCCGCAAACTCATGACTGGGTTGAAAGGTCCGAGTCTCGGTGAGGAGATTTTCTAGGGTTTCCGAAGGTTGCGCGATTTCTTGGCTCATAATTTGAGGAGATTACCTTGGGTTTGTCCCTTTAGGTAGTGATTCACCGTGGGTGATTATTCACAGAGTCCGATGGCTGAAAACTAGGCGCGTGGGCGCAAAGCAAGAATGGGCAATCTCAGCGAAAGAAAGGAAAAAATGACGATTGCAGCATTCATTGCCGCCTTCTTGAAGATCCTCTCAACCCCTTCATTGGTCGGCAAGCTATTTCTTCTACTGACCAAGCTATTGGCAGGGATTTCACTCTAAAACCTTCCAATCCGGGGCGAAATCGCCGTGCGAGGCTCCCCTCGCATGGCGATTTTGTTGTTGCGGGTGGGTGTGGTGGGATTGGGCGTAAGCCTCACGATCGGCCCAATGGCGCGCTGGATTCGAGAATTACATCTACGCGAACCCCTGGGAGCAAAAATGCCAATAGCCAGTCCCGAGATTTATTCACAAATGCTAGATCGCGCCAAAGCAGGTGCCTTTGCCTATCCAGCTGTGAATGTTTCATCTTCTTCAACAATCATTGCAGCGCTTCGTGGTTTCGCCGAAGCGCAATCTGACGGAATTATTCAGTTCTCTTGGGGCGGTGCGGAATACGCATCAGGTTCCACAGTAAAGAAGATGGTGGATGGCGCTGTCGCGCTCGCCGAGTTCGCACACATTGTTGCGAAAAACTACAACGTCCAAATCGCTTTGCACACTGATCATTGCCCAACCGAAAAGCTTGACGGCTTCATGCGTCCGCTTTTGGATCTTGGTGCTCAACGCATCAAAGATGGCAAGGCTCCACTTTTCAACTCGCATATGTGGGATGGATCCGCGGTATCAATGCCAGAGAACACGAAAATCTCTGCAGAGATGTTCACCAAGTCCAAAGAGGCTCATACAATCTTGGAAATCGAAATCGGTGTCGTTGGTGGAGAAGAAGATGGCGTTGAGGCTAAGCATGACGCCAAGTTGTACTCCACTCCGGAGGATGCACTTCTTACTATTGAAACTTTAGGTTCTGACTCTGCTAATCGCTACCTCGTTGCAGCAACATTTGGAAACGTGCACGGCGTGTACAAGCCAGGCAACGTTGTTTTGCAACCAAAGATTTTGCGTACTTTACAAGATGCTGTTGCCAAGAAGTTGGGACTAGCTGACGGAAGCAAGCCCATGGATCTCGTCTTCCACGGTGGCTCTGGATCACTCCTGAGCGAAATTCGTGAAGCCCTTGATTATGGCGTTGTGAAAATGAATATCGACACTGATACCCAGTACGCATTTACGCGTCCAGTTGTTGATCACATCCTCAAGAATTACGACGGCGTCCTCAAGATTGATGGCGAAGTTGGAAACAAGAAGATGTATGACCCACGCGCCTGGGGTAAAGCTGCAGAAGCTGGCATGGCGGCTCGAATTGTTCGCGCAGCAGAAGATCTTCGTTCCACCGGTACGTCTTTACTTGCATAACACCGCCATCTAGAGAAAGGCTTTACCGATGCCTGCAATTGTTCTTCTAGGAGCTCAGTGGGGCGACGAAGGCAAGGGAAAAGCAACCGACCTCTTAGGTGATCGGGTTGATTACGTTGTTCGCTATCAAGGCGGCAACAATGCTGGACACACCGTTGTTATTGGCGATCAAAAGTATGCGTTGCACCTGCTTCCCTCTGGAATCTTGAGCCCCAACGTTGTACCTGTGATCGGAAACGGCGTAGTCATCGATCCAGGTGTTTTGCTTCAAGAGATCAAAGGTTTAACCGAGCGCGGAATTGATTGCTCCAAACTTGTAATTAGTTCGAATGCACATTTGATTACGCCTTATCACCGCACCATCGACAAGGTGACCGAACGGTTCTTGGGTAATTCCAAGATCGGTACAACAGGTCGCGGCATCGGACCCGCTTATGCAGACAAGATCAACCGCATAGGCATTCGCGTACAGGATCTTTTTGACCCATCGATCTTGCGACAGAAGATTGAAAGCGCCTTACGCGATAAAAATCAAGTCCTTATCAAGGTCTTTAATCGTAAGAACATTGACGTTGATGAAGTTCTAAAAGAGTATTTGGAATATGCAGAAATTTTGCGCCCCTACGTTACAGATACAGGTTTGCTTCTAAATCAAGCACTTGAGCAAGGCAAGACAGTATTGCTTGAAGGATCTCAAGGAACCCTGCTTGATGTTGATCATGGAACGTATCCATTCGTGACTTCCAGCAATCCAACTGCCGGTGGAGCTTGCACAGGCTCAGGAATCGGCCCAACAAAGATTTCAACGGTTATCGGAATCATCAAGGCTTACACAACTCGCGTAGGTTCTGGACCATTTCCTACCGAACTCTTTGATGAAGATGGAGAGAAACTTCGCACCATCGGTGGCGAGATTGGCGTGACTACGGGTCGTGCACGTCGTTGCGGTTGGTATGACGCACCGATTGCTCGCTATGCGGTACGTGTAAATGGGCTTACTGATTTCTTCCTTACCAAATTGGATGTTTTAACGGGTTGGGAAAAGATTCCGGTATGTGTGGCTTATGAGATTGATGGCAAGCGCGTTGAGGAACTTCCGTCATCACAGACTGATTTCCATCATGCGATTCCGATTTATGAATACCTTCCAGGCTGGACGGAAGACATTACTGGCGCTAAAACTCTTGCAGATCTACCTAAGAACGCTCGAGATTATGTGAAGTTCCTTGAAGATATTTCAGGCGCACCTATGAGCGCCATTGGCGTTGGGCCAGGTCGTACCCAAACTATCGTTGTAAAGGACTTTGTCTAAACAATGAGAGTCCTTCTAGTTGGCGGTGGCGGTAGAGAACACGCACTGGCGCTAGGACTCCAAGCTGATCCCGAAGTTACAGAACTGCATTGTGCACCAGGAAATGCGGGAATTGCAGAAATTGCAACAATTCACCCTTTAGTAATTTCAGACAACGCGGCGATAGTTGCGCTGGCTCAAGAACTTAATGTGGACTTAGTTGTTGTCGGTCCCGAATTGCCATTGGTAAATGGTGTTGCCGACGAATTGCGCGCTGCTGGTTTTGCAACCTTTGGACCATCTAAAGCAGCAGCCCAACTAGAAGGTTCGAAGAATTTTGCTAAAGAGGTTATGCATGACGCCGGTGTTGCAACCGCCCGAAGTGCGACGTGCACGAATCGTGTTCAGATTGAGAAAGCACTTGATGAATTCGGTGCACCCTACGTTGTTAAGGATGATGGCTTAGCGGGCGGCAAGGGCGTCGTAGTCACCGACGATCGCGACGCTGCTTTGACTCATGCACTGGCCTGTCAGAAAGTTGTGATTGAGGAATTCCTCGATGGTCCAGAGATTTCCCTCTTTGGAATATCCGACGGCAAAACAATTATTGCCATGGAGCCCGCGCAAGATTTCAAGCGGGCATTTGATGGAGATGAAGGTCCTAACACGGGCGGTATGGGTGCCTATTCACCATTGCCTTGGGCACCTAGCGACATCATCGAACAGACCCATCACGATGTATTGGCACCAATGATTGCGGAAATGGCCGCACGAGGAACTCCCTTTGTGGGCCTGTTGTATGCAGGACTTTCACTAACCGATCATGGGGTGCGAGTCATCGAATTCAACGCGCGCTTCGGGGATCCAGAAACTCAAGTTCTTATTCCTCGCCTAAAAACTCCGCTGGGTTCGTTGCTATATAAAGCGGCAACGAGAAATCTTGAAGGGGTGAAGCTTGAGTGGCGTAAAGATTCGGCGGTCACTGTGGTACTTGCGGCAAGGGGTTACCCAAGTGACCCACAGCCAGTCGGGGAGATTGCAAAGATGCCCGCGATTGCTGACACCCACGTTTTCTTCGCGGGAGGTGGGCGAATTCTGAGCATTACGGGAATTGGCGATGACCTGACCGATGCCCGCGATCGTGCCTACCGAGGCATCAGCCAAATTGCACTGGATGGATCTTTTTATCGCACCGATATCGCGCTCAATGCTTCAATTGCAGAGAAGGGGAATTAAATGCGAGAGAATGCGCCCGTGAGTGTTCTAGCTAGTCGATACGCGTCAAAGGCGATGTGCGACATCTTCGCCCCCGAAGCCAAGATTATTTCTGAGCGAAAACTCTGGTTGGCTGTCGCCCGCGCGCAGGCAAAATTGGGTCACGCGATTTCCGATCAGGTAATTGCTGACTACGAAAAAGTTATTTCTCACGTAGATCTAGCATCTATCGATGCTCGCGAAAAAATTACTCGCCATGATGTGAAAGCGCGCATCGAAGAATTCAACGCATTGGCTGGGCATGAAGCTATCCATGCCGGAATGACAAGTCGTGACCTCACCGAAAACATTGAAGCTCTTCAAATTCGCGATGGACTAAATATTATTCAGGGCAAAACGATTACAGTCTTGGCGCGCCTTGGTGAGCACGCTTCACGTTACGCGGATCAACCCATTGCTGGGCGCTCGCATAATGTTCCCGCACAAATTACGACGTTAGGAAAGAGATTTGCTAGCGCCGCTGAAGAGTTACTTTTTGCATACGAACGGCTAAGTGCATTACTTGATCGCTATCCAATGCGCGGCATCAAGGGTCCTGTAGGCACTGCTCAAGATTCCATTGATCTTCTTGGTTCCTCTGATGCACATCAGCAATTAGAGTCGATGATCGCTTCTGAACTAGGTTTTGAAAATGTTCTGGATTCGACGGGCCAGATTTATCCTCGATCTTTTGACTACGACGTCGTAACAACTTTGGTTCAGATTGCAGCCGCACCTTCATCACTTGCAACATCCATTCGACTTATGGCTGGCGCAGAACTAGTTACTGAAGGCTTTAAGGCTGGCCAAGTTGGGTCATCGGCTATGCCTCACAAAATGAATACACGCTCTTGCGAACGTATCAACGGATTAGCAGTTGTTTTACGTGGATATGCCTCGATGGTGAGTGAATTAGCAGGGGATCAATGGAACGAAGGAGATGTCTCATGCAGCGTTGTTCGGCGAGTTGCACTGCCTGATGCCTTCTACGCTATTGATGGACTACTAGAGACAACTCTGACCGTCCTCAATGAATTTGGTGCTTTTCCTGCAGTAATAGCGGCCGAACTAGAGAGATATCTACCTTTCCTGGCCACGACAAAGATCTTGATGGCCGCTGTTAAGGCAGGGGTTGGACGCGAAGTCGCGCATGAGGCAATAAAAGAACATGCGACAAAGGCTGCTCTAGATATGCGCGAAGGCAAGGGCAATAATCTTCTCGCCGCGCTCAGCGCCGATCCGAGGATTCCATTGGATAGTGCAGCACTTCATGCCTTGATTAGTACTCCTATCGAATTTACTGGCGATGCTCGCCAACAAATTGCGCGAGTTGTTAGTCGCATTGACGCGATTACTTCCGCACATCCTGCGCACGCGCAGTACAAGCCCGGCTCCATTCGGTGAGCGGCTTCGGCGTAGCTGGCCCACCGCCAGCGCCTTCAATCCCTGGGTGGGATCATCTACGCACGGGAAAAGTACGAGACCTTTATACAAACTCGAGCGGTCAACTTTTACTTGTTGCCTCCGATAGAGTCTCTGCATTCGATTGGGTTTTGCCAACGGCGATTCCTGGCAAAGGGGCAGTACTTACACAACTTTCACTCTTTTGGTTTGAAAAATTAGCCGACGTTGTTCCTAACCACATAGTCAGCTCAGATGTGCCTGATGTCGTAAAAGGTCGCGCCGTAATCGTAAGACCACTGGAGATGTTTCCAATCGAATGTGTTGCTCGTGGATACCTCACGGGCAGTGGCTGGAGTGAATACAAAACTTCACGAACAGTATGTGGCATCGCACTTCCAGAGGGTCTTCTCGATGGATCAGCTCTACCAACGAATATTTTCACTCCTGCGACAAAGGCGGAGGTCGGAGATCACGACATCAACATCGACTTTGACGAGGCGATGCGCATATCTCCTGAAGCTGGACAATTGCGAGATCTGACTCTCAAGCTTTATGGAGTAGCCGCCGATTATGCAAAAGAGCGTGGAATTATCTTGGCTGATACAAAATTTGAATTTGGGCACGACAGCAATGGCCAGATAACACTCGGGGATGAAGCTTTGACTCCAGATTCTTCGCGCTTTTGGGAAGCTAGCACATGGGTACCCGGTGGAGCTCAAGCCTCCTTTGATAAGCAGTATTTACGGGACTATTTGACCTCAAGTGGATGGGACCGCGAATCTGCGCCGCCTGAGTTACCTGGCGACATTGTTGAAAAAACAGCGCAGCGATATCGCGATGCATATTTAAGACTCACCGGCACGCAGTTTCACTAACAGATCCAAAGGAGCGCATGATGGCAAAGATCGTGGTCGAAGTAATGCTGAAGCCAGAAATCCTTGACCCCCAAGGCAAGGCTGTGGCCGCTGCTCTACCTCGACTCGGTTTCACATTTGCCACATCAGTGCGTCAAGGCAAGCGCTTTGAGATTGAAGTTGAGGGTGACGCGACTCCCGCTCAATTGGCAGAAGTTGCACGCGCAGCCGAGACACTCCTTGCAAATCCAGTTATTGAAACTTTCGTTGTGAAGGTTGAGAATTAAATGAAAGTTGGAATTGTCACATTCCCTGGATCTCTTGACGACAAAGATGCTGCCCGCGCCGTGCGCGCAGGTGGTTCAGAGGCGATTGCTCTTTGGCACAATGATTCGGATTTACATGGAGTCGACGCAGTAATTCTCCCTGGAGGATTTTCTTACGGTGATTATCTTCGCTGTGGTGCAATTTCTCGCTTCGCTCCAGTGATGGGATCTATCATTGAAAAAGCAGGTGAGGGTATGCCCGTTCTTGGAATCTGTAATGGCTTCCAAATTCTTTGCGAATCACATTTACTGCCTGGTGCGCTTACTCAAAATCAGGGACTTCATTTTCTCTGTACTCCACAAAAAATCAAGATTGAAAATAACTTCACCCCATGGACTCACGATTTCAGCCAAGGTGACGAAATTGTTATTCCGCTGAAGAACGGCGAGGGTTCTTTTCAGTGCGACGATGAAACATTGGCTGCCCTTGAATCAGAAGGACGCATCATCGCGCGATATGTTGGCGTCAATCCCAACGGATCCCGCAATTTGATTGCTGGGATATCAAACGCCCGCGGAAATGTTGTTGGGTTGATGCCTCACCCTGAGCATGCAATTGATCCACTGACTGGACCATCTGCAGACGGACTCCCCTTTTTCACATCAATTCTTCATGCAATGGTTGGTAAATAAGTGGCGCTAGATACCGTTGAAATAGCGGCGCTGACACCCGACCAAGAGCAACCCTTTGCAGCGCTGGGCCTTAAACCCGATGAATATCAACGCATTCGCGAGATTCTTGGGCGCCGTCCATCCTCCAGCGAGCTAGCTATGTATTCAGTCATGTGGTCAGAGCACTGCTCTTATAAATCCTCCAAAGTGCACCTCAAGCAATTTGGAGAGAAGGCACCGCATAGTGATGCACTCCTTGTCGGTATCGGAGAAAATGCGGGCGTTGTTGATGTTGGCCAAGGTTACGCAGTCACTTTCAAGATCGAATCCCACAACCACCCCTCATTTGTTGAGCCCTACCAAGGCGCTGCAACCGGTGTCGGCGGAATTGTTCGCGACATTTTGACGATGGGTGCACGCCCAATAGCCGTCATGGATCCACTTCGCTTTGGACCGGCCGATGCCGCAGATACGCGCCGCGTCCTTCCCGGCATCGTTGCGGGCATTGGCGGTTACGGAAATTGTTTAGGACTTCCCAATATTGGCGGAGAAATCGTTTTTGATGAAACATATGCAGGTAACCCATTAGTAAACGCTCTTTGTGTTGGTGTCATGAGACACGATCAAATCAAATTAGCTAAAGCATCAGGAGCCGGCAACCTTGTCGTTCTCTTTGGCGCGCAAACAGGTGGCGATGGCATTGGTGGTGTTTCCGTATTAGCAAGCGAAACTTTCGGTTCGACGGGTCCAGCCAAGCGACCAAGTGTTCAGGTCGGTGACCCTTTCACGGAAAAAGTATTGATTGAGTGCTCACTAGAAATATTCGCAGAAGACCTTGTTATTGGAATTCAAGATCTTGGTGGCGCGGGTTTGTCATGTGCGACGAGTGAATTAGCATCGGGCGGCTCAGGTGGAATGCGAGTAGAGCTCGATACGGTTCCGCTTCGCGATCCAAGCTTGTCACCTGAAGAAATTTTGATGAGCGAATCTCAAGAGCGCATGTGCGCCATTGTTGAGCCCAGTAAAATTGCCCGCTTCCTTGAGATCTGTAAGAAATGGGATGTCACTGTTAGCGTCATCGGAGAGGTTACAGATGGCGATCGATTGATCATCACTTGGCACGGAGAAACAATTGTTGATGTTCCACCTCGCACTGTTGCTCACGAAGGTCCGGTCTATAACCGTCCCCTTGCCAAGCCAGAATATGTTGATCGCGTGAATAGCCAGATCTTGGACCTTCCAATGCCGCACGACCCACAAGAGGTAAAAGCAGCGGTTCTAAAGCTTATTTCGAGCCCAAATATGGCTGATAAATCCTGGGTCACATCCCAGTATGACAAGTACGTTCAAGGTAACACCATTCAATCTCAGCCTGAAGATTCAGGAATGGTCCGTATCGATGAGATCACCCACCTTGGTGTTGCGATTTCTACTGATGCCAATGCATCTTGGTCCTACCTCAACCCATACGAGGGCGCGAAGTTGGCGCTAGCCGAAGCTGCGCGAAATATTGCAACTGCTGGTGCAAAACCACTAGCAGTTACTAACTGTTTAAATTTCGGATCCCCTGAAGATCCTGGTGTGATGTGGCAGTTCGCCGAGACGGTGCGTGGATTAGCAGATGGCTGTTTAGAGATGGGACTACCTGTTACTGGTGGAAACGTTTCCTTTTATAACCAGACAGGTGACGTTGCAATTTTGCCAACACCAGTCATTGGTGTTCTTGGAGTTATCCAAGATGTTCGCGCACGTACTCCGATGTCATTCACCGCAGCCGGGCTTGATCTCTATCTCATTGGGGAAACTGGCAATGACCTCGCTGGTAGTGAATGGGCTTACATGCATAAGCAAAGAGGCGGCCAATCACCCGTTGCGGATCTACAACGTGAAATGCGATTGATTGAACTTTTGCTTGAAGGGCAGTCAATATTTGTTGCGGCACATGATTTAAGCCAAGGTGGGTTAGCGGTGAGTCTTGCTGAGATGGTGCTACACCACAATGTTGGTGCCACTATTTCGATTTCAGACCCAATTGGTATCGCACTGTTGAGTGAAACACCAGGTCGCGTCGTCGTTGCCGTCTCACCCAGCGATGCCGAATCCCTCACTTCGATGGCGAGCAAGCATGAGATACCAGTGAGCAAGTTAGGCGTTACTGGTGGCACGGCGTTGCACATTAATAGCGTCTCTATCGGGTTGGACGAATTGCGCACCGCCTATACGCAAACAATTCCGAAGCTTTTTGGTTGATGCGCGACGAGGCAATTTTGCAAGAAGTTAAAAGGACCTTGGCTGCGTTAGAGAAACTTGCACCAGGTCGGGCGATTGAAGTGCGAGTACCGCCCTACGCTGCGATTCAATGCGGGGAAGGCCCGACTCATACTCGGGGCACCCCTGCCAACGTCATTGAAATGCAGGCTTCCACCTGGTTGGCGCTAGCAAGCGGTGAACTCTCGTGGGGTGTCGCCTTTGCTGCTGGCGACATAAGGGCCTCAGGAGCTCGCGCAGATTTATCCGAATTCCTCCCTTTGACCAACAAGAAAATAGGATGACCACATGGGGCGTAGACCTGATGGATTGCTTAACCACGAAATGTTTGACAGCGATAAAGGGCCGCAAGATGCCTGCGGGATTTTTGGTGTCTGGGCACCTGGAGAAGAAGTAGCAAAATTAACGTTTTATGGGCTTTATGCGTTGCAACATCGCGGAACCGAGTCGGCTGGTATCGCCACTAGCGATGGGGAAAGAATTCTTATTTATAAAGATATGGGACTTGTATCGCAGGTCTTTACTGAAAGCGATCTTGCTTCTTTAACGGGATCACTTGCTATCGGGCACTGCAGATATTCTACGACAGGATCAAGCACTTGGGTAAACGCACAACCAACGCTAAGGCCAACGAAATATGGAACATTGGCTTTGGCTCACAATGGCAACCTCACCAATACTGGAGATCTAGCGGAGATGTTGCAACATCAAACTTTGATGACGCCAA
>CAIYBL010000063.1 GCA_903924485.1 uncultured Actinomycetes bacterium
CGATCATGATTCTGACAAGGAGTTCAAGGAACGGATGCTGAAGCACATGGCGGCTGGTGAACAAGTATCATGGCTGCTAAGGCACGCGTTGCCAAAAGCAGGCGCCGTACCGCAACCGTTAACTGCGGGCGAGCGAGAGCTGATTGCGTGGACAAGGGATCGGATCAATGGTCAAATCCAGGCAGTCATCACGACCACGCAAGCGAACTACAAAGCGGCAACTTTGCAGGCGGCAGCGGCGATTCCTCACGTACCGCCAGATCAGTTAGCGGACGCAGTGAATGGGATTGCGCCTCCACTACTAACTGGACCACCCATACCGCGCATGTTTGGTGGCCTACTGCTGATAGAGGAGCAAGAGAAAACCAGGCAATTTTATGCGAAGGTACAGCAGATTTGGGAACCAATGCCGGCAGGTGCGGCGGACAATGAGGTCGAATCACTTCAGGACGAACCACTCATTGGCGTAGCAATACGGAAGAAGCGGGCGGAACCAACACGGCCCGATTTCGGCCACATTGCAGCTGGAACCACGATGCACTTCAGCAGCGAAATCGAGAATCCGGACACGCCAACCGAGGAAGACGAAAGATACCATGACAAATGGGATCGGCCGACCTTAGCTAACGATGATGGGGAGATCGACAAGTTAGACTGGCTGGAGGACAGTATTCTGGCCCAGAACAACAAAAACGACCCTGCATTGAAGGATACGCCCACAAGGGAACGCTCAAAGCAGAGAGTGCGCGACCGGCTGAAGTCGTACAAGGATAATGACGGTTCGCATTTTTTATTCGCTGCAACGCTGGGAAGGCTCCGTAATATGCCAGACAGCTTGAAGCCTTACCACATCGAAATTATTCCGGGATCTAATCCAGCTCGATCATTTGGGAGGAAACTGGATGTGAATGAAGCTCTGGTGGTGAAAGGCTACATCGATGATCTGCTCACGCAAGGTGTAATTGCGCCGAGCAACAGCAAGTGGAGTTCCTCAATTGTGCTAGCTCGCAAGAAGGGAACTGACAAGCTGCGCGTGTGCTTGGACTTGCGAGAGCTCAACAAGCGGATGGTCATTTCTGCAGAGGAAAATTTTCCGAATGCCAGCATAGATGCAATCTTGCAGCGCTGCCAGGGTGCACATGTCATGTCTAGCTTAGATGCTACTAGTGCGTTTTGGATGTGCCCTATTGACGAGGAGAGTCAGCATTTGACAACTTTCAGCACGCAATTTGGATGCTATCGCTTTCTGCGTCTGTGCATGGGTTTGCGCAACTCCCCGCAGTACTTTGCTAAAATTGCAGCATTCTTGACTCTGATGCCTGGCGAAGAGGAGGCAGGGATTGAGGTCTCGCGAGGTACACCGATTGCCGAGCACACTGCCTTTCAGGATGATTGGACTTGCATCACCAAAACTGGGGGCTTTGAAGAGCACTTTGAGCAGCTGTCAAAAATGCTGGCACGATTGCAATACTACGGCGTGGTTCTGCAGCTGAAGAAGTGTCAATTCTTTCGAACGAGCTTAATTCTGCTGGGACATAAGGTCAGCACAGATGGCGTCGCACCAACGCCACAGTACGTGCGGAAGGTAGCTGAACTCACAAATCTGAAAACGGCAGCGGACTTGGCTAGCTGGCTAGGTTTAATCGCATACGTTAACAGGTATCTGCACAAGGCTGCTGAGCGTACAAAGCCAATTCGGGATGCACTGCAAGAGGCTAAAAGGTCGGGGAAACATCCTGTGTGGACAGAGGAGTGTGAAGCAGCACGTCTCGATTTGGTGGAATCATTACAAAGTGCCGAACATGGACCGCTCATTCTTGCAGATATGCGCAAACCGTTTCATCTTTTTATTGACGGATGTTTAAGGCCGGCAGGGATTGGAAGCATCCTAAAGCAGGAGGACGACTCTGGTGAGCTCAGGATTGTTGGTTACCATTCCAAGGCTTTGCAGACAAGTCAATTGTCGTGGGATAGTGCACGGGTAGAATGTTATGCGCTACTTGAAGGTTTGCGGCACTGGAAAACGCTGATTGGCAACAACAACAAAAAGCTAACGGTGTATACGGACTGCAGATGCCTGCTTTATTTGCGCAGCCAGCAGCGCGGCGATTCACCAACGACCAGGTTCATGCTGCGAGTGGCAGCAGAAATCGATTCGTTTGGAGGCTTTGATGTTGTGCATATTCCTGGTGTCGAGAACGGCGGAGCAGACGCTATGTCTAGATTAGTTGCAGCAGATTCTACGTCAGCACCACGAGCAAAATTGGGGCAAACCGAAAAAGGCCCTATTGCTGACCTGTGGGCTAGTTGCAATTTAATTTCTCAGCCGGTCGAGGACGCGACAAGGCAAATGCATGAGCGATATCTGGCTAATCCGGACCTATTTCCAGAGTTGCAAGACTGGGAATCTCTGGAGAAGCAAGAAATTTTCCACAAGGTGCGGGTAAACAACATTCTCGGACCATCAATATTGAATCACGTGATGCTAGTACGAGCAACACCAGATCCATTATCGGGAATTGCGTTGAGTCAAGGATCAACTTGGAATGTAGTTACAATGGCGGTTATTAATACACCAAACCCGCTAGAAGCTAAACCTTTGCAGCCACCTTCAGCAGCTGATATGCTGGATTCGGTTGCAAAATTGGCGGAAGTTAACGATGCCGAGGATCTGACTTCAGCACCCACGATAAAGGCTTTGCAACGTCTCGATCAATACTGCTCACCAATTATGCAGTTTCTGGAACTTGACAAGCAGGAACAACGAATGGCATGGGAAAATCGATTGCTTCCAGATGGCACTCGCGTACCGGATGCGGCAACAACTTGCAATCTGGACAAGGAAGGCGTGCTACGGCGCTATCCTCCGCAATTCAAAGGCGAGCGAGGTAATCGTCTGTCGTCAGCAGACCACGATCGCGGTGTGATTGTAGTGCCAGAGAAATTGATTCCTGCAATTGTGAGACTGTACCACGCGGATCACCCTGGTCGGAATGCACAGATGGAGTCTATGGCGCAGGAGTTCTGGTGGTCGACCATGGGCAATGATATCCAAAAGCACATCTCTTTATGCCATATATGCGGATCCAATAAGGCAAACAGGACATCGCAGCAGGTACCAATCGGCCATTTCGAGGATGCATGTATTCCTGGCGAGGAGGTCGCAGTTGACTTGATCGGGCCTATGGCCGATAACGAACAAGGCTTTAAATACATTATGATCTTCGTCGACCGTTATAGTCGATGGACCGAATGCATTCTGCTCAAAGGGCAATCGACGATTCAGATTCTTGATGGGTTGATGCAATATGTGTACAAGCGCGGAGCTCCCGGAGCACTCTTTTCAGATCGCGGCTCCAACCTAATGAGCACTCTGGCTTATAAGGTTTATGCGGCTTTGGGTATTACGCACAAAGCAGGCGCAGCTAAACAATGGAATGCAAGCGCATTGGCTGAACGACGCATTGCATCCTTTATGACCCTGTTATCTTGCAATCTTGCAGGGGAGAAATCCCATGCAGATTGGCCTATACGAATTCCGCAGCTGCAATGGTACTTAAATACGGTGAAATCGGCAGCTACTGGTTTCTCGGCATTCTATTTGGAGCACGGCCGCGAGGCCAGAAGTGTTGCGAGCAGAGCCCTGGATACGTCTGGCATTCGCCACGAGGACAAAGACTGGGTTAAACTCATCAAGGAGCGCCAGGCGGCGGCAGATGTGCTGCAGAAGACTGTGCAATCCATGGAGAAGACGCGACGTACTCGCCAAGCACAATTACCTTTGGAAAAGAAGCGCTTGGTGCAAGTCTACGACGAAGGTGATTACGCTTATTTAAGAGTCGAGCAATTTACGCGTGCAAAGGATGTCGGCACGGCGCATAAGCTTACTCCAAAGTGGATCGGCCCTTATCGTATTCGCGGCGTAGCACCTGGTTTTTCGCATCGCTACCTTTTGTCTCGCAACAGCACGGCGGCATTCTTCGATGCGCATGTATCCCGCATGAAACGAGCGCATGGTGCGCGGGAACAGACGCATAGATTTGTGGCGTACGACTCATTGCCAGCGGACGGCAGTGGAGCTGGGCGTGGCTATCATAGCATGGAGGATAATAAAGAAACGTACGAGATCGCTCGCATCACCGGCTTTAAGGCGGCGAAGGGCAAAGGTCAGGCGAAATATTTACTCACCTTTGTCGGCGACGATATCCCGGAACGTTGGGCTCCGAAAAATATTCTGGAACAGCAGGGATTGGCGGATTTATTAGCTGACTATCACAATGCCACAGAGCCACGATACAAGAACAGTGGTGTCAATGAACGGCAGCCAGATACAACAACCGTCCCCGTGCAAGAGCCAGTGGCAGTTGAGGTTTCAGACGACGAGGATTGGTCAGATGAGGAGCTTCCGGAGGGTTCTGGTTTCACAATAGACACGCGAACTATGGCGCGTCTAGAGCCAGGCCGTACAAAGGATGACTTCAAAAGGACTGTACTAACCGGTCCGGAATCTCAGTGGGATAAGCATTGCTCCATCTGTCGGGAGCTAGGTCAGGTGCTTATGTGTACTTTTTGTGTTAAAGTTTACCATCTAAAATGTTTGGGTCTCAAGCGAACTCCTTCTAACAACTGGGAATGCCCAGAATGCTTAAAGAGAAGAGAGGAGACTATGCGCCAAGAGCTGGCGGGAGAACCAATAGAGCCAACTATTGCTTCGTCCGAACCGCCCCTCATTACGCTCAGTGCCGTCAGCGAATTACGGAAATCTAAGAAGGAAACAGTTGCAGCTGCAACCTTCAGACTCAGCAAACAGCAGAGAGATATCCGACTACGTCAGCGGACAGTAGCGTCAATCACGGCGTCTATCGACCAAACGAACTTTTACGCAGTAATCACGGCAGACATGCCACCACGACAGTCGATTTGTAATCATTGTATTCACAACACAGATACACCGTGTGTGTGCGAATTAATGTATACCACCAGAAACGATTCCTTTATAGCATGTCACGTGGGTGCACAAGAATATCAAAATGTTAAATTGGAAATAACGAGCCAAGGAATAGACAGAGCACGAAACGATGGCCGCATAGCAAAGATTGTAGCAACGTACAACTGGGACAAACAATGCTGGCGGAAAGTTAATAGCAACGAGTGCTGCTGCAGTACACCAGGTTCACAGTGCAACATCAGAAGTATGAATGAGAATAGAGTATTGAGAAACGCA
>CAIYBL010000064.1 GCA_903924485.1 uncultured Actinomycetes bacterium
ATGTCTGGGCCGATGGTGGCGTTCGCCATCCCCGCGATGTCGCCTTGGCACTAGCTGCAGGTGCGTCACAGGTAATGATCGGCTCGTGGTTTGCAGGTACCTTGGAAAGCCCTGGAGATTTAATCAGAGACACGAGTGGCAAGCTCTATAAAGAGTCTTTCGGAATGGCTTCTGCACGCGCTGTTAATGCGCGTACCACACAAGAGAGCGCCTTTGATCGGGCACGAAAGCGAATCTTTGAAGAAGGTATCTCATCTAGCCGCATGTATATAGATCCAGCTCGTCCTGGAGTCGAAGATCTTATTGATCAGATTATCGCTGGCGTCCGCTCCTCATTTACTTATGCCGGAGCGGCCACTATCAATGAATTTCACGATAAATGCGTCGTGGGCATCCAATCTGCATCGGGTTATGCAGAGGGACGCCCACTTCACACTTCTTGGTAATTATTTGTTAATTACTTTTCAGCTTTAACTTTCTTCGCAGCTGTTACGTAGTAAATAGCGAAGGCGAGAACGAATCCAACCAAGAAGGCTATATCGCCAATCCCTGGGTGACGCTTTACAAAGTAACCTGAGTAGTAGGACTGATTCGAGAATCCCCAGATTGAAATAAACCCAGAGACTACAAATGCGATCGGTCCAGCGATATTTTCACGCGTGGCGAAGAGAAGCCTCTCGATAGATGCACCTTTCCGGAGCGCCTTATCAGCAATCATGACTCCAAGCCATGGTCCAATCCAGTAGGACATGACGAGCAGGAAGTTCTCGTAGTTGTTTGCTGGGTTATTGATCGCAGCACGGGCTAACAGAAATCCTAGGATTCCAAATACAACCGCTGAAATTGCACGGCGTTGATGGCTGCCCAACTTGATTCCGATCGTTAGGAAGGACATTGAACCGGAGTAAATGTTAAGCACGTTAGCAGCAATTGATCCGCCAACGATTCCAAGCAATACCAATTTTCCAAGGAAGGTTGGCATCAAATGCGTGAAGTCACCGGTTGGGTTTGTGTTCGCGCCATAGCCGTGCATACCAGCAGTCACGGCAGCTGCGCCAACAATTTCAAGAACTGTGGATGAAACAAAGATTCCTAGTCCTGCAAAACGACCAGCAGCCTTTGCATCGGTTGATGCCGGCAGGTAGCGAGCGAAGTCAGATGAGAAGGGGTTCCAACCAGCGGCATAACCGTATGACGCTCCTACTAAGAGCAGGAATCCTCCAGGAGTGTGGCCATTTGAATGTGCGCTGAGGTTTCCCTTGCTGAGTGCATAAATTGCGGCTATTCCAAAGACAATAACTAGGTATGGGAATAAATATTTTTCAACTGTCTGAACCAAATTGTGACCGATAAAGGCGATTATCACCTGTACCAAGACAACGATCACCAAGGCAACTATGACCTTCATTTTGGTGAGATCAGCCAGCGCGAAAGCGCCGGATACGCTGTTAACTGCGAACCAACCAATACCAGCTGCGCCTGCATTGAAGACAGATGGCAAGATATTTCCTAACTTTCCAAAGGCGGCGCGGCCAACAACCATCTGTGGCACACCGTACTTTGGGCCATCCTGGGTAAGGACATATTGACCGAGTCCACCTAAAACGTTTCCGATCACGATGGCGAGCGCTGCCTGCCAAAAAGTCAGACCGAAGAAGAGAACTCCGAGCGCTCCAACGTAAATAGTGGCGAACTCCAAGTTAGGGCTGGTCCAGGTGGCAAAGAGGTTACGCGCCTTGCCGTGACGGTCTTTTGCCGGGATGGATTCAATTCCACCGGGTTCGACGGCGAGGACCTTGTCCCCGTACTCGCCTTCTCGCATTTCTAGATTGGACATACGTCTAGTCTCCTCATTTTGTTATCGGGGGTGTTTGCGACCCCGTATGAAATGACGGCTCATAGACCGGGGGAATGGTGAAACCGTATAGGGAATTGCGTCCGATGTTAAGCACACACTCAGGTGATTTTCACTTAAAGTAGGCACCTTAAGGGCGAAATGGGGAGAAAATGGACGACCAGGCATTTCTAGAGTTTGCGATAGCGGCTGCGCGCCAGGGTGGCTCCGAGGGCGGGGTCCCCATCGGTGGAGCGCTGGTTGTAGATGGCAAGGTCCTCGGTGTCGGATACAACAAGAGGGTCCAGCAAGGTAGCGCTATACGCCACGGAGAGACCGATTGCCTCGAGAATATCGGACGGCTCCCGGCGAGCGTTTATGCCAAAGCTACGATGTATACGACCTTATCTCCCTGTCATATGTGTAGCGGGGCGATCTTGCTCTATGGAATTCCTCGAGTAGTACTCGGTGAGAATGAGACATTCATGGGCGCCGAAGAGTTGCTGCGCTCGCACGGCGTCGAAGTTATAAACCTAAACTCACAAGAGTGCAAAGATTTGATGGCGAAGTTCATTTCAGAGAAGCCCGACGTCTGGAATGAAGATATCGGCGAAGAGTAATGGCGCTCATTAAGCATACGGTTTGGAGTGAGTGGTCAGATTTAAAAGTTCCAGCAGGGTTTGGCAACTTATCTCTCGCTGATCATCCGCTCGATAGCTCTGACTTGTCACGGATAACCATTTACGTTCAACCATATATGACTGGGGTCGAATTTCTAGAACCGGTTAAAGCGATGAGCAACTTGCAAATACTGCAAGTGCCCAATGCTGGGTATGAAAGCGCACTTCCCTATCTTCGACCTGGGATGACGCTCTGCAACGCGCGTGGCGTGCACAATGCGTCTACGGCCGAACTCGCGGTAGGTCTGGCTATCGCAATGAAGCGGGGGATTCCTGATTTCGTCCGAGAGCAAGATCAGGGCTTGTGGAGCCACGAACGTATGGGATCGCTCAACGACAGCGTTATTGGAATTATTGGAGCAGGATCCATTGGCCAGACCTTGGTCTCCTATCTCAAACCATATGAAGTTGAGATCACCTCCTTTTCTCGTTCTGGGATGAATGGTTCGCTCACGCTAGGAAAACTCGATGAGTTACTTCCAACTTTTGACTTCCTATTTTTGATAGTCCCCCTCAATGATGAGAGCAATAACCTCATAAATGCCAGGCGTTTGGCGCTTATGAAGGATGGGGCAATCTTGATCAATGTAGCGCGCGGCAAAGTAGTGGATACCGATGCGCTCGTCGCAGAACTTAATACGGGACGAATCAGCGCTGCTCTTGATGTCACCGATCCTGAGCCACTTCCACCCGGCCATCCACTTTGGAAGGCTAAGAATGTTCTAATCACCCCGCATGTTGGTGGGGACTCCGAAGCTTTTGAAAAGCGCGGACGGCGGTTTATCGAAGAGCAACTGCAGCGGATTGCCGATGGGTTAGAGCCTTTAAATATTATTGAGGTTTAATCTGTCAGATATCGTTGCATCTCGTTTGCGATAATCTCCTCGCCAGGAATACCCGAAATAAAGAGATCTTCAACTATTCGTACGCGATCCTCTTGGGATTTATTCTGGCTGATCTTCGATTTCGCTTCAACCTTATTCACATGAAGAATGACAGCGATAATTCCTTTGAGTTGCACTTCGAAATAGTGCGGATCAGACTCATCTGCAGACCAAGGTACCTCTCGGTTGACTTCATGGTGCGCTGTTAAATTTGTGACTATCTGACGTAATAATTCAATATCTTCGCTTACCTCAACTATGCCGCTTAAATGCACCGATTGATAATTCCATGTAGGAACGACCTTGTGATCGGTGACTTTATTGCCGTAGTTGCTGGGTGATATATAGGCTTGTCCACCATGCAAAATTGCCAACCCTTGAGTACCGGGCGAAATTGTCTTCCACTGCTGATTACCGCGCGCCATATGCATGATGAGGCGGCCATAGTTCCCACTGGTTGGGTCAACATCTACCCACATCA
>CAIYBL010000065.1 GCA_903924485.1 uncultured Actinomycetes bacterium
GCCGGCATTATTGATCAAGATATCTAGGCCATTCATTGCCTTCACGCCATCACTGACCGCGCTATCGACGCTACTGCGTTCTTGAATGTCACACGAGAGGTAATTAATTCCGCCCACTGGATTAATGGGCTCTTGGCGGTCTAAAACCGTGACCGTTGCTCCACGTGAGAGCAACATCGACGCAGTTGCCGCCCCAATTCCGCTTGCTCCGCCAGTAACTATTGCTTTTAATCCAGCGAAGTCCTTATTGAAATCAGTCATTATCGCCTCTCGGGTGAACTCTCGTTGCGTCAGTATACTGACGTCAGTTTTGTTGCACCTGTAATTGCGTGGCAAATGAAAGGGAGGCTAATGACGTCGAGCGCTCTATTAGCCGCTCTGGAGAGCGCAATCCCCGGTGGCGTATTCCCGGAGATTTTCGATCGAACGGCGATGGCGGGAGATGCTTCGCACTACGCGCTTATGCCTTCGGTCGTTGTTCGTCCAGAGAGTGCAGAGCAGATTGGCCAGTTATTTAAAATCAGTCAAGAGGCCAACACCGCCATGACTTTTAGGTCGGGCGGAACAAGTTTGAGTGGGCAAGGTATTTCTTCTGGTCTCCTTGTCGATACTCGCCGCAAATTTAAAGAGATGGAAGTCCTAGATGCTGGAATGCGCGTACGTGTTCAGCCAGGTGCAACCATTAAGCAAGTCAATATTGCCCTGGCAAAATATGGTCGAAAGCTAGGCCCAGATCCAGCTAGCGAAGTTGCATGCACAGTGGGTGGAGTTGTTGCTAATAATTCCAGCGGGATGGCTTGTGGAACCGAATTCAATACCTATGCCACTTTGGAATCCTTAACCATCGTTTTGCCATCAGGGACAGTTCTGGATACCTCCAAAGATGACGCTGATGATCATCTGCGACTGATCGAGCCAGAATTGTATTCTGGGCTTGCCAACCTCAGGACTCGTATTCTCTCGAACCCCGTTTCGGTTGAGAAGATTGCAAAGTTATACGCGATCAAAAACACGATGGGATATTCACTTAACTCATTCACGGATTTTTCGCGCCCAATTGACATTTTGGCCCACTTGATCGTCGGTAGTGAAGGCACCCTCGCCTTTATTGCTGAAGTAACATTCAATACTGTTCCATTGCTGCAAAAGTTGGCAACTGGTTTGCTGATTTTTGACAGCCTTGCTGATGCAACTCGTTCCTTGCCAGCCCTGAAGAATTCTCAAGCCGCGGTGATTGAATTACTCGATACCTCGTCACTACGCGTTGCCCAGCACGAACACATGGCTGACTCTGTTTTGGCCAACATCGGTTTCGATAAACACGCAGCTTTATTGGTTGAATACCAAGCATCAACGCAAGAGGAACTAGATAGCCAGATCACTCTTGCTAATCGCGTTTTTTCCGACCTTCCTGCAAGCAACGCCGAGTTATCTACGTCATCGAAAATCCGCAATGAGTTATGGCGTGCACGAAAAGGGCTCTATGCGGCAGTCGCGGGTAATCGCCCCTCGGGCACTTCCGCAATTTTAGAAGATATTGCAGTACCTATGAACGCTTTGCATGAAACGACTATGGCACTTTCGGAATTGTTTGATCGACACAATTATGAAGGTAGCGTTATTTTCGGTCATGCGAAAGATGGAAACTTGCACTTTTTGCTGAATGAGAAATTTGATCGTCCTGAACTCTTGCAACGTTATCAAGACTTCACAGAGGATCTTGTTTCACTTGTATTGAGCCATGAGGGCTCCCTAAAGGCAGAGCATGGAACTGGCCGAATCATGGCTCCGTATGTTCGTCGCCAGTGTGGGGACGAACTTTATGCCGTGATGGTGGAAGTTAAGAGATTGTGCGACCCTTCGAA
>CAIYBL010000066.1 GCA_903924485.1 uncultured Actinomycetes bacterium
ATGAGATGATTTTTACTGCTAAATCCGACTTATTACGAAAGTGGAAGTTGGTAGGAGCAAAGGCAAATGTCATTGGCCCCATCGCTATAGATCAGTTAGAGGCTTATGCCGAATTGGTATCTGGATCAGTTGAATCCACCCGCCTCGCAAGTGCCCGTTTAAACCGCAAGGCAGAAATCCTGGGAGTACTACCGATCATACAGGACGACATAATCCTCTTCCATGCTCGCATGCTTTTCGCCAGTGGCGAATTGCAAGAGTGTCTAGATTTTTCACTCTCATATCTCAAAGAAAGAATCAGCAAGGATCCAAATTTCCCTGAAAAAGCATCGCTGATCGCGAGAGTAGGTGGCGCATCAGCCTTCTTACTTGGTAAAGATCCAGAACTTTTTGAGATTGCTCAGCATGAAGGGCGAATTCTCGATAAGAAATCCGAAAATGCTTACTTGCGGCTTAGGCCGGCAGAGTTACTCTCGGAGATGACTGCAGGGGATTGCAAACAAGTTGAAAACAGTGCTCGGATAGAACTTGATCAATGGCGCCACCTGAGAGGAATTTGCGCCCCGTATGAAGCCGCATACTCATTGGCTGAGGTTCTCCGCGAACAGGGCCGCGAATCAATGGCTCTAGATGTCATTGACCAGTACCTACCTGAGGCAATTTCATTTGAAGTCTGGCCCTGGGCAGGAGCTTTGCTATCTAAGCGAGCTTTAGTTAAGAATCAGATGCAAATGACCTCTGAAGCACTCGAGGATATTCGCACTGCACGAGTGATGTTAAAGGGTGCTGGAGTTGGCTCGGAGGCATTCGAGACGATTGATATTCATGAAGTCCTAATTCGACTCACGCTCAATGACGGAATAAGAGTTGATGAGATGTTGGAGCGGATGCACCCAACTGCCCTATCTTGGTTCGCAAGCGTTTCGCTGCATCAAGGAAAGGAAGCACAGAAAGTACGCGACCGAGCTGTTCCACTTCTTTATTCAACCGTCAGAGCAAAGATCTTGTCGGAAGTTGCACTTACCGAAGCCAATCTTGCGTACCCTTCGGTGGCGCGTGAACACTTGCAAAAAGCGTTGGCTCTCGGAATGGAGAATGGGTATCGCGAAATATTCCTTTCGCGCAGTCCCGCTTTTCTCAATCTTCTCATGGCTCAAACCGCTGAAACACACACGATTTATTTGGAAGAGTTAGCCTCCGCCGCAAGAGAGAGAATTCGCAGATTGAACGAGACTTCAGCAAACCTCCAATCTCCTCTGACTAAGCGAGAACTTGAAATCTTGAGAAATCTTTCAACCGGTATGTCGATTTTCGAGATAGCAAAGAATCTGAATATCTCTCATAACACTATGAAGACGCACCTCAAGAGCGTCTACAAGAAGCTGCACGTGGATGGCCGAGATTCCGCAGTGTCTAAGGGGAAAGAACTAGTCCTTATTTAAGCTACTTGTTCCAGTCGCTTCAGATTGCGAACCTCTGGAACTAACAGCGTGATGCTAATTGCGATCGCTACTAGGCCTGCGCCGTAATACAAAGTCTTTGTCGTGCCAATCCATAACGAGAGCGGTCCTGCGATGGCTAGCCCAATTGGCCTAAAGAGCATGGAGCCCATGCCGTCGTAGGCTGATACGCGCGAAAGTGATTCGCGGGGGACGCGTTGTTGCAGCGCAGTACTCCAGATGGAATTCCATAGGTCCACAGATATTCCGCATAGGAATGCGGCAACTGCGATTATCCAGATTGACTTTGCAAATGACATTGATGAGACGTAGAAAATAAGAGGCGATGTGGCAAGCATGAGGAAAAGCATTGGCCTTTTGGGGTTAATTCGTAGCGCGATGAGCGAACCTACGATAAATCCAATTGATTCACAAGTAAGAACGATGGACCAAGAACTAGCGCCGTGGAATTTCTTTAGCGCAATCATTGGTCCAAGCACACTCTCTGCCCCTGCCCAAACCATCACTATGAAGGAAAATGCACCGACAATTGCGACGATCCAATGGAAAGAAGTAAATACTTTCCACCCAGCTTTAATGTCATGAAGCATCGTGTTTTCTACAGACTCCATGGCTGGAGTCATATGACGGAAGGTGAAAACGAGAACCCCTGCAATAAGAAAACTAAATGCGTCCACGAAGAGGGCAAGTGCGCTACCGAAATTTGCAACGATAATTCCTCCTGTTGCGGCACCTAAAACCATCGAAACATTAGAGAAGAGTTGGTTAAAAGCATTGCCTCGTTGTAAAGATTCATCGGGGAGTAGAGCCGGCATAATGCCAGAGAACGCGGGCCACCAGATGCCCCATGTAATTCCAAAGAGTGCGTTGATTAGCATCAAGACTGCGATAGGCGCATGACCAGTGAAAAATAAAATCGCTTGTACGGTAAATAGGGATCCAGCAACCATATCGGCGACAGCCACTAAACGAGCACGTCCGTATCTATCGGCGATCACTCCACCGAAGGGAAACATAAGCAACAAGGTCACCGAACTTGAGCCCAGAACCAAGCCAAGCTTCGTTGCATCTCCGCCAGGCAGCTTCAAAATTCCAAAAGCTAAGGCAATCGGCGCCATTCCATTGCCGAAGTTAGAGATAAAGCGAGAGGCGTAGAGCCTCTTCATATATCTCTGATTAAGAACTTCGGTCAGTCTCACAATTCACGCTCTCTCCAATGGGTGCTGCTCGTGAAATCCTATGTCACAGGCACAGGACTCACGAGCAAAACTGATGGCTAGGTTCAGCGTGAACTAGCCAATTACGCCCAGATATTGTCTCCCCGAAGTGCGGCGTCAGATCCGCCATCGATATAAATGGTCTGACCTGTCGTGTGCGTGTTTTCTTCAGAGGCGAGCCAAGCCAATAGGTAGGAGACCTGAACTGCCTTTAAGTAGTGATTGAGTGGCATTGGAACCATTTGGTCAATAGCCGCTCGTGCTTCGGCTGTTGCGATTATGTCGGCAACCATTGGTGTCTCAACGATTCCTGGACCAACAGCATTAAGTGGGATACCAGCCCCTGCCCATTCTGGCTTGATGCACTCGCGCCGAATCCATCGACTCAAAGCTCGTTTTGTGGATCCGTAAATCAAACTTGCTTCTGCATCTCCTTGATCAACCAAGCCTTGTGCAATTACGAGAGCATCTGCTTCATTATTTGCAAGCATCGCTGCTACAAGGGCTGGAGAATTAGGCATTAAGGAAGCCATTGAACTTGTAATCGCAACTCTTGGCGCTGCACTCTTGGAAAGCGTGGGTAGAAGTGCGCCGAGAAATTCTGTTACGCCGAAGAAATTAACAGAAACAGTTTTTGCAATTGGGTGAGCTAATCCAGCGCATGCAATGATGCCATCGATCTTTCCCCCGCTTAGTGCAATAACTTGGCTTGCTGCATCTTTACGACCAGCCACAGTACTCAAATCAGAGTTGACATCTGTGTTGTGAATATCAACGCCAATTACCTTCGCTCCGCGTTCTTTGAGCAAATCAACTGTGGCGGCGCCAATTCCTGAAGCGGCACCCGTGACTACATAATTTCTTGTCATTGTGAAGACCTTTCATAGGCACACTTTTTGTGTACAGATCTAGTCTTCTCGCTTATTGATTGTCTTAATAGAGTACTGCTGGGGATGCCCCTCAGAGCCGAGTGATGTGCCTCATGCAGGTTTCAGATATAGACGAGCGGGAACCCGTCCTAAATGCCTATCGCAATCAGGTGGATTGTGAGAACCTTCAACGTCACAACTCAGCCCTTGTCTGAGAAATCACAATTGCCCGAATTTGATTCGGCAGATCAGGAGTGGAAATGATTGAAGCCATGAATGCCCCAGTGAACGCGCTTATTGGTGGCAAGTGGGCTCCAGGCTCTGGAGGAACTTTTGAAGTTAAGTCACCACATTCGCGTGAAGTGATCGCCAATGTTTCCAGATGCACCACCGCAGACGTTGATCGAGCCGTGGCTGCAGCAAGGGCTGCACAACCGGCGTGGGCCGCGCTTCCAGTTATTGAACGCGCGAAAATTTTGCGACGAATCCATCAATTATTTCTTGAACGTGCCGAGCCAATTGCGTTGATGCTCTGCCAAGAAATTGGCAAGACGATCACTGACTCCCGCGAAGAGGTTTATGAGTATTCCGTCCCCTCATACGCGAAAGCAGCAGAGGAGATTCTTCGACATCGCGGTATGTCATTCCCATCTACCCAAGAACAAACGACAAATAAGCGCATTGTCCTTGGTCATCGCCCCCTTGGCGTAGTTGGCGTGATTACGCCATACAACTTCCCAACTGATATTTCCTCCATCGCATTGGCGCACATTATTGGCGCAGGTAATACAACCGTCTGGAAGCCATCTGAATTCTCAGCGCTGAGTTGTGCGATGGTTGCCCAAATATTTGCCGATGCAGGTTTGCCAGATGGAGTAGTAAACGTCGTACAAGGTTTTGGCGACATCGGGGCAGCAATCGTTGAACACAAAGACGTGGACGGCATCTTCTTCACCGGTTCTACCAAGACTGGCGAAATCATTGCTAAAGCCTGTGCTCTCAAGCCTCATCTTCTTGAACTTGGGGGAGATGGTCCATTTATTATTCTTGCCGATGCCGATATTGATGCGGCCGTAGATGGAGCGATGAACGGCTGCTTCTATTACTCAGGTCAGGTATGCACATCTGCGGAGCGACTTCTTGTGCACGAAGATATCTATGACGAATTCGTAGCGAAGTTCACTGCGGCTGCATCCAAGCTGGTTATCGGTGATCCGTCACTAGAAGCCACGAATATGGGACCGTTGTGTAACGAGACCACCTTGGCCCGCGTTAAAGCACATGTTGAAGATGCACGAAGCCAAGGAGCGGAAATAATTCAGTTTGGCCCAGAGAAGGATCTTTATTTCCCTGCAACAATTCTCTTGGGTGTTACCGAGGATATGCGCATCATGCAGGAAGAGACATTCGGACCCGTTGCGCCGATCATGAAGATAAAGTCCGCAGAGCACGCAATTGAGATCGCCAACAAGAGCGAGCTCGGACTTATTGCTTCACTATGGACACGAGATCTTTCGAATGCATGGCGCGTTGCCGAAGCACTTCCACATGGATCAGTGAACGTTAATGAGACCAGCAACTATTGGGATCAGTTGGCACCATTTGGTGGTGCGGGCAAGAGTGGAGTAGGTCGTGAGTTATCGCAATGGTTCCTTGAATCATTTACAGAACGAAAGCTCATTGTTTTTGATCTAGGTAATAGCGAAGTGAAATACAACCGTCGCGCCGAGGGTGGTTGGTAGATTTGTGATCCAGCACACCAATTAAACCTAAGGAATTTAGTATTTTGTATTTATAGAGTGGTCGCACTCTCTAAATACGAAACGCACAGAAATTCCACAATTTATTTTTTACTTAATCAATCTTTACGGGGCTACCGTAAAAGAAGCAAAGGAGATTTTCTTCTCTGTGACTGATTAAGAATCGGATGAAACTAAAATGACAATTAAATACAGAAAAAGTGTTGCAGCGATAGGTGTTGCAGCCTTAAGTCTGCTGATGACCACACCATCGAGTGCGGTCGACGAAGCTCCAGGAATAATTCATGTCGTAAGCAAGGTTGTAAATGACAACTCTGGAACAAAACTACCAAGTGATTTCACTTTCAATGTGAAGTTTGCGGGCGCAGATATCACTGGAAGTCCATTTGCTGGAGCTGATGGAGCAGGAACCACCTTCACCGTTGCACCAGGAAGTTATGTCGTTATGGTTTCTTATGTAGATGGCTATGACGGCGCTTGGTCAGGTAGTGCACAAATAAATGGTCAAGTAGTTATTGGCACTGGTGAGGAAATTACAATTACGAGAACCAGCACTGATGTTGGTGTAGCCGCGACCGAAGTTGGTCAAACTACAGAAACTGGTGGCACTTTGCCAAAGACATCGTCGCCTTGGTTTAACGCCCTTGCGGTAGGGCTCCTATTGAGTGCCGCTGGTGCGCTAGGGCTCCGTAAGTTCGCTACATCGAAGTAATCACATACAGCCATGAAAAAGTCTCGGATCGCTTTAGTCATTGTTTCAACTCTCGCCATTGGCGCGGGTCTGACAACTGCGGGCTATGCCGGGGTTGAGATTTATCAGATGAATTCCAACTTGGGTATCCAATACCTGCCCAAGTTGGAACTCTCTGTGCAGTCCAAATCGCCGATAACGATGACTCGACCTAAGACGGGTGACGTTATTGGCTCACTTTCTATTCCGCGCTTGAAGCGAGTAGTTCCGATTATTGAAGGTACTGATGCCCAAGAGTTAAAAATGGGAGTGGGTCATTACATCGGAAGTGTTTTGCCTGGCGTTAAGGATAACTCAGTCTTAGCAGGTCATAGAGATTCTGTATTAAGAAACCTCGGTAGTTTGAAGATTGGCGATTTACTGACCGTAACAACAGATTACGGAGTATTTGTATATGAGGTGCAGAAAATTCGGATCGTCTTGGCCGATGATAAGACGGTAATTGTGCCCACCAGCAGCGCGGTCTTGACTCTTAGCACTTGTTATCCGTTTGCTTATATCGGGAGCGCACCCAAGCGATACATTGTTCAGGCCGCGTTAAAAGCCGAGGATCCTGTAACGACAAAGCTTTTGGATGTTTAACGCAGTAGAAATCCTAAGAGTCGAGTTCGGACAATCCTTTAAATAGCCTGCGGTTCGTCGTATGGTTACGTCGTGAACCTTGACTTGGATAAGTTGCGCACAATCTTCTCTGCCTCTTTAGCCTCTGATTGCCTGGATCATTTGAACTATCGCAATCAAGTACTTGGCTCCGACATCACCATGCTCTCAGGTGAAGGCGTCATGATGGGATACGCATTTCCGGTCAAATTGGAAGTTGTTGAAGCAGCACCTGAAGTTCCGTATGTGGGATTACTTAAGGCACTCGATGCCGTCGGAAAAGATCAGGTCTATGTCTCCCCAACCAATCGTCATGGTCATGGGTCCTTATGGGGTGAACTTCTTTCTACTGCCTGCGCCTTTAAAGGCGTTGCTGGAACGCTAACCGACGGACCAGTGCGCGATGTTGCCCGCACAAGGGCATTGGGATTTAAAGTGTTTGGGGTAAATACAAGCCCACTCGATATCAATAGCCGATACGAAGTGATCGCACACGATGTTCCAGGCGTGATTGATGGAGTGACAATTAACCCTGGAGATCTAATCGTTGCCGATCTTGACGGAGTTGTCGTTGTTCCCAAAGATGTGATCGAAGAGGTTGTTCGAAGAGTGGAAGAAAAGGATGCGGGAGAAAATCAATTCCGCAAAGCGGTTAAAGAGGGCATGAGCCCTAGCGCAGCATTTGCTAAGTACGGCGTCCTCTAGGTAGAAGTCTGTTAGTAACAACCAATCTCAAACGAACATTTTTTATATCTCAAGAACAAGCTTCCCTGTCGTTGCTCTAGCCTCTAAATCTTGATGAGCTTGTGACGCATTTTCTAGCGCGTATCGTCCGCCAATTCGCGCATTCATATGACCTTTTAAATGAGCAGTGAAAACCTCGTTGGCACGCCAAAGCAGTTCTTCGCGATTAGCGGTGAAATGCTTCAATGTTGGGCGAGAGAGAAATATCGAACCAGCGGTGAGCTTGGGCAAGTCAACGGGTGGGACGGGTCCGCTGGAGTATCCATAGATGACTAGAGATCCCCGTGGACGAACGCAGGCAAGACTTTCTTCGAATGTAGTTCTGCCGATGCCGTCATAGACAACATGAACACCACCACCATTACTAAATTCCATAACACGCTCTTTAAATCCCGAGTACTCAATCGCCAGATCTGCACCATTTTCGAGGCAGAGATCTCGTTTTGCATCCGTTGAAGCAGTTGCGATTACGATCCCACCGAGGGATTTAATAAATTGCGTAAGCAAGAGTCCCACTCCACCAGCGCCAGCGTGCACGAGGGCTAGAGTTCCTGGCTTTATGTTGTAGGAATCAACGGCAAGATAATGCGCCGTTATTCCTTGCAGAAGCAGAGCTGTTGCTTGCGCATCATCAATACCTTCGGGGATTGGAATAAGTTCTTCACTTGGAATTGATACAACCTCGGCATATCCACCATCAGAGTTAACCCAACCGACTCGCATCCCTACCGACAAACCTGCCGGTGCCGTTCCGTTGATTTCACGAAGAATTCCAACCCCTTCAGCGCCAGGAGTGAATGGCAGGGGGCGTGGATATAAACCGCTGCGATGGTAGGTATCGACGAAGTTAACGCCAGCTACTCGAACATCGACAAGAGACTCATCAGCACCTATGACTGGAATAGGGCGGTCAACGTATTGTAATTTCTCAGGTCCGCCGGTCTCGGTGACCTCAATGGTTTTCATGTTACCGATTCTAAAGTTTTATCAAGCATGTGTGCGGGAGAAGGGACTTGAACCCTCACGTCCGAAGACACAGGTTCCTAAGACCTGCGTGTCTGCCATTTCACCACTCCCGCGAGTGTGTTTTCTTTGAGCGAGGTAAGGCTAAGGGCAATGGCCCGATAAACCAAAACGTAGGCTCAGAGGTCACTAATTGGTTGAGGCACCTCGCCTAGAAACAGCATCTACTCCTGCCGAGATTGAGAGAACCATTCCAGTAACGATGTATTTGATACCTGCCGCGTACCCCAAGAGCCCCATGCCGTTATCGATAACTGCAACAACGAGTCCACCAAGGATTGCATCCCGCATCTTTCCTTTGCCACCGAAAAGACTGGTTCCACCGATGACGGCTGCTCCGACTGCATAGAGAAGTGTTGAACTTCCGCCCGTAGTTGGGGAAATCGAGTTTTGTCGGGAGGCAAATAGCATTCCGGCGATCGCTGAAAGTGCTGAGCAGATTACGAACGCCGCGATACGAACTCTCTTGACATTGATACCTGCACGTCGGGCCGCTTCCGCATTTCCGCCGACAGCATAAATGTGGCGGCCAAAAGCGGTGCGTCCCAATACGAAAGTTCCAATAACTAGAAGTAAAAGAATTACTGGAACAACAATGGGGATTCCTTTAAGGCTCACCAATTGAGGATTGTTGCTTCGTTCCAAGTTGAGCGCGTAAACAGCAGCCCCAGTTATAACAAGAAGACCAGAAGTCTTGAGTAGCCAGAGTTTGAAAAGTTCAGATTTGAGTCCAGCTTTACGGCGACCATTGATTCGGTTGAGACCGCTCAAAACATATAGTCCACCAGCAAAGAGGAAGAAGAGCCAACTCCAGACAGGGGTGAGATTGTTATTCTCGACGGCAAGGATTGTCTTATCTTCGATGCGGATTGTTCCGCCCTCACCTGCAAGAACTGCAGTAAAGGCGCTACGACGATTAGTCATAAATTAAGTACCTTTCGAGTAAGGGTTGTTCCCAGCCTCACATCAAAATATTTTTCAATGTGAGCAATAGATCTGAGGGGAATAAAAATGTGGTGAATTGAGCAAAAATTCGCCTAGTGAGAAAAGGGCAAATCGGATATCTGACTTAACGATTTGGTAACGCTTCCATGAAATTTCATCGTCAAATTAGTAACGAATATGTGCGTAAATGTGTGCACCAGAGGCAGCAGTAGAACGGTAACCTTGGGGGGTGTCCTCACATAGCGAACTTCTAGCGAACAAGATCACGATTGCCCTACGCGCTCTCGTTGATAGTGGCGAACTTGTATGTGCAATTCCGAATTCAATTTCGTTAGAGCGTCCAAAAAATCGTGACCACGGGGACTACTCCTCATCTATTGCACTGCAAGTTGCGAAAGATGCGGGGAAACCCCCACGGGAAATTGCAGAATTACTCAAACGCGATTTACAAAAACTTTCCGACGTTGCATCGGTGGATATTGCAGGACCTGGGTTTATAAATATTACGTTGGTGCGTGCAAGTCAGGGCGAAGTAGTCCGTCAGATTCTTGAAACCCGCGAAAAATATGGTCACGGAACGTTACTTACGGGCGTTGCTATCAACCTGGAATTCATTAGCGCCAATCCAACGGGGCCGTTGCATTTGGGGCATACCCGATGGGCGGCAGTGGGCGACTCGCTAGGTCGAGTACTTAGCGCAGCTGGAGCATTGGTAACGCGCGAGTTTTACATCAACGATCGCGGAAATCAGATGGATCTTTTTGGCGAATCAGTGCGTGCCGCAGCTACGGGGCAACCCATTCCTGAAAATGGATATCAAGGTGCCTATATTTCTGATCTCGCACAAGCAGTGGTTGATGCCGATCCTGAAATTTTGTCGAAGGTGGGCGATGAACAGTTCGTTGAATTTCGTGAACGCGCGTACAAGGCGCAACTTGCAGATCAGCAACGAGTTCTTGAAACATTTAACACGCACTTTGATGTCTGGTTTTCCGAACGTTCATTGCATAGCAGCGGGGCGGTTGAGCACGGTTTAGAGAAGTTGCGTTCGCAAGGACACGTCTTTGAGCAAGAAGGCGCTACGTGGCTTCGCACAACCGATTTTGATGATGACAAAGATCGCGTACTAATCAAAAGTGGCGGCGAACTTACTTACTTTTCATCCGATACCGCTTATTACATCAATAAGCGCGAACGTGGGTTCGATATTTGTATTTACATGTTGGGCGCAGACCATCATGGTTACGTCAATCGACTCAAGGCAATTGCTGCATGTGCAGGGGATGATCCTGAATACAACATTCATGTTTTGATCGGTCAGCTAGTAAAGATCATGGAAGGTGGCGAAGAAGTAAAACTTTCTAAGCGCGCTGGAACGATCATCACGTTGGAAGATCTTGTGGAGAAAGTGGGCGTAGATGCTGCTCGCTATACGCTGATTCGCTACCCAGTGGAAACACCGATGGTCCTGGATGTAGATATATTGAAAAAGCGCACGAATGAAAACCCTGTTTATTACGTGCAATACGCACATGCTCGAATTGCAGGTGTATTGCGCAATGCGAGCGACCTCAATGTTCCTCATACCCTGGCTGACTTTGACCCCGCGCTGCTCATCCATGATCGCGAAAACGAACTTTTGGGCGCACTTGCCGAGTTTCCACGCGTCGTGGCGGGAGCCGCAGAACTTCGAGAGCCTCACCGCATAGCTCGATACCTTGAAGTACTCGCGGGTGTTTATCACGGGTTCTATGCTGACTGCCGTGTGTTGCCTTTAGGGGATGAACCTATTGATGCAATCCATAGTGCACGTGCAAATCTTTGTGCAGCGACTAAGCAGGTTCTTGGCAATGGATTAGCACTGCTTGGTGTGAGCGCACCGGAGAGGATGTAGTTACATGGCAAACGTATGGTCGTCTCAAGTCAGCTTCTACGAAAATCAACTACACCTTTCAGGAGCACCTGCGCATAAATTGGCGCGAGATTTTGGGACACCTACATTTTTTATTGACGAGGCTGACTTTCGAGAGCGCGCAATGTCCTGGCATAAGGCACTGAATGAATCCTTTGGTGAAAGTGCTGGACACGTGTACTACGCAGGAAAAGCTTTTATCTGCGTTGAGGTTGCTAAATGGATTGCCGAATGTGGCATCGGTTTAGATGTTTGTACTGGTGGCGAACTTGCAGTTGCACTTGCCGCAAATTTCCCAGCTTCAAAGATCCAGGTACACGGTAATAATAAATCAATTGAGGAAATTACCAAGGCGATCGAAGTTGGAGTTGGCACAATAGTTGTTGACTCTCTTGTCGAGATCACTCGTGTGGCCGATGCCGCGCGCAAGCAAGGCAAAGTGCAGTCGGTACTGCTTCGGCTTACTCCTGGCATTGAAGCTCACACACACGAATCCATTGCGACTGCGCATGAAGATGTGAAGTTTGGATTCTCTATTGCAAGTGGTGCGGCATGGAGTGCAGTGCTCGCGGCGCGTTCACTTCCTGAGATCGAACTACGCGGGTTTCATGGCCATATTGGTTCACAAATTTTGTCCATGGATGCATTCGCTGTATCCGCAGATCGACTCATTGAACTAATGGGCAAGTATCGCGATGAATTTAATACGCAGTTGCCAGAGTTAGACCTTGGTGGGGGATACGGAATTTCTTATCTTCCAGAGGATGAACCGTTGTTGCCTGCGCAGGTGTTGCCGTTTCTAGCCAACGCGGTCAAAACTTCTTGCGCAACATACGGTTTAGATATTCCGCGCATCTCGATCGAACCTGGGCGCGCAATCGTTGGTCCATCGATGTTTACTTTGTACACCGTCGGAACAACCAAGAGCGTTGTTCTTGAATCTGGTGATAACCGCAACTACATATCTATTGATGGCGGAATGAGCGACAACATTCGTCCAGCTCTATATGGGGCCGAGTACATTACGGTGCTTGCTAATCGAACTTCGCAAGCGCCCCTCATCGCCTCACGAGTAGTAGGAAAGCATTGCGAAACTGGAGATATCGTCATTCGAGATATCCAACTTCCAGCTGACATAGTCCCTGGTGATCTATTGGCCGTGCCCGCGACGGGTGCATATGGCCGAAGTATGGCTAGCAATTACAACCATGTGCCCCGGCCTCCTGTTGTAGCGCTACTTAACGGAAAAGCACGCGTAATTTTGAGGCGCGAAACAGAGGCTGATCTTCTCGGCCTTGATGTGTGAAAGAGTGAGCACATGAATTCCGAACTCCCTGTCCTAAAAATCGGAATGTTGGGTGCTGGCGTTGTTGGTAGCCAAGTAGCCCGCCTTCTTTCTGAGGATCAGCGCGAACTATCGACCCGTTCGGGCGCTCGACTTGTTCTAAGCAAGATCGCAGTCCGCGACATCTCCGCGCAACGTGCAGGTATCGACTCCTCTCTATTCACAACCGATACCACGTCCGTCGTGAGCGATCCAGAGATCGACATTGTTATCGAAGTCATGGGAGGCATCGAACCTGCTCGGACACTTATTTTGGAAGCCATCGCCAATGGAAAATCCGTGGTCACCGCTAACAAAGCGCTATTGGCAACACATGGCGCCGATCTTTATAGCGCAGCAGATAAAGCTGGCGTAGATCTGTATTACGAAGCCGCAGTTGCAGGTGCGATTCCAATTTTACGCCCGCTTCGCGAATCCTTAGTAGGCGATCACGTCACTCGAATAATGGGAATTGTTAATGGAACTACCAACTTTATCTTGACCAAAATGGATGAAGAGGGCAGTGCATTTGGTGAAGCTCTTGCCCAAGCACAAGCGCTCGGTTACGCCGAATCAGACCCAACGGCAGATATCGAAGGCTTTGATGCTGCGGCAAAAGCAGCAATCTTGGCAGGACTGGCTTTTCACACACGTGTGACGGCGGCTGATGTACACCGCGAAGGCATTTCACAGATCACCGCAGCTGATGTTGCCGTAGCAAAATCCATGAACCATGTCATCAAGTTATTGGCGATTGCAGAACTCACGCCAACAGATCAAATTTCGGTGCGCGTTCACCCCGTACTTCTTCCACGCAATCATCCACTCGCAGCAGTGCGCGAAGCCTTTAACGCAGTATTTGTCGAGGCTCAATCCGCTGGAGAACTAATGTTTTATGGTCGCGGGGCAGGTGGGGCACCAACAGCCAGCGCAATTCTTGGCGACGTTGTTGCCGTTGCTCGCCATCGCACAGGTGGAGCAGTTGGACCGCGTGAGAGTGATTATGCAGATCGCGCGATCGTGCCAATCGGTCAGACCAAGACTAAGTATTTGATTCGTCTCAACGTTGCCGACAAATCTGGTGTCCTTGCCGCCATTGCACAAGGTTTTGCTACCGAGAATGTTTCTATTCAAACTGTTCGACAAACGGGTCGTGGCACGGATGCTGAACTTATTGTTGTTACGCACAATGCAACCGAGGCAGCGTTGGCTGCAACGGTAGCGCGGTTGTCTCAGATGGATATGGTCAAGTCCGTTGACAGTGTTATTCGAGTTGAAGGGTCACCTCAATAATGAGCAACCAGCATGTACAACGTGGAGCACATCAATGGCGCGGAGTTATCGAGGAATACCGAGATCGCCTACCTGTAAGCGCAAAGACTCCTGTCATCACACTTCGTGAAGGTGGAACACCGCTTATTCATGCGCTTTATCTTTCTAAACTTCTCAATAATGATGTCTGGCTGAAATTTGAAGGCGCCAACCCTACGGGTTCCTTTAAGGATCGCGGAATGACAATGGCTATTTCTAAAGCTGCAGAAGATGGAGCAAAGGCCGTTATTTGCGCCTCAACCGGAAATACCAGTGCATCGGCTGCGGCCTATGCAACCAAGGCCGGAATGGTGCCAGCAGTATTGGTTCCTGCGGGAAAGATCGCCATGGGCAAGATGGCCCAAGCAATCATTCACGGTTCGACTTTGTTGCAGGTAGATGGAAATTTCGATGATTGCCTGAACTTGGCTCTCGATCTGTCTGAGAATTATCCCGTTGCGTTAGTTAACTCAGTAAACCCTTTCCGTATTGAAGGTCAAAAGACTGCGGCGTTTGAAATCGTTGATTTCCTTGAAGATGCTCCGGATATTCATGCGCTGCCTGTCGGTAATGCAGGAAATATCACCGCATACTGGAAGGGTTACAACGAATATCGCGCCGATGGAATTTCATCAAAGTTGCCACAGATGTGGGGCTTTCAAGCCGAAGGCTCGGCCCCCATTGTGCGCGGAGAAATTGTCACCAACCCAGAAACAATCGCTACAGCTATCCGAATCGGAAACCCTGCATCGTGGAAACAGGCAGTGGCCGCGCGTGATGAATCTGGTGGTCTTATTGATTCTGTTACTGATGAAGAAATTTTGAGCGCATACCGTCTTGTTGCAGGCAAAGAAGGCGTCTTCGTTGAGCCATCAAGTGCCGCTGGACTTGCAGGTTTGATCAAACACGAAGCACGTGGCACTTTGCCACATGGAAAGCGCATTGTGATTACGGTGACGGGTCACGGACTTAAAGATGTTCACTGGGCACTTGAAGGCGCAGCTGATCCTGTTGTAATTCCTCCTATTGCATCCGTTGCCGCGCAGGCACTGGGCTTGGCTTAAGAAGCGACCATGGCGAAACCAACTTTCCGCGCACACCCTGTTCAGGTGCAAGTGCCTGCATCAAGCGCTAATTTGGGACCCGGCTTTGATTCCTTCGGTTTAGCACTTGGCATGTACGACCGTTACGTTGCACAAGTTACCGATGAAGTGGGGCTTGATCTTGATGTAGCAGGCGAAGGCGCCGAGACAGTCCGTCGAGATGAAAAGAACTTACTAATCAAAGCCATGTATCAAGGTTTTGATTTTATGGGTGGAAAACCTCGTGGGCTTTCAGTTCGTGCGCTTAACGTTGTGCCACAAGGACGCGGCCTTGGTTCTTCAGCCAGCGCAATTGTCGGCGGGCTCGCACTTGCACGCGCATTAGTTCTTTCAGGAAATGAACGGATGATTGACGATGAACTCCTAAATCTTGCTTCGAAAATGGAAGGTCATCCAGATAACGTTGCTGCAGCGCTATTTGGCGGGGCAACTATCGCCTGGCAAGAAGATCATCACGGCAGCAAGGTCGCTCGCGCCGTTGGGATAACGGTGGACTCGCGTATCAAAGTTCTTGCGTTTATCCCTACACACTCAGTGGCTACATCAAAAGCTCGAAAGCTTCTGCCTGAATCAATTCCTCATTCTGATGCCGTTGCCAACTCAACGAGAAGCGCTCTGTTAGGTCACGCGCTTTCTGCACGCCCGGACTTGCTCTACGTTGCCACGGAAGATTTCTTGCATCAAAAGTATCGACAAGAAGTGATGCCTAAATCATTCGCTCTCGTAACAAAGTTGCGGGCAGCCGGGGTGGCCGCTTTTATCTCTGGAGCAGGTCCAACGGTGTTGGTTTTGCATGCGGGCGACAGCGCAGAAGTAGCCGAGTTATCGCGCGCTGCAGGGGAGAATTTTGACGTGCAAGAGCTCGCGGTATCGGCCATTGGAGCGAGCGTTATCACCTCATAAGCTGCGCGTGATTTTGGCTTGACCAGGACGAGTTTGGAAGATTTGTGGGACCCCTGCTACGGTTCTCGTATCTGAACCGCCCACTTGCGAATCATTGAGTGGCAAGAAATACCTCAGATTTCCACTAGAGGAAAATAATCACGGGACTATTCCCATAACTGAAATGAAGTTCAATGACTGAAAAAGAACCTGTTCGCTCAAGTAGCCCTGAGTTAGCTTCGATGCTCCTTCCGCAACTGCAAGCTGTTGCCGGACAATTAGGAATCGAAGGCGCCGCCAAGTTGAAGAAGGCCGCACTCGTGCAAGCTATTAGCGATCTCCAAGCCTCAAATCGTGAAGCCGCGAAATTAGAACGCGAAACAAAACGAGCCGAGCGCAACGCCAATCGTAATAAGAAGAAGCAAGAGACTGAAGCAGTTGCTGAAGAATCAGATAACGAGCCACTAGAGCCAAAGAGTGACCGGGGCGATAGTTCTGATCGTGGACGTGGACGCGATCGTGGACGCGATCGTGGCCGTACACGCGAGCGTCAAGGCAACAACCCTGTTCGCGAAGAACGTGAACCTGTACTTGCTGAAGACGATGTCTTAGTACCAGTTGGCGGGCTCGTAGATATCCTTGAAAGTTATGCATTTATTCGCACTGGCGGATACTTGCCAGGTCCAAACGACGTGTACATCTCATTGCAACAAGTTCGTCGTTACGGACTGCGCAAGGGAGATGTTGTCACAGGCACTGTTCGACAGGCACGAGAGGGCGAGCGTCGCGAGAAGTTCAATGCGCTAATCACTCTTGAGACTGTAAACGGAATGCAACCTGAGGAGGCACGTAATCGTGTTGAGTTCTCAAAGTTGGTTCCGTTATACCCACAGGAGCGTTTGCGTCTTGAGACTGAACCAAACATTTTAACCACGCGTGTTATTGACTTGATTTCACCTATTGGTAAAGGCCAGCGCGGACTTATTGTTTCTCCTCCAAAAGCTGGAAAGACAATGGTCTTGCAGGCAATCGCCAACGCCATCACAACCAATAACCCAGAGTGTCACTTGATGGTTGTCCTCGTTGATGAGCGTCCAGAAGAAGTTACAGATATGCAGCGCTCGGTTAAGGGTGAAGTTATTGCTTCTACTTTTGATCGCCCAGCTGATGATCACACCACGGTTGCCGAACTAGCAATTGAGCGCGCAAAGCGTTTGGTGGAACTTGGTCACGATGTAGTCGTGCTTCTTGATTCCATTACTCGCCTCGGTCGCGCGTACAACATTGCAGCACCTGCAAGTGGTCGCATTCTTTCCGGTGGCGTTGACTCTGCTGCCTTGTATCCACCTAAGAAGTTCTTCGGTGCCGCACGCAATATCGAAGATGGCGGATCACTAACCATCCTTGCAACGGCTCTGGTTGATACTGGCTCACGCATGGATGAAGTTATCTTCGAAGAGTTCAAGGGCACAGGAAACATGGAGCTCATCTTGGATCGTCGCTTGGCTGACAAGCGCATCTTCCCAGCCGTAAACGTTGTCGCTTCAGGTACTCGTAAGGAAGAAATCCTTATGGGCACCGAGGAGCTCAACATTGTCTGGAAGCTGCGCCGCGTGCTTCACGCCCTTGAGCCACAAGCCGCCCTCGAGCTCTTGCTTGAGAGAATGAAGGGCACCAAGTCCAACGTTGAATTCTTGATGCAGATTCAGAAGACAACGTCGGGCCCAGGAAGTGAAGGCTAAAGCGCCTACGCTCAGGCGTAAAAGCTCACCGATTTCCAATGATGGCGCCTCGGCGTTACCCTTGGGTTCATCACGAACTGGTTCACGACTTGAAAAAGCGACCCAGTCCCTAAGAGAGGCAAAGATATGAAGAAAGAAATTCATCCGCAATACGGTGACACAAAGGTCACCTGCGGTTGCGGCGAGAGCTTCATGACTCGCTCAACTGTTGCTAGCGGTGCCATTTACGTGGAAGTTTGTTCTGTATGCCACCCGTTCTACACCGGCAAGCAGCGCATCCTCGACACTGGTGGTCGCGTTGCGAAGTTCGAAGAGCGCTTCGGAAAATCAGGCGTTAAGTAGCTTTCTAAAGAGACCGCAGCCGTTACTTCTGTAACGGTTGCGGTCTCTTTCTTTTTATCTATTTTTTTCAGGAGGCAACGATGAGCAACAATGATCGCTTTGCCTTGGCTCATGAGCTCGTTCGCGAATATGCCGAACTTGAAGCACAAATGGCTGATCCTGATATACATAACGATCAAGGCAAGGCCCGACAACTAGGGCGCCGATATGCCCAACTTGGTCCCGTCGTGGCTGGATTTCGTCAGTGGAAAAGTGCCGAAGATGATTTAGCTGCGGCTAAAGAGTTAGCGGAAGTCGATGAAGATTTTGCTTCAGAGATTCCTGGCTTGGAACTAGCCCGCGATGAAGCGGCGACCAAGTTAGAGGAGTTGCTACTGCCACGCGACCTTAATGATGATCGTGATGTAATCCTAGAAATTAAAGCAGGTGCTGGAGGAGACGAATCAGCCCTCTTTGCTGGAGATCTTTTGCGCATGTATTTGCGATACGCGGAGAAGAATGGCTGGAAAACTGAAATTCTCGATGCAACCGAGAGCGACCTTGGCGGATACAAGGACATTTCCGTTGCCGTGAAATCCAAAGGAATTGCTGAACCTGGTAAATCGCCATATGCCCGCTTGAAGTTTGAAGGCGGCGTACACCGTGTGCAGAGAGTTCCTGAAACTGAATCCCAAGGCCGCATTCATACATCCGCCGCTGGCGTGATGGTTTTGCCAGAGGCCGAGGAAGTAGATGTTGAGATCAACATGCAAGATCTACGTATCGACGTCTTTCGCTCTAGCGGTCCAGGTGGCCAAAGTGTTAACACAACGGATTCTGCAGTTCGTATAACTCATATCCCGACTGGAATTGTGGTTTCGTGTCAGAACGAAAAGAGCCAGTTGCAGAACAAGGAATCAGCACTGCGTATTTTGCGTGCTCGTATGTTGCTTGCTGCGCAAGAAGCTGCGCAAGAAGCTGCGTCAGCAGAGCGTAAAAGCCAGGTACGTACTGTGGACCGAAGCGAGCGAATTCGAACCTATAACTATCCAGAGAATCGCATCAGTGATCATCGAGTTAACTTCAAGTCAAATAACTTAGATGCCGTTCTTAATGGAGAACTGGATCCCATGATTCAAGCTTTGCTTGATGCTGACAAAGCTGCAAAGTTAGCTTCTACAAACTAAAATCATGGCAATCAATATTCGCGAGGTTCTTGCCCCGGCCAAGAGAGATTTACGCGCTGCGGGATTTGAAGATGTAGATGCCGAACACTTATTCGCGCATTTGTTAGGAATTAGTCGGATGGATTTGCATCACCCTATTCGTGTTGAAGGTGCGATTGAAGCGCTAGAGGATCCTTCGCAAGTTATCGAACATTTTTCGCAACTGGTTACTCGTCGGTTGGCTAATGAGCCGGTTCAATACATAACGGGGCTAGCGTATTTTGGAGATCTCACTTTGCATGTAGGACCAGGGGTGTTAATCCCTCGTCCAGAAACTGAACTAATGATTGACCGCATTGTTGCTCACCTCAAGAGTTTTGAAGGTCCAGCTAGTGTCATCGATCTGGGTGCTGGCGCTGGTTCATTGGCACTGGCGATTGCTACACAGTCACCGCACGCGCATGTAATTGCCGTCGAAATTGCCCCAGAGGCAGTTTTTTGGTTGCGCAAGAATATTGAGGCAATTGGCGCCGATGTACGTATAGTTGAAGAAGATGTTTCCACGGCGCTAATGGGCGTGAAGGCAGACCTTATTATTGCCAATCCTCCATATGTTCCAAGTGGCGAAGTTTTGCCATCGGAAGTCGTGGATTATGAACCGCATGTAGCACTTTTTGGCGGGCCAGATGGAATGGATGTGCCACGACGTTTTTATGAGGCGGCCGCACGATTGCTGAAGTCTGGCGGGTTATTTATCTCTGAGCATGGCGAAGAACAAGGCCCAGCAGTGGCCGAAGCTTTGCAATTAAATTTTGAGGACATCAAACTGCACAACGATCTCAACGATCGTCCGCGATGGACCAGTGCAATAAGGAAATCTCATGATTGAGATCATTGACCTTCAATCTGGTGACGCTCAAGCTCATTTCAATCAAGCCTTGGAATGGATCCGTGCCGGTTATGTAATCGCGGCTCCATTAGAGAATGGATATGTACTACTGGCAGATGCCTTTGTTCATGATGCTGTGCGAACAATTCATGCAATTCGCGGTGATGAATTGGGAGTTGCAACGCAAGTGCTCGTTGCAAGTGTTGCCGTGCTCGATGGTGTTGCTCGAGAGATCCCAGATTCTGCACGTGAACTCATGACGAAATTCTGGCCAGGGCAAATATCTTTTAATGTCCTTCCATCTCATGGACTCTCGTGGGATTTGGGGGACGAGGGTAGGCTTGGATACATCTCCGTGCGTATTCCTTCGAATGGATTTGTTCTTGACCTTGTGCGCCAAACCGGCCCGCTTGCCGTTGCAAGTGCTGCGCCTGCGGGTTCGCCTCCGATTCTTAAAATTGAAGACATCCATGTCAGGGCTATAGATGTGCAAGGTATTTTTAGTATCGGTGATTTGGCGGCGGTCCCATTTTCGACTGTAGTGGCGGCCAACACCTCCACAGTTACCGTTCTTCGTGAAGGGGCAATATCCCTCACGGAATTGCAGGAAGTCACACCTGAGATTTCGGGGCCAGAGTCTTCAATTTGAGCCTGACGGCATAGGCTAAGCACCATGTCAGATACCCCTTTTTATGGCCCCGATTTCGACCTTCTTTCACAACAAGATCCAGATATTGCCGGGATATTGCTCTCTGAGTTGAAGCGTCAACAGACAACGTTGCAACTGATTGCAAGTGAGAATTTCACATCTCGAGCGGTTCTTGCAGCCCTTGGATCGACCCTTTCCAATAAATACGCCGAGGGATATGCAGGCAAGCGATATTACGGCGGCTGTGAAGAGGTAGATAAAGCTGAAATTCTGGCAATTGATCGCGCTAAATCTCTTTTTGGCGCAGATCATGCAAACGTGCAGCCTCATTCTGGAGCCAGTGCGAATATCGCCGTCTATGCCGCTTTCACAAAGCCAGGAGACACAGTTCTTGCAATGTCGCTTCCTCATGGTGGTCACTTAACCCATGGTTCGAAAGTGAATTTCTCTGGCAAGTGGTTCAACATCGTTTCCTATGGCGTGCGACAAGAAGACGAGCTTATCGATTATGACGAACTGCGCTCGCTAGCAATTGCAAACAAACCAAAAATGATTTGCACGGGCGCCACCGCTTATCCAAGTTTGATTGACTTTGAAAAGGTACGTGAGATCTGCGATGAAGTAGGCGCGATCATGTGGGTTGACGCAGCGCACTTTATTGGATTGGTTGCGGGCAAGGCCATTCCTTCGCCAGTGCCATATGCCGACGTAGTCTCCTTCACCACGCATAAAGTTTTGCGCGGCCCGCGTGGCGGAATGATTTTATCTAAGGCAGAACATGCGGCCGCGATTGATAAAGCAGTTTTCCCCGGCTTACAAGGTGGACCGATCATGTCTGCAGTTGCTGGAAAAGCTGTTGCTCTTAAGGAGTGCGCGACACCGGAGTATCAGAGCTACGCCAAGAATGTAATTTCAAATTGCAAGGTTCTCGCCGCCTCTCTTGAAGACGAAGGTATGCGCGCAGTTTCTGGAGGTACACAGACGCACTTGGCGCTCATCGATATTCGCAGTACAGGCGTGAACGGGAAGATTGCAGACGAGCGTTGCGGCCTTGCAGGAATTGTTCTGAATAAGAATGCCATTCCTTTCGATCCAGAATCTCCTGCCGTGACCAGCGGGATCCGCGTTGGATCCGCAGCGACCACAACCCAAGGTATGGGTGCGGGCGAAATGAAGAGCATTGCGTCCATGATTTCTCGTGCAATTGCTACTGATGACACCAAAGTGTTGTCAGGAATTCGCAGTGAAATCAAAGAACTCACTGCGCGATTCCCAATTTATTCAGCCTAAGGAAAGAAAAACTTATGCGTGAATACCTGATCACAACACTCTTGAGTGCTGTGCTCTGTTACGCAGTCACGCCAGGTGTCAAAGTACTTGCTGAGAAATTTGGAGCAGTTGCTCAAATTCGAAGCCGCGATGTCCACGCACTTCCAACAGCACGCTGGGGTGGACTGGCGATGTGGATCTCTATGGCACTTACTTTGCTAATCGTCCGACACCTTTCACTTGTCGGGAAGTCATTTGGGCATGAGTTGCAAGGTGTTTTCTTGGCCGCAACATTTGTCATTATTCTTGGCATGGCTGATGATCGTTTCCAACTCGATGCAATTACCAAGTTGGCCGGACAAGCTTTGGCTGCGGGCATTTTACTTCTCTACGGAATTCAAATTCTTTGGCTTCCGATAAATGGCATTACGACTTTGCCTCCAAGTATCGGACAAGCGTTAACGGTGCTCATAGTTCTCGTTACCGTAAATGCTGTGAACTTTATCGATGGCCTCGATGGCCTTGCGGCAGGGATTGTCGCCATTTCTGGCGCATCATTTTTCGCTTTCGCTTATTTGCTTGCCGTTGTCTATGGCTTTAGCCGAGCAGGATCACCATCACTTATTACCGCAATAATTATCGGAGTGTGTATTGGATTCCTTCCACATAATTCACATCCTGCCAAAATATTTATGGGCGATTCTGGATCAATGTTTCTTGGCCTTCTTCTTGCTGCGGCAGCAATCACTCTCACTGGTCAAATTGATGCCAATGCGATTTCTGCTGAAAATAAAGGGCCCACGCTATTGCCGCTACTTCTGCCTTTCGCAGTGCTTGCTATTCCTCTAGCTGATCTCCTGCTCGCAGTATTTCGCCGACTGCTTTCAGGACGTTCTCCATTTACTCCTGATAAAGAACATTTGCATCATCGCTTGCTTGGTGATGGAAACTCACATCAGCGAACTGCGGTCATTATGTATTTCTGGACGGCAACAGTGGCCATCCCGGTAACCGTCATGGCATTTGAGCCGTTATGGTTTGCAGTCGTCACGTTCCTGTCATTGGCGCTGGTCAGTACCTCGATTTCGCGGCATTGGATTGCTGCCCGACGCATTAAGGTCGATGTATGAGTGCCCCTGCCAGTAATGAACGCGAAATGGCTCGCGGCGCGCTCATTCCTTCTTTTGCGGTCGGACTTTTAGGAATTCTCATCGCCACCTTGGTTCGCGGAAAATCAGGCCTGCTTGGAGCTCTTTTGGCTCAATTCGTCGTCGTCATGTTTTTCGCAGTTCATTTGGGCGTATCGGCCATTTCGAGAAAGCTCGACCCGCTGACCACCTTCGCCTTGGCCATTTTTTCTTACTTCGCCAAAATTGCCGTGCTGGGGCTCTTTCTCTGGCTCCTGACCAATTTCACCGCTAAATCCAGCATCGATCGCCCGAGTTTTGGCGTTGTGGCGATTGCACTCACCGTGGCCTGGCTGGGCGGGGAAATCCGCAGTTTCCTCAAACTTCGCATCCATCTACCATTGCCGTCAGTACCGAAAGACCCCATCCAGAAGGAGACCCCATGAAGCAAGACGAAGGCGCCGCCTGGTCGATATTCGGGTACCTCCTCTCCGGTCAGATC